>NZ_JAYGQU010000009.1:0-91841 GCF_035012985.1 Polynucleobacter sp. MG-28-Ekke-A2 | reverse complement strand
TTAAGCCAGGCGTAATAGCCACTGTGGTGGACTCGTAAAACCTTGCACATGGTGCGGATGGCATGCTCATGCTGGTGCTTTTTGATGAAGGCGTACTTTAACCGGACTCCTTGGCAAAGTACGCGGCAGCCTTTTTTAGGATGTCGCGCTCTTCGGTAACCCGCCGCAGCTCCGCCTCCAGTCTTTTAAGCTTAGCCGTTTGATCATCCCCCACTAGACGCTGCTCGGCTGGAATACCATATTTATTAATCCAGGCATACAGGCTATGGGGTGAGGTGCCCAGCCTAGCAGCCACATCTCGAACACCAAAACCCCGTTCAACTACCTGTTTGACTGCCTCTAACTTGAACTCTTCAGTAAACCGTCTTCTTGTACTCATGACACACCTCCTAATAGACTAAATATTAGGCTAGAAAGTGTCTATAGAAGTAGTAGCGATTCAGATTTCAGGAGAATCGGTGATGGACGAATTGGCTTCTCGCCACAAAAGTCGATCCAATTGCATGAGCAGTCACTCTTTTTTCTTAGGGGAGAGTTGGATGTTCCTTTCGATGGTGAGACTGTAGTTATCACCCATCATCTTCCCTCAATGCATTCTGTTGCAGAGCGTTATAAACCTGATTTGTTGTCAGCGTGTTTTGCATCAGAGTTATTGTATTTATTTGGAAAGATGTCGCTTTGGATTCATGGTCATACCCATGACTCTTGTGATTATGAAATGAACGGCACTAGAGTGGTGTGCAATCCTCGCGGCTATGTTCGCTCTAGCCATGCGGAAAATCCAGAGTTCAACCCTTCATTGATCGTTGAGGTCTGAACGACAAAAAGGGTCGGTGTCGGTAAGCTTACACTGTTATTTACAATTTAAAAGTTGTTATGTTAATATACAAAACATATGTTGTTATTGTGCATTACAATTTAAAAGTTGTATTATTAGCGAGGCTGCAGATGATTTATCAAATTCAAACCCTAGAGACCTTGAAATTATTCATTAGGGCTTTCCGAAAGCAAAAGGGGGTGACTCAGGCCGATATGGCGCAAAAGCTCGGAATTAGTCAGCAAGCTTATGCGCGTTTTGAGGGCAATCCGCAATTAGCCACTCTTGAAAGATTGTTCCTGGTCTTGCGGATCCTGGATGTCAAAATATCACTGGAACAGATTATTAAAAACTCAAAAGAAGCAAAAACCAACATGAAATCTGAGTCCAAGGAGATTTGGTAGTCATGGCAGCTCGCACAAAATCAAGAGGCCTAACCATTTGGATGAATGGTGTTCAAGTGGGCACTTGGCAAATCACAAGACAACTTGAAAGCTTCTCCTATTCTAATGAATGGATTATGCGGGCAGAAGCAAGACCCCTATCGCTATCTCTTCCTTTCTTGCCGGGTAATGCGGCGCATCAAGGCGATCCTGTTAATTATTATTTTGATAACTTATTGCCTGATAGTGACGTGATTCGTAGGAGGTTAGCGAGTCGTTATCAGGTAAAAAGTTTGGGCGCCTTTGACTTGTTATCTCAGCTTGGTCGCGATTGTGTTGGGGCTATACAGCTCCTGCCCGATGGTGAGTTGCCAGCAGAAATTTATCAAATTCAAGGTCGAGCATTGAGTAATGAGGAGATTGCAGATCATCTTCGTCGCGTCTCGTCGGATTCAGTTTTCAGGCAAGCAGAGCAAAGCAATGATTTAAGACTATCCATAGCCGGTGCGCAAGAAAAAACTGCGCTACTTAAGTGCGATGGACGTTGGCTCTTGCCTCAAGGTAGCACTCCAACTACACATATTTTGAAATTGCCCTTGGGTTTGGTTGGTCATATGCGTGCTGACATGCGCACATCGGTTGAGAATGAGTGGCTCTGCTCTAAAATTATGGCTGCATATGGTATTCCAACTGCTTCCTGTGAAATTAATTCTTTTGAGGATCAAAAAGTATTGATCATTGAGCGCTTTGACCGGAGATTAGCTGCTGATGGGCAATGGATTATGCGTCTCCCTCAGGAGGATTTTTGTCAGGCAATGGGCATATCGCCAATGAGCAAATATCAAGCGGATGGAGGTCCGAGTATCACATCTGCAATGAAGTTATTGCTGGGGTCGGTGAACGCAGAGCAAGATCGAATACATTTTTTTAAAACACAAATTATTTTTTGGATCTTAGCTGCAACTGATGGACATGGTAAAAACTTTAGCATTGCGCATCTGCCGGGCTCTCAATACCAAGCAACTCCAATTTATGACGTGTTATCAGCGCACCCAGTAATAGGTTTTGGGGCAAATCAAATGGCACCCCAAAAAGCGAAGCTAGCAATGGCTGTTCGGGGATCGTCCAACTACTACCTGCTAGATAAAATTCACTATAGACACTGGATGGCTCAGGCTCAGCAGGCAGGTCTTGGTGCTGATGTAGCACAGCAATTAATTGGCGAAGTTATTGAGATGACTGGGTTTGTCATCAACCAAGTAAGGTCGAGCATTACAGGGCCATTTCCAATGGATGTGGCGGAGTCAATTTTTATGGGTATGGAAGAGAAGGTCCAAATGTTAGCCTCCCAATTTTCAACCTAGAAAATACAAACCCCAGCAAGTTCACACTTGCTGGGGTTTTGTCTTTCTAGTAACTAGAAAAGCGTTATTGCATTACTTCTTAGCAGCTGGTGCGCTTACTGCTGCAGCAATCGCTTCTGTGTAAACCACTTTTACTTGATCGTTTACGGCGATATCTTTCATCAAGTCAGGGTTCTGAACCTTAACCTTGAAGATGTTTCCTTGTGGACCTTTTAAAGAAACGATATTTTTAGCTGCATCAATAGATTCAACAGTAGCTGTTGCAGTAACAGTTTTTGTAGTGATCATGCCTGGCTTGTCACCCTGTGGAGCAGTTGTAGTGCTGGTGCTAACTTGCTCACTAGTTGTGCCTGGATTTTTTACCTTGACCAATTCAATGGCTACAGCAAGTTCATAGACAACGTCGAAATGGTCGCCCACTTTAATTTCTGCAAAGTTCTTTACTTCAGGACCAGCAACGATAGAGGTTTCACCATCTTTGTTCTTGAGGGTAACTGTGCGTGTTGCAGCATCAATTTTAGTCACTTCGCCATCATAGATAAGCGCGGATTCTTGAGCAGCTACGCCAGCAATCGGAGCTTTTGGTTTTGTGAGGTAAAAGTAGCCGCCAACTGCGATTGCAGCAATGACGATAGCAATGATAATTTTTTTCATAATAATTTGATCCTTAAGGATGTTGAAAGAGCATCACCATTAAGTGGCGATGCGGAAATGAGTAAATACCAGTAAGTTAGCATTTGTAACTATTGTATTGCCCATATTAGAAGCTGGCAGCCAAGCCAATGGAGGTTCCGTGCACATTTTGACCAAATTGGTAGCGAAACACCACTCTGATGCGAGTAAAAATAGGATCAGATGCGCTACGATCTAGTTCAATGCCAGTACCTACAGAAGATAGGGAGTTAAATCCCAGAGCCCCTCGTAAGTCGCCCAGGAATTCGGTATGCGCCACTTCAAATACCGCTCGTAATGGCCTATCTAACAATGTAATTGGGGTTGGGATACGACTGCGAGCCCAAAGCGCCAGACTTTGCGAATCAGCTGAACCTTGAACTGCAGTAGAGGTGTCAAATGTTTGCACCGGAATATTGGTGTAACGTAGCTCTACATCAATTTCTTGATCGGGTTGGTAGTTCTCATAGTCCAGCATGACCGACCCGCCCAGACCATACGAGTTCATACGGCCGCCATTGAGGAACTGTAAGTCAACGCCTTTCTGATTTTGAATGACTCTAGATGCAATCGAAAGGTCGCTTTCTAAATGCCCCAGCATGACATTGGCAATTGGGCGGAAGCGCAATTCATTGGTGATCGGAAAATCCCAACCAATACCGCCGGTGCCTGTGATGCTGTTCCAATGAACTGGTACCGTAACGGATGTATTGGCGATTCCATCAGTAAACGTTGGGTTATATCGATTAACCGCTAAGGTCCCCTCTAAATACAGAGGAAAGTTTGCGCTAATTCGATCACCGCCTCCTAGAGAAATCATTTGCAAGTCGGAGTTATCGCCACCATTGTTACGGATCGACAACGATCCTGTTGTCACATCCGGTGTAAGTGAATAACCCGTAATCGTCATAAAAGCATCAGCGCGCTTTTTGAGATAGTTGTTAGCAGCGTTATAAAAAGCCGATTGGGCATGAGCAAAGCTAATCCCAGCGACTAATAGGGTGGCAAAGAAAAGGAGCTGGGATCTACTAAAAAGCCGCATGACACGCATTTTAGCGAATCAATACGGCGGATGTACCATAGCAAATATGAAGCTGCTCATTTCTATCTACTTCTTTATTCTGGCCGTCATTCAGATGGGGCTGTTTTTCGGTATTTATCACTATTACCGCTCCCAAAATCTCCTTAAGCCAAGCTTGTACTGGATGTCCTCGCTAATAGTGAGCGTAGCTGGTCTTTTTGTCTTTGGGGCCGGAGTTATCACAATCCAAAATATTGCCAACCCTGAATTTAATTTCACGGTAGCCAATAGCTTCTTTTATGTCGCCGCGCTTTTACAAGCACTTTTTTGTCAGTCACTCAATCGAAAAGTCTCAAGGCAGACAAAGATATTTGCCTCAGCTTCAGTCCTCATTTTTATTCCTACATTCGAATACATGCGTATTTATGGAACATTTGAGATTCGAACTCTTGTCATGGCTGGTATTGCCAGTATTTCTTATTGCTGGCAAATATATGAGTTAGCAATAAAAAGAAAATCATCACCCTCAAAGCAATTGCTTTATATGCAATGCGCAAGTTTTGCTGAGATATTTTTTGCAATTGGTCGTTTTTTAATATTATTTGCATCTGCTTTTACGATTACTCACGTTGAGCAAATTCCTCAAATACTGATTCTCTTCACCATCTCTCAATTAGTGATGAACACGCTCTCATATATTGCGATTGGTAGTTATTGGGCCGAACAAGTCGTAGTGGCCAATATCAATGCAACGACTGAAAATCAAACCACTAAAAAATTATTGCAGGAGCGAGATCTCTTGATTGCTTCGCTCTTAAAGGCCAATAAGACCGCCAGTACCGGGGCTTTGTCAGCCTCCATTGCACATGAGCTCAATCAGCCCTTGGGCGCCTCTAGTCTAAATATTCAATTTTTACAAAAGAAGTTATCTGAAGGGGAGTTAAATCCTGCGTTACAGAATGAAGTGTTGGATTCATTGTTAGCAGATAATCAGCGTGCAGCAAGTATTATTCATTCTCTCCGATCAGTATTTACTGATGAAAAGATGGCATCTACAAAAGTTGATCTTGCCGAATTAATTGACTTAGTGTTGACCATTGCCCGCCCAGAAATTGTTAAGCAGAATATTCAGATGGTTCTCAAGTTCGAGGAAGACCTGTTTATCACTGCCAATAAAGGCGAGCTTCAACAAGTACTATTGAATTTAGTGAACAACGCAATTGATGCATTGAAGTCGACTGAAAATTTAAATAAATCTATTACGATTCGAGGCGAGCACAGTAGTGCTGGTGTTCAAATATCGATCGCAGACACAGGCTCAGGAATTGATGAACAAGTGCAGGCCCACATGTTTGAGCTGCTTTCAACCACCAAGAGTTCCGGTATGGGAATTGGTCTTTGGTTATGTAAGCATATTGTGATGAGGCACGGTGGATCTATCTGGTTTGAGTCATTCCCTGGCAAAGGAACAACGTTTTTTGTTGGTTTACCTGTTGTTGCAGTCTACGCAATCTAATTTCCTGAATAGCCTAATATATTAGCTATAGGGCTAATTGCCATTGACTAGCTCAAACATATCATTGAAGTAATCAAAATACTTTTTTACTTTGGGCTTTTATGAAAATCAAACTCACACAGTTTTTGGTAGCGGCCACATTAATGACCGCTGGGTTGGCGATTGCGGCAGGGGGTGGTGGTGTGGTGGCGGATCCTGGCGCTATGCAGGGGAAGCATTTCGATCCAAAAGGTAAGGCGCCATCAAGCTATACCGTTGAACTACAAAATGGACTGCGTAAGACGCTGCCTTTCGAAGATCAGCGTGATTTTGAGGAGTCCAAAAAAGGCTTCATAGCAGCCCCTGCTTATAAAACCATCATGGCTGATGCAGGCAATGTGGCATGGGACATGGGTAGCTATGAATTCCTCCTGCAGGGGAAAGACTTTGATAGTGTGCACCCTTCATTGCAACGTCAAGCCATTCTCAATATGGGCTATGGCTTATATGAAGTTGTACCAGGAAAAATTTATCAGGTTCGTGGCTTTGACTTGGCCAATATTAGCTTCATCAAAACAGATGCTGGTTGGATAGTTTTTGATCCACTAACCGCTAAAGAGACTGCACGCGCAGCCCTAGAGCTTGTAAATGAGAAGTTGGGCAAACGTCCAGTAGTAGCAGTCGTGTACTCCCATTCGCATGGTGATCATTTTGGTGGTGTGCGTGGTGTAGTCGATGAGGCAGACGTGAAGAGCGGCAAGGTCAAGGTCATTGCGCCAGCTGGTTTTATGGATCATGCGATTGCTGAAAATGTCTACGCAGGCAATGCCATGACCCGCAGAATGTATTTCCAGTACGGTGTGTTATTGCCTCGCAGCCCATTTGGTCACGTCGACCAATCCATTGGTAAAAATACTGCTGCTGGTAATCTAGGGTTGATTGAGCCTAACGTCTATATCAATCAACCTTATGAAAAAATGACGGTGGATGGCGTGGAAATGGAATTCCAAAATACTCCAGGCACTGAAGCTCCTGCGGAGATGAATACCTATTTTCCGCAAATTAAAGCATTCTGGGCAGCAGAAAATATCACCGGCACCATTCATAACATCTACACCTTACGCGGCGCCTTAGTTCGCGACTCACTGGCATGGTCCAAGAACATTAACAACGCTTTATATCGTTATGGCACTGAGAGTGAGGTCATGTTTGCATCGCATACCTGGCCGCGCTGGGGTAATGAGCGCATACAAGAGGTGATGCGTACCCAACGCGATAGTTATGCTCATCTTCATAACGAAGTGCTCCATTTAGCAAACAATGGTGTCACTATTAATGAAATCCAGAATGTATATAAACAGCCTGAGAGTCTAAAGAAGCAGTGGGCAGCTCATAGCTATCACGGTTCCGAAGAGCACAATAGTCGTGCCGTGATAAATCGTTATCTGGGTTATTGGGACGCAAATCCAGCAACATTAGCGCCACTATCGCCAAAAGATTCGGCACCACTCTATGTAGAGATGATGGGTGGCTCAGCTAAGATCATGGCCAAGGGTAAAGAGCTTTATAAGCAGGGCAAATACCGTGAAGCGATGGAAATCGTCAATAAATTAGTCTATGCACAGCCAAACAATGCAGCCGCCAAAGATTTGCTGGCAGATATTTTTGAGCAGATTGGCTACCAAAAAGAAAGCCCAAGTATGCGCAATAGCTTCTTGGGGGCCGCTTATGAACTACGCCATGGCATGCCTTCAGGGGCGTCACCGAAATCCAATGGCCCAGACATGATTAAAGGCATGACAACCGAACTCTGGCTCAATGCTTTGGCTATCAGTATGGACAGCAAGAAAGCGGCGGACATGAACTTTGTCATTAACCTCTCTACACCAGACAATGGTGAAAAATTTGTGATTGAGATGAGCAATTCTGCTTTAACCAACATTAAAGGTCAGCAGGCCAAGAATCCAAATCTGACCATCACATTAAATCGCAGTGATCTCGAGCAGGTGATGGGCGGACAAACAACGTTTGAAAAGTTGCTAGCTGAAGGTAAGGTGAAGTTCGAAGGTGATCGCAAATCATTCGATCAACTCAAAAGCACCTTGACGGTCTTTGTGCCTGATTTTGAACTCATGCCAGGCACTAAAGGTAAGGCTGCTCCAAAACCAGCCGCTCCAGCCAAAGATCCATTCTCGGCGCAAGAGATGGCTATTACTGCTGGCGAGTAACCAGGGCAACTAAGGTAATTAGGCTCATCTAAAACTAACAAGGACTCTGCGGAGTCCTTGTTAATTATCTTTTTACTTAATCATTATGTTTATTAAGCTGCAAACTAAGGTGCAAAGGCACCACCCGCTTCAAGAGACTTTAGCTCATCACCTGCAATACCCAGCTCAGCAAGAAGCTCGCTGGTATGTTCACCCAACAAAGGAGGGTGGCGATACACCTGTTGTGGCGTGCCATTCATTTTGACGGCGAAACCAATATTGGGTACCTTGCCTTCAATAGGATGATCAATCTCCATCCGCATCTTACGATGACGGCCATGCTCGCTATCGAATGCCTCTGGGTAGGTATTGATTGGGCCTGCAGGGATGCCTGCCGTCAATAAGGTGTCTACCCATTCATCCGCAGTTTTAGAGACAAATGTTTTCTCTAGCTCAGAAGCTAGTTCTAATCGATTGGCTAAGCGCAGTGGATTGGTTTTAAAACGGGCATCTTCAAATAATTCAGGGCGTTCAATCTTGTCGCAAAGTAACTTCCAGAGTTTTTGATTGGTTGCACCCATGACAAAGTAACCATCAGCAGCTTTCATGGCCTGGTAGGGCGCGCTCATATGATTTGCTGTGCCAAGCTTATAAGGTTCAACTCCGGTACCCCAGTATTGAGCGGTATCCCAAATGGAGAATGCCAAGGCGGAATCAAAGAGTGAGGCATCTATAAACTGACCTTCACCCGTTTTGGTTTTGCCGATGTATGCCGACAATATTCCGTAGACCGCAAAGAGGGCGCAGCCAATATCAGCTACCGGAACGCCAGCTTTAACGGGAGGGCCATCTGGATAGCCTGTGACGCTCATGACGCCAGACATCGCTTGAGCCATGAGATCAAAACCAGGGCGATCTGCCCATGGACCAGTTTGACCAAAGCCAGAAATACTGGCATAGACCAAACCAGGATTGATATCTTTTAAAGAAGCGTAATCGATTCCTAGTTTTTTCATCACCCCAGGGCGATAGTTCTCCACCAAAATATCTGCAGTCTTGACCAGCTCGAAAAATACTTTCTTACCAGCATCGGTTTTGAGATTTAAGGTGAGACTACGTTTATTGCGGTTCATGTTCAGAAAGCCCATGCTATCTGAGCCTTTCATTTTGAAACCCATTGCGCCACGGGTCTGATCGCCGGCACCAGGAGGCTCAATTTTGATGACATCAGCACCAAGGTCGGCCAAGAGCATGCAGCAGTAAGGTCCGGCCATGACCTGGCTGACGTCAAGCACACGCACTCCTGAGAGAGGTAATGGCCTTGATTCATCACGAGTGCTATTTAAAGCGTCATTTATAGGTGTTTTCGTCATTGTCTCGTTGCTTCTTATATGTTTAGAATGAGCTTCTAATAGTATCAAACACAATAAAAACAATTTTGGAGACTTTATGTTGCTTAAATCGCCTCAGTGGGCTGTTCGTAGTTTGCTCGCAATTACGCTAGCCACGAGTTCTTTCTTTGCCCTTGGGCAACAAGTCTATCCCACTAAGCCCATTCGTTTAATCGTTGGATTTGCGCCTGGTGGTGGCACAGATATTGTTGCTCGAGCACTAGCCCCAAAAATGAGTGAGATTCTCGGTCAAAGCGTGATTGTGGAAAATAAATCTGGTGCGGCGGGAACAATTGCAGCCGATCAAGTTTCCAAGTCGAATCCGGATGGCTACACTTTACTAGTAGGTCACTCTAACTCCAATGCGATTGCGCCATTTGTGCTGACTAACGTTCAATACAATCCTGCAACGGATTTCACGCCCATTACTTATTTGGGATACGTTCCTAACGTTTTGGTGGTGAAAGCTTCGCTGCCTGTGAACTCAGTCTCACAATTGATTTCTCTTGCTAAAGCAAATCCAGGTCAGATGACTTATGGTTCGTCTGGTATTGGCAGTACTCAACACTTAGCAGGCGCTTTGTTTGCCAAGATTGCTGGTATCCAGCTCAATCACGTTCCTTATAAGGGTAGCGGTCAGGCCATCATTGATTTGCTGGGTGGTCAAATTACGATGAACTTTGATACCTTGCCGCCGAACTTGCAGCAAATTAAAGATGGCAGCTTGAAGGCTTTGGCTATCTCCACCCCAAAGCGATTGTCTATTCTTCCAAACGTACCTACGTTTAACGAAGTGGGTATTACAGGATTTGACGTCACTAACTGGTACTCCATCATGGGTCCAAAGGGTATGGATCCCGCAGTAGTGAACAAGATTGACCAAGCTGTTAAAGCCGCCATGGCTGATCCACAAATTAAAAAGACACTTGATTCTCAGGGCTTACAGCCTGAGGGGCCGGCAACACCTGCAGCATTTAGTTTGTTCTTGGCTGGCGAACTGGCTAAATACCAGCGTTTAGTAAAGAGTCTGAATATTAAGGCTGAATAAACTCTCTATGAGTGATTCCGAAAAAGGGGGCAATGTTGCTCAAGTCGTTTTAGAGACGCAGGGTAACATTGCCTACATTACTTTTGATCATGTTGAAGCTCGCAACGCAATGACAGTAGGGATGTATCAAAGTCTGAAGTCGATCTGTGAAGATATTGCCAAGAATCCAAAGATACGTGTAGCTATCTTGCGCGGCGCTGGCGGCAAGTCTTTTATATCCGGTAGTGATATAGCGCAATTTGCTAGCTTTCAAGCGGGGCAAGATGGCATTCGCTATGAAGAGGGTATTGATGATTACCTAGGTCCGCTTGCCACCTTGCCCATCCCAACAATTGCCGTTATCGATGCTATGGCTGTTGGGGGCGGATTAGCAATAGCCAGTTGCTGTGATTTCCGGATCTCAACTCCTGAAGCAAAGTTTGGCGTACCTATAGCCAAAACACTTGGTAACTGTTTATCTGCTGCAAATGTTGCTTGGCTAGTCGCTCATCTAGGAATCAATATTGTTAAACGTATGCTGCTTCTTGCGGAAATGATTCCTGCAAAAGAGTTGCTCCAACAAGGATATCTTTTAGCAACATACGAGCAAGAGCAGCTAGGTCAAGAAGCTGTCACTCTCGCAGAGCGACTGAGTAAGTTGGCTCCCATTACACAAAAATCTAGCAAGCTGGTATTGGCGAGATTAATTAAAAACAATCTGCCCGACTGTAGTGACCTCATCAGTGAAACCTATGGCAGCAATGATTTCCAAAACGGAGTTGCTTCATTCTTAAAGGGTAAGCCACCTATTTGGACTGGTAGCTAGCGCTCAACGCGCAGCAACTTAAGCGGTTTAATCTAAAAACAGCTCTTGAAGATTATTGAGGTAGCGCATACCTAATGAAGTGGCTTTCAGCTGGCTGGGATTCTCATCTAGCAATTGCTTATTACTAGCTTCAGCTAAGCCCTTGCTAATCACGTTTAAAGGCAGACCAGTTCTCTCGCTGAAAGTATTGGTAGCAACGCCATCTGTCAGTCTTAGGGTATTGAGCATGAATTCGAAAGGCAGATCCTTCGCTTCAAGAACTCTAGATTCAATTAATGCATTACCTTTGGTTTCCATTGCTTGCATATAGCTTTCTGGATGGCGTTCCCTTACTTGACGAGTAATTTTGTCCGGAAAAGAAATTTTCCCATGAGCCCCTGCGCCAATACCAATGTAATCACCAAAGCGCCAGTAATTCAGATTGTGTTTGCACTCTTGGTTTTTCTGCGCATAGGCAGAAACTTCATAACGCACGTAGCCTGCCTTAGTAAGCAAATCTAAATTCTGCTCAAAGATAGCGTCTACTTCATCATCGCTAGGTAATTGCGGAGGAAAGTTTGCAAAGTAGGTATTCGGTTCTAGCGTGAGATTGTAAAAAGACAGGTGGGGCGTTTTAAAAGAAAGGGCTGTCTCAATATCTGCCTTAGCTAACCCTAAAGTCTGCTTTGGGAGTCCGTACATCAAATCCAGATTCACCGATTTGAAGTGTTTCAGGGCAATTGCTATTGCGCGCTTGGCTTCCTCGCCATTGTGTATACGCCCCAGGGCTTTGAGCTGTTCATCCTGAAAGCTCTGAACTCCGATCGATACTCGATTAATGCCTGCCTTTGCAAATCCTGCAAATTTATCGGCCTCAATGGATCCTGGATTTGCCTCCATCGTAATTTCAGCATCGGGCTCAAGGTTCACTCGAGCGCGAACGGCACAAAGCAGTTGATCCATGCCTTCGGCAGATAGCAGGCTTGGCGTTCCGCCACCAATAAAGATGCTGTGGACTTGACGCCCCCAAATATTAGGAAGTTCGGTTTCTAGGTCAGCAATTAGTGCATTGATATAACGCTGTTCGTCAAACCCAGCCTTACTAATACCCTCTTTAATTTGATGCGAATTGAAATCGCAATAGGGACATTTCTTTTCGCACCAAGGAAAGTGAATATACAAAGCCAAAGGTGGCAATGCAGTCAGCGTTACTTTGGTGAGGCTTGAATTAAGCACGGCTTTTGAGTTGTGCAATCAGTTCACGTAGTGCTTGACCGCGATGACTGATTGAATTCTTTTTTTCTGGCTCTAGCTCAGCAGCAGTACATTGTTGCTCGGGCAAAAAGAAGTGGGGGTCATACCCAAAACCATTGTTACCAGATGCATGATCAATAATTTGCCCATACCAACGTGCTTGAACAATGATGGGTTCAGGATCATTTGCGCTATTTACGAAAACCAATGCGCACATATAATGCGCGCCTCGATCTGCCTGATCTTTTAAATCTTGAATGAGTTTTCGATTGTTCGCAGCATCATCACCTTGCTCACCCGCAAAGCGAGCCGATAAAACGCCAGGCTGGCCATTTAGAGCATGAGCACAAATTCCGGAGTCATCAGCTAATGCCGGTAAGCCTGACGCAGCGCTTGCATGCCTTGCCTTAGCAAGGGCATTTTCAACAAATGTGAAGTGAGGCTCTTCAGCAGAAGGTATGCCTAATTCACCCTGGGGAATCACTTGAAAGTTTAAGGGCACCAATAGCGCCTCAAACTCTTTGACCTTGCCGGTATTATTGGATGCGAGAACGAGCTTTTGCATGTCGATCTTTATTTCAATGCATCGCTTTGCATTTGGGTGAGCTCTTGAATGCCTTGCTCGGCCAGATCCAGGAGTGCATTGAGCTCCGCCCTTGAGAAAGCGGCGCCTTCTGCTGTGCCTTGAACTTCAATCATTCCGCCTTTGCCGGTCATGACCACATTCATATCGGTATCGCAAGAAGAGTCTTCTGGGTAATCCAAGTCCAACACTGGAACACCTTGATAAATACCAACGGAAATTGCAGCAACGCTATCAATAATGGGGTCCTTGCTGAGGACGCCACTTTTAAGAAGTTGGTTTACTGCATCACGAGCCGCAACATAGGCGCCAGTAATAGATGCAGTACGTGTTCCACCATCAGCCTGCAGCACGTCGCAATCGAGGTGAATAGTTCTCTCACCCAATACTTTTAAATCAAATACGCTACGCATGGCACGGCCAATGAGGCGTTGAATTTCTTGGGTACGACCAGATTGTTTGCCGCGGGCAGCTTCACGATCGCTGCGGGTATGGGTGGAGCGGGGCAGCATGCCGTATTCAGCAGTAACCCAACCTTCGCCAGAACCTTTCTTATGTGGAGGTACCTTTTCGAGGATGCTGGCGGTACACAGCACCTTGGTATCACCAAAGGCGATCAATACTGAGCCTTCAGCATGCTTAGTAAAGGCCCTAGAGATGGTTACTGGGCGCAAATCGGTGGGCTTACGGCTGCTAGGGCGGGCAATATTGGCTGGGTTTGCTGTACTCATGGAAAAGGGGTCCTGTGGGGTTAGGGTCTGGATCGGGTCTAGTTCAATAATGAATCTACAATGTCCATATGATATCGAGCATGACTGGTTATGGCAGCGCTTCTCGCCAAGTCTCCCTAGGAGCTGGTGTAGTTGCTGATCTGCAGGTGGAATGTCGGGCTGTTAACAGCCGCTTTCTGGATCTAGGATTTCGTCTTCCGGACGAGTGTCGTGGGGCAGAGCCTGCCTTGCGAGAGCTGGCCACCCAAAGCCTATCGCGCGGAAAAGTCGAGTTTAGGGCGGCATGGCGGGTCAATAGCGCAGCTGCAGGAGCAGCTAAAAGCAATCCTCATGCCCTAGGCGCCATTAATAAAGACCGTTTGGATGCTTTGTATACCCTGCAAGAAAAAGCCCAAGAAGCTTTTCCAAAAGCACAGGAATTGAGTATTTCTGAAGTGTTGCGTTGGCCTGGCATTGTTTCCGAGCCTCGGGGTGAAGAGGATGGTTGGATCACTGCCACTGTCGAGGCTGGGCGCGCAGCCCTAGCAGCCCTCATGGAGAGTCGTCATGCCGAGGGTAAGGCCTTGGTTGGTGTACTTACCAGTATCACTGGCAAGATGCGCGATATCGTTAAAGTAATTGAGCCTAAAGTTCCTGAGTATGTAGCCCAGTACCAAGAAAAGCTCACTGAGCGTCTCGCTGAAGCGCTAGCTGCTCAAGAACAAGCCAAGGCGGGCGCTGAACTGATGGAGCGTATTCGTCAAGAGGTTGTGCTCTATGCAGTGCGCATCGATGTGGCTGAAGAGTTTGCGCGCTTAAAGACCCATCTTCAGGCAGTAGATAACGCACTTGCAGGCAAAGGCCCTGTTGGTAAGCGTTTAGATTTTTTGATGCAAGAACTGAATCGCGAAGCCAACACCCTAAGTTCTAAGTCTGTATCAGAAGAGTGCACACAAGCAGCTCTAGAGCTCAAGTTGTTTATTGAGCAAATGCGTGAGCAAGTTCAAAACCTCGAGTAATCCATATTATTGATTTATGACTAACTCCACTCCGACACCATCCTACCAAGGCAGTATGTTGATGATTGTTGCGCCCTCAGGCGCAGGTAAATCCTCTTTAGTAAATGCCTTACTTAAAGACGAAGCCGGATTGAAGTTATCTTTATCAACTACCACGCGAGCACCGCGACCTGGTGAATTAGATGGCAAGGATTACCGCTTTCTGACAAAAGAAGATTTTTTGCAAGAACGTGATCAAGGACATTTTTTAGAGTGGGCAGAAGTCCATGGTCATTTTTATGGGACTTCAAAGCCTTGGATTGAATCTCAAATGCATGCTGGCAGCGATGTCATGTTGGAGATTGATTGGCAGGGCGCTCAACAAATTCGGAAGTTAATACCTTCTGTGCAGTGGATCTTTATCTTCCCGCCTTCCATAGAGGCTTTAGAAGAGCGTCTACGTAAGCGTGGTCAGGACGATGAAGCAACGATACAACGCCGCTTGGCAGCTGTCCATGTAGAGCTTTTGCATGCTCATGAGGCAGATTACATTGTGGTGAACGATTCTTTTGACCAGGCTTTGGTCGATTTAAAGCACATATTGGCTTCCAGCCGTCTGCGCTCTGGCCCCAGTATGGCCAGAAATCCAGCGCTTTTGAAGCGCCTCGGGGTCTAATCAGTTATCCTATAGGTATTGAAGCTAAATTAAGTGAGTCCAGCATGGCGCGTATTACTGTAGAAGATTGCCTTAAAACTATCCCAAACCGTTTTGAACTGGTTTTGGCTGCGACATATCGTGCTCGCCAATTAGTACAAGGTCACTCCCCACGCGTTGAGTCCAGAGATAAAGCTACCGTAGTTGCATTACGTGAAGTAGCTGCTGGTGTGACTGACCGTGACATGTTGACCAAAGTACCTCTGTAATAAAGGAGTTCCGGTGTGGAGCTCCCTTTAGGACTAGCCAATACATCGGAAAAAGTAGGAAGCATCTCGTCTAAGGATGCTTCGCTTGACTCATCACGAGACACAGCTCAAGCACAGTTGTTGGATACAATTTCCGACACACCAATTCAAAGTGGTAAAAAATCCATCATTGCGAGTTTGTTGGCGCAATCGAGTCGTCATTTGTTCGGCCCGACATCTGCGCCGATACTTCCGCTCAAGCATCAAGTAGTTTCTATTGAGGGATTGCTGTCTAAGCTTTCCTATCTCAAGCCTGAAGAGATTGCACAGGTTAAAAAGGCATTTCAGTTTTCTGATGCTGCTCATCTAGGCCAATACCGTCATAGCGGCGAACCTTACATTACCCATCCAGTTGCTGTAGCTGAACTATGCGCAACGTGGCGCTTGGATGCGCCATCCATCATGGCTGCGTTGATGCATGATGTGATTGAAGATACTGGCTGTACAAAGGCAGACTTAGTTGAAAAGTTCGGTAATAAAGTAGCTGAGCTAGTTGAAGGCTTAACAAAGCTCGATAAATTAGAGTTTCAAAGTCATGCGGAGGCGCAAGCAGAGAGCTTTCGCAAGATGTTCATGGCCATGGCGCGCGACGTTCGAGTCATCTTGGTCAAGCTTGCTGACCGCACCCACAATATGCGCACCCTCGATGCTGTACCCATGGAGAAGCGCCGTCGTGTAGCCGCTGAAACAATCGAAATCTACGCACCAATTGCCCATCGTCTTGGGTTGAACATTATTTATCGTGATCTACAAGATCTCAGTTTCCGTTACTCTATGCCCATGCGTTTCCGAGTCATTGAGGGGGCTGTTAAGCGTGCGCGCGGCAACCGCAAAGAAATGGTTGAAAAGATTTTGCAGGCTTCACGCATGTCCTTTGCTAAAGCCAATTTAGAGGTTGATCTGCGCGGTCGTGAGAAGACGCTCTTTAGCATCTATACCAAGATGCGCTCAAAGCATTTAAGCTTTTCCCAGGTATTAGATGTTTATGCATTCCGGGTTACCGTACATTCCATTGATGAATGCTATCGCGCACTCGGTATCTTGCATTCTCTATACAAGCCGATGCCAGGGAAATTTAAGGATTACATTGCGATCCCCAAATTAAATGGCTATCAATCTTTACACACCACTTTATTGGGTCCTTCAGGCGTGCCGGTGGAGTTTCAGATTCGTACAGCGGAAATGCATGCGGTAGCTGAAGCTGGAGTAGCTGCGCATTGGGCTTATAAAGACGGCTCCCCTGATATGAGTGAGGTGCAAAACAGAGCTCACCAATGGCTGCAGTCCTTGATTGATATTCAGGATAGCAGCGGTGACTCTCAAGAATTTTTAGAACACGTCAAAATTGACTTGTTCCCAGATGCAGTTTATGTGTTTACACCCACTGGGCAGATTAGGGCCTTACCAAGGGGCGCAACTGCGCTAGATTTTGCTTACTCTATCCATAGTGATCTGGGTAATACCTGTGTAGCCGTCAAAATTAACGGCTTGCAATTGCCTTTGCGTAGTGAGCTTAAGAATAGTGACATTGTTGAAGTCATCACTTCAGCAAGCTCACAACCCAATCCAGGTTGGTTGGCATTTGTGCGTACCGGAAAAGCGCGCGCCTCAATACGACATTCCCTTAAAACTAAACATTATTCTGAATCCCTTCAACTGGGCGAGCGTCTTTTGGCAAATGCTTTACGTCAGCAAGGTGTTGACGCGGCCCTGTTAAGCCCTGAAATTTGGGAAAAGCTAACGCATTGGACGGGTGATAAAACCCGCGAAGAAGCTTGCGTCAATATTGCTTTAGGCAGACGCTCTCCCCAGGAGCTGGCTATTCGGCTGAAAATTTTGATCGATGATGAAGGCGGTGCCGAGCAAATGCGTTTGGGAGTTGCGGATTGGGTCGCGCCGAATCAAGAGGCAAGCCATCATCATCATCATCAACGCCAAGCTATCCTAGTTGATGGGCGTGAGGGTAATTCGATTCATTTCCAAACTTGCTGCCATCCTATACCAGGCGATAACATCATTGGTTATCTTGGTAAGGGTGAAGGATTACAAGTTCACACCAACGACTGTACAGTGGCATTGCGCATGCTCTCTAAGGATAGTGATAAGTGGGTTGAGGTTGAGTGGGGCAAAGAGCTAAATCGTGAGTTTGAAGTGGACCTAGCGATCGACACGCGCCAAGGTAAGGGAGTTTTGGCTAGGGTGGCGAGTAGTGTTACTTCGGCAGACTCCAACATCATGAATGTATCCATGGAAGATCGCTTCAAAGAAGACTCGGTAACTATTCGCTTTACGATCCAAGTTTATGACCGATTGCACCTTTCTAAGGTGATGCGCAGTTTGCGCGCCAATCCCGATGTCATGCGGGTAACCCGTACTCGCGCTGTTTGAACTCTATAAGTATTGAACGTCTAAGATTTCAATTTCAGCGGGGCCTGTGGGTGTTTGTATAAAAACACAGTCTCCGATCCGAGACTTGATTAAGGCCTTGGCTATAGGTGAGACCCAACTGACATGCCCTTTATCCAGATCAACCTCATCAACGCCCACAATTGTGATTAGGGTCTTCTTGTTGGCTTCGGGTCCTTCCAGGGTTGCGTAGGTCACAGTAGCCCCAAAGAACACCTGCTCAGAGTCATTTTCCCCTGATTTTCGAGCAGAATTATCGACAACCACGGCAAATTCTAGACGTTTATTAAGGAAGCGGATCCGTCTATCTATCTCCCTTAAGCGCTTTTTCCCATAGATATAGTCACCATTTTCAGATCGATCGCCATTGCTGGCAGCCCAGTGCACAACCTTGACAACCTCCGGTCTATCAAGGTTTAAGAGCTGAAGGAGCTCGGTCTTAATGCGTTCGTGACCAGCGGGGGTGATGTAGTTCTTCTCTTCCATGGCATAATTATGGCTGTTGCGGCTGTAGCTCAGCTGGATAGAGTACTTGGCTACGAACCAAGGGGTCGTGGGTTCAATTCCTGCCAGCCGCACCAACCTATATGAGGGCCTAGTTGAAAGACTGGGCCCTTTCTCTTTTTAGGCTTTTCTCAGCTCTTTCACAGAGATACCTTATAGTCTGATTATGAGCACTTCTGACACCATTTCTGCCGTTTCTGATGCCCCAGTGGCTGTTTGGTTACAGGCGGATCCCAACAATGCCAAAGTACTAATGAGTGGCAATGTGAACGTCTATTCCTTGGGCGGTGTTTGGACTCAAATCCGTGATTCTCAAGATGTGTGGCTCAAGCAGGGTGATGGCAAAAGCAAGTCCCTGACTTTTGATGCAAGCAAAGTCACTTTTTTAGATGGGGCTGGTATCGCATTTCTGATTGGGATTGAAGAGGCGCAAACAACAGCGGGTGCAAAGTTTGATGTCGTGGGCTTAGATCCTCGCTATGAACCTTTACTAACTGAATTCAATCCGATCGGTAATTTATTTCCTGTTCCAGTTGTAAAGCCCAAAAGAAGTTTTGTGGTCAGCACAGGAATGGCAACCCAAAATTTAATTGATGATGCTGTTGGATTAATTTCATTTACCGGACATCTTGCAGCTGATTTAGCTTGGTCTATTCGTTACCCCAAGCAAGTGCGCTGGGGTGATTTTGTGAATGCCGCTGTACAGGCTGGTATTGCAGCATTACCTATCGTTGGGCTAGTTGCGTTTTTGATTGGCGTCATCCTGTCTTTTCAGGCTGCTATCGGTATGCAGCAATTTGGTGCCGTATCCTTTGTCGGCCCGTTGGCGGCTTTGGGTATTGTGCGAGAAATGGGCCCATTAATTACCGCCATTTTGTTAGCAGGACGTTCCTCAGCAGCCTTTGCTGCCGAGATTGGCACGATGACTGTCAATAGCGAGGTAGATGCGCTGGTATCTGGCGGCTTAAGTCCAATTCGTTTTTTAGTTGTGCCACGTGTTCTGGCGGGTATTTTAGTTGCGCCTATTTTGACTTTGTTCGCTGACATCGTCAGTATTTTTTCCTCAATGTTGACGATGTTGATCTACGGCATTCCATTTATTAACTTCTACAACGGCATGCTCTCGGCTGTAGATATCGAAGATATTGGTTCAGGTTTAATTAAAGCAACTCTTTTTGGCGTAGTTGTCTCAGCGGTTGGTTGCCTGCGTGGCATGCAAACCGGAAATGGTGCGGCTGCAGTTGGTATTTCAGCAACAAGAGCAGTCGTCAGTAGTATTGTTTTGATTGTGCTAGTTGATGGTATTTTTGCCTTCATTTCCTATAAGACAGGTTTCTGATGGACACGCCAAATAAATCACAATGCGCAATTGATGTTCAAAACCTCACTGTAGGTTATGGCTCTAACGTCCTGATGCAAAATCTGAATTTCACGGTGAATTACGGTGAAATTTTTGTGATTCTGGGTGGCTCGGGTTGCGGCAAATCCAGTTTATTAAAAAACTTGTTCGGCCTCTATCAGCCTCTGTCTGGCGATGTTCTGATTGAAGGGCAAAACATCACTACCGCAGTTGGAGCAGAGCGCCAGAAGATCATGACAAGCTTTGGCGTGATGTATCAACAAGGCGCCTTATTTGGTTCCATGAACTTGCTCGATAACGTGACCTTGTTTATGCAGGAATATACCCAGCTAACACAAGCTCAAATGGATTTATTGGCGCGCTGCAAGTTGGATTTAGTCGGTCTGTTGCCTTATGAGTCTTATATGCCCAGTGAAATTAGTGGAGGCATGCAAAAGAGGGCGGCGATCGCTCGGGCCATGGCGCTAGATCCCAAAATATTATTCTTAGATGAGCCATCTGCTGGCTTGGATCCTATTACGTCTGCAGATCTCGACAGCACAATCCAGGATTTATCAAAAAACCTAGGCATCACCTTTGTCATCGTATCCCATGAACTTGCCAGCATCTATGCTATTGCTGACAAAGTGATCATGCTGGATAAAGGGGCTAAGGGAATTATTGCTGAGGGTGATCCAAAAGTATTGCGCGATACCAGTAAAGATCCACGGGTGCATCAATTCTTCAATCGTATTATGAGTAAGGACGCAGCATGAGTAATAACTCAAATCCCAATTATTTTCGCTTAGGCGCTTTTGTGCTCGCCGCAATTGGTGTACTGATTGCTGTGATCCTCATTTTCGGCGGAGGCAAATTCTTCCAAAAATCATTTATGGTCGAAACCTATATCAAGCAGTCTGTAACAGGCTTGGATGCAGGGGCGGCTGTACGGTTTCGCGGAGTCAAGATTGGTCAGGTCACATCGATTGGCTTATCTGGTGATATCTACGAAAGAGATTTACCTTTTCATGATCGCCGTCAGTATGTTGTCGTCAGAATGCAAATTTTTGGTGACAAAGTAAATGAAAATCAAATTAGCGAGTTTGTAAAAAATAATTTGCGAGCTCGCATCAAATCTATGGGTATTACGGGGGTAAATTACGTTGAGTTTGATTTTATTGCTCATGCATCCGATACTCCCGCCCTCCCTTTTTCTTGGAAGCCCGAGTATCCAGTAATCCCATCTATGCCAAACCAAGCGGATGAAATTATTTCGGGCATTCAGAATCTGATTGGTGCCTTGAATAATATGAATATTGATGGCACACAGAAAAAATTGGATGCCTTGCTAGGTAATCTTAATGTGCTGATGGCAGGAGATGGCAAAGGTAATGAAGGCGTTATTGAATCCGTTAAGCAGTTAAACGTCATCATGGCTCGCATTAATAAGGCAACCGATAAAGAAGAGCTAGGTGTTCTGATGCGTGAATTAGTGGCGGCCACCTCTTCTTTGCGCCAAACTATTACGAGTGTGCAGGGTGACACTGTTTTGACGATAGAAAATATTAAGCAGGCAAGCGAGAACTTGAACGAATTTAGCCGTATTGCCAGCCAATCGCCATCAAGTCTTATTTGGAGTGACCCGCCGAAGAAAATTACACCCAATAGCGGTGCAGGACAGTCTGGAGCTCAGAAATGATGAAGCGTATTTTATTTACCTTTGCCATCTTAGGGTTGGCCTCATGTACCTTGCCCACGAGGCCACCAGTAGGGCCGACTACCTGGATGGTGTCCCCAGATAGAACTGCGGCACCGCGTCAAGCTCGCACAGATCTTTGGTTGAAGATGGGTTCTGTATCGGTTACGCCACCCTTTGATGGCAGATCTTTGGTCTACCGTACTGGCGATCAACGTTATGAAAAGGATTTTTATAACGTCTACGCAACCATTCCTGCTGAAATGATTGGAAATGCTGAGCGCCAGTGGATGAATAAGGCGAATATTTTCTCCTCAACAGTAGGTCAAAGTAATAGCCTCTTTCCTTACTATTATTTACAGGCAACTGTAGAGGAGTTTTATGGTGATTATCGTAAGCAACCAGAGGCGGTAGTGAGTGTGGAGTTTTTCTTGAGCGCTACTAGTGCTGGCAAAGTTAATCCCTTGATTGGTGCAAACCGCTACACTAAGCGAGTAGCCCTTAAGGACAATACTCCTGAAGCGCTGGTATTGGGCCTGCAAGAAGCACTGGCTCAGATTTTCCAGGAGTACGAGGCGCAACTTTATAAATACGCCGGCAATTTACCAAAACCTTTAGGTCAGTAACTTTATGAAATACAACTCAGTAAGCATCGTCAAATTCGTTGGGGTAGCATTGCTTGTTGCCGCAAGTTCCCTGACTGCGGTCCAAGCGGATACATTCCCAAATAAACCTATTCGTTTAGTTGTTCCATTTGCACCCGGCGGCAGCACAGACATTATTGCGCGTGCTGTTGGTGATGCCTTGGGTCGTCAGTTGGGTCAACCAGTGATTGTTGAGAACAAGGCGGGCGGTGGCGGTTCTATTGGCGCGTTGGAAGTAATGCGCTCACCGAAAGATGGTTACACCATTGGTATGGCTACCGTTTCTACCACAGCAGCTAATCCAGCGATTAACCCAAAGATTGGCTACGATCCCATTACGGACTTCACGGCCATCAGCAATATTGCTGCGACACCAAACATCATTGCAGTAAATCCATCATTCCCGGCAAAGGATTTCAAAACCTTTATGCAGGTTTTGAAAGCTAATCCTGGAAAATATTCTTATTCAAGCTCTGGCACTGGTGGCATTGGCCACCTTCAAACCGAACTTTTCAAGAGTTTGACTGGGGTATTTATTGTGCACATTCCTTATCGCGGAGCTGGTCCCGCATTGGCCGATACAGTGGGCGGTCAGGTTTCGATGATCTTTGATAACTTGCCATCGTCCTTGCCATTCATTAAAGACGGTAAGCTAGTGCCGATTGTGGTGGCTGCACCTAAGCGCTTAGCTCAATTGCCGAATGTGCCCACTTTTGCTGAAGTGGGTCTAGCACCAGTTAATCGGATGGCTTATTACGGTCTATTGGGCCCTGCAGGAATGCCAAAAGATATCGTGGACAAATATACCGCTGCTTTACAAAAAGTAGTGACCGATCCTGCGGTTAAGAAGCGTATTGAAGATACCGGCTCAATCATTAATGTGAATGGTTCTGAAGCGTTTGCAAAAGAAATTAAAGCCGAGTACACCGTTTACAAAGAGGTAGTAGCAAAGCAGAAATTGCAGTTAGATTAAAAATATAAAAATTAGTTTTTGGAGACGAGATGGACTTAGGATTAAAAGGTAAGGTTGCATTGGTGATGGCGTCTAGCCGTGGCTTGGGTCAGGCAATGGCAGTGGCATTGGCTAAAGAAGGCGTAAAGGTGGCTGTTACTGGTAGAAATGCTGAGGGCTTGAGTGAGTCCGTGAAGTTGATAGAGGCTGCAGGTGGAAAAGCTTTGGCGCTCAATTGGGATCTATCCGATTCTTCTGTGATTGATAGCTTGGTCTCAAAAGTGGAGAAGGAACTCGGCCCCATCGATATTCTGATTAATAACACTGGTGGACCACCGCCAACACCGGCAGCCGGACAAGATCCCGCGCTCTGGCAAAAGAGTTTTAACGATATGGTTTTATCGCTCATTGCCATTACGGATCGTGTATTGCCTGGCATGCGCGAGCGCAAGTGGGGCCGCATTATTACCAGCACCACTTCAGGCGCAATTGCGCCGATTAAAAATCTAGCCATTTCCAATACCTTGCGTGCTGCATTGCTGGCGTGGTCGAAAACATTGGCTGCAGAAGTGGCTGCCGAAGCCATTACTGTTAACGTCATCATGCCTGGAAGAATTGCAACTGCTCGTCTGCGTCAGTTAGATGAAGCGCGCGCAAAGCGGGAAGGCACTAGCTATGATGATGTCGTTAAAGCCAGCTTAAGACAAATTCCAATGGGTAGGTATGGCGATCCCAAGGAGTATGGTGATGCCGCTGCATTTTTAGCTAGCCAAAATGCCTCATTTATTACTGGTACCGTCATGCGTATTGATGGCGGTCAAATTCAGGCCATTTGATTAAATCATTACTTCGTTTCTTGGGTGGTTTGAGACGTGATTTACGTTCAAGCGAGTTAGCTTGGCTATTCGTTGCCTTAATTCTTTCGGTAACAGCGTTATCTAGTGTCACTTTTTTAGCAGATCGAATGCAAAGGGCTTTTGCATTCGATGCCCGCCAACTCTTAGCTTCGGACTTGCTGATCGTTTCTGACCAGCCTTTACCCAATCTCTTTTTAGATGAGGCAAAGAGCAGGGGCCTACAGCTAGCTCAGACAATCGTGTTTCCGAGCATGGCAACTGTAGGTTCACACAGCAAGCTTGCTTCACTTAAGGCGGTAAGCCCTCAATATCCCCTGCGTGGCGCTTTGCGTGTTCAATCCATGTCTCAAGACAAGACATTGACTACCGGACCTCATGAGGGATCAGTGTGGGTTGACCCCGCTATGTTGGCGAGCCTGCATGCAAATGAAGGCGACTCCATTCAGCTTGGTCAAAAAGTCTTTGTGATCGGTGGAATTTTAGAGCGCGAACTCGATCGTGGGGCAGGGTTTATGAACTTTGCACCCCGAGTCATGATGCCCATGTCTGATCTTGCCGATACAGGACTCATTGGCCTTGGTAGCAGGGTAACCTACCGATTGTTATTGGCTGGTTCTGATGAGCAAATTCATTCTTATGGCCAATGGGCAAGTCAATATATTGAATCCGAGAGCATTAAAGGTGTTCGCATTGAAACTTTAGAGAATGCACAACCCTTGATGCGCAAAACACTTGAGCGCGCAGATCGTTTTCTCTCCTTGATTGCTTTATTAACTGCGATGGTAGCTGCGGTTGCCATTGCTTTATCGGCTCATCGCTACACACGCAAACAGGCAAATACCTGTGCTGTTCTGAAATGTCTTGGAGCCAGCTCCACCATGATCCTTAGACGACAAGGGCAGACTCTTTTAGCGCTTGGCTTCATCGCCGCATTGATGGGCTCTATTTTGGGTTACCTTGGCCAATATGTTTTAACCCTTCTCCTGGGTAATCTAGTCTTAACAGAATTGCCCCCCGTCTCTTTTGGGCCAGTTCTTTGGAGTGTGCTGGTGGCCTGGTTTTTATTGTTTGGTTTTGCTGGCCCGGCAATGTTCAGTTTGGTAAAGGTATCCCCAATCAGATTGATTAGAAAAGAATTTGATGGCTTCGGCATCTCCACTATTTGGACTGCTGTATGCGGATTATCTGCGGCAGTGATATTAATCATGCTTGCGGCACGCGATTGGAAGTTAGCGTTATGGACAAGCCTTAGTTTTGGTCTTGCTATCCTGGTTTTTGCCTCTGTATCTTGGGGCTTATTGAAGCTGCTTTGCAGGGTGCGCACTCAAGGTTTTTCTCTGGGGTTTGTCATTCTTGCTCAAGGTCGAAGAACGGGTCTTGCAGTGGTGCAAATTACAGCGCTCGGCATTGCTTTAATGGCACTCTTATTGGTGCTGCTCTTGCGAGCTGATTTCTTAAGCGCCTGGCAAGGCAATATACCGAGTGATGCGCCTAATCGCTTCATGATTAATGTTCAAGGCGATCAGAAGCAGGGGCTTACAGAGTCTCTTCAGAATGCAGGCGTTTCAGCTCCGCAGTTTTATCCAATGGTACGTGGCCGCTTGATTGAGGTGAATGGCAAAGACATCACGCCTAACGACTATGTAGAAGAAAATGCAAAGCGCTTAATCGATCGAGAGTTCAATTTATCGTATAACGATCAATTGCCATCAGGCAATCAAATCCTAACGGGTAAGTGGATTGAAGGTGATGCGCCGCAGATTTCCATGGAAACTGGCATCGCCAAAACCTTGAAATTGAAATTGGGCGATCAGATAACCTTTGAGGTTGCCGGAGAAAAAATTGTTGCCCCAATTACTTCCTTGCGAAAGCTTGACTGGGGATCGATGCGCGTGAACTTTTTTGTGATCATGCCGCCCGCTCAATTGCAATCATTGCCGCAATCTTGGATTACCTCTTATTACCAATCGCCCAAACAAGAATCTTTGGATTTTGATCTAAGCCAGGCCTATCCTAATTTAACTATTGTGGATGTTTCAGCCTCGCTGCAACAAATACAGGAAGTATTGAATAAGCTTTCCTCAGTATTGGGTTTGCTATTGGCATTTACGATTGCAGCAGCGTTCTTGGTTTTAATGTCAGCGATCGCAGCTACTCAAGATGAGCGTTATAAAAATGCGGCCCTATTAAAAGCTTTGGGAGCCTCTCAAAATACCTTAGCTCAGATTGCGAATATTGAATTAGTCATGATTGGCTTGATAGCGGGGTTTCTAGCAGGCCTAGCCTCTGGTGCCGCAGCTTGGGCTTTGGGCTATTTCGTGATGGAGATTCCATTTAATGCCTTTGGAGAGGCCTTATTCATGGGTGTTGCATTTGGGATTAGCGCTTGCCTTGCTTCTGGATATCGCTTTCAGAGAAGAATTCAGAAGGCGACTGCAGTGGAATGTTTACGAGAAGCCTAAGTTAGAAAATCAAGACGCAGCTCTTAATTCAAGGTAACGAGGTTTTTGGGGAGCTCAACCAATCGTGTGCCAGCGAAGCGGTCTGGAAGGCTTTGTCGATATAGAAAACTCTGACGATCTAAATAGATGCTCAGTGGCCAAATTAACAAAGCTACAGTGAATAGCATTTCAATAATTTGCCATTTCTCTAAATGAAATACCCATTGCAATAGTACACAAGGAATAAGCCAGAGCGAGCCATAGACATAACGCCAAAAGGCTTGTCGTTTAGTGAGATTGAAACCGCCGCGTCCAACAAGGCGAACCCGCCATGTTTGCATGGCGAGAGTTTGACCAGATTTAGTCCAGTACCAAACAAAATAAATCCCCAGCACAGCGTAGAGATATATAAATGTCAGCCAGCTGGGTAATGAGATACCTAATAGCATCCCCAAGCCAAGATTAGGGACTAGAAAAGTAAAGGCAATGACGCCAAGCAATACGAGCTGTTCATAGAGGCAGCAAGATACTCGTCGCCAAAATTGAGGTGAGGGTAATGCGTCTAATTCAGCAGGTGTCATGCGACCGCTTAATAAGGGGAGCCGGCTTCTGCATTAGAATCGGCACCATCTGCTGGCGCAGGTGCGCTCGGAGCAATGACGGCGGCGGGGAGAGCAGCCTTAGGTGAAATAGGATGTTGCTGAAGTGTTGGGGCATTAGCGGCAGTAGGCTTCTTCTTTAGTTCAGAGTCAGCCAATTTCTTCTTTTGCTCATCACTCAGCTTTTGGTAGGCATACCATGCCTCCGCTTTTTTCTCTGCAGGGAATTTGAGGCTGGTGAGGTAGTTTTCGCGAGCAATGCGACGATCCTTCTGCGAAAGATTGGACCAGCTTGTCATGCGAGACTGAAGGCGCTCTTGATCTTGTGCGCTCATCTTGGGATAAATGTTGGCAACCTGAATCCATTTTTTGCGACTATCAGGCAGCATGTAATCCCAGTCGCTTTCTAGCGGTGCAAGAATTTTCTGTTGTGCTGGCTTTAAACCATCCCAAGTACCATCAGGTTTCTTTTCAGGAATAGCGGCAGCCTTTCCATGTGGAGCGCTAGGCGCTCCTTGCGCTAGAGCTGGGCTCACCTGGGCGGCGCAGAAAAATGCCAATAGGGCAGCGCCACAAACTTGACCTGTTCTAGTTCTCATAGACATCAAACGAGTCAAGATTATTTGCTGCGTACTAAGTCGGATTGGCTATCAGATTCGGAGAGAGGGCCGTTTTTGAGGAAGGCCATAAATCCACTGTCTGCATATGCATCAGGAGGCACATCATCAGACAAAAGAGCGGCATCCACTTCAGCGATGTCATTAATACGAGAATCATCTTGCCATTGGGCAATGCCAATCAGGCCAAATACGAGGACCACTAGCGGAGCAATCCAGCCAACGCTATCCCAGAGGCTATTAGATCCAGAGGTCCAATTACGCGATGAACCAGCTAAAACTTGTTTTTGAATGCGTACTTTCTCTGGTTTTCTAACTGAAAGGGCCTTCATACGTGCTGCATATAGACGATCTTTTAGGTGCTTGGGAATGCTCTGAGTACCTTGACGAAGCAGGGCAGCGCTAGCCTGGCCAAATTGGTCGACTTGAGTCTGGGTAAGTTGGTCATCAAAGTGTTTCACAGCGTAATTCCTTTTAATTTCAATGCTTTAGCTAATGTCTGGGTGGCTCTAGAACAGTGCGTTTTGACGCTTCCTTCGCTACAACTCATTGCTTTGGCCGTCTCAGTAATGCTTAGCTCATCCCAATAACGCATCAGGAAGGCTTCTCGTTGACGTACAGGCAATTTAGATATTTCTGACTCAAGGGCCTGTAAAAGCTGACTTTTTTCAAGCTTATGCGCCCCATCTTGGTGAATTTCACTGTCATCAGGGGCTGAAAGGGACTCCAAGGGGTCAAAATCATCGCCTTCATCGGTCTTTTTGCCCATATTGGAAAACAAGGTGACCCAGGTATTTCTAACCTTTTGCCTTCTAAACCAATCATGAATCCGGTTTTGCAGAATTCTGGTGAATACTAAGGGAAGCTCTCCTGCTGGTCGATCACCGTATTTTTCGGCTAATTTGATCATGGCGTCTTGCACGATATCCATCGCAGCATCATCGTCACGCACGGCGTAAACAGCCTGCTTAAAAGCGCGCTGCTCAACACTACTAAGAAAGTCGGATAGTTCTTGGGCTGATGCCATGCAATGGATTAGACCTGAATCTGTAAGAATTGAGTCATTTTAGGGGATTGCTATAGAATATAGGGCTTACTACCTAGAATCTCATTCAAGAAGTGGTTTTTTCCGGTAGCAGCGCCGTTCGAACTCAGGCCAAAAGCAAGAGATAGAACAGACCAAACAATTTTTTGCCGAAAATTGCAAAGGACGAAAGAAAATGAATACAAGCAGCGCCGAATTTTTAGCTACTAAAGCTAACAAAGATACAGCAAACACAAATCTCGTAGAGGCGCCTCCAGAAATGATTGGTGCTGAAATGCTCGTGCATGCACTGCACAAAGAGGGTGTTGAATTTGTCTGGGGTTACCCAGGCGGATCCGTTCTCTTCATCTACGATGAAATTTTTAAACAAGATAAGTTCGAACACATTTTGGTTCGCCATGAGCAAGCAGCAGTTCATGCTGCCGATGGTTATGCGCGCGCAACCGGTAAGGTTGGCGTTGCATTAGTTACCTCTGGCCCAGGTGTTACCAATGCGGTGACTGGAATTGCAACCGCCTATACGGATTCGATCCCATTGGTGATCATCAGCGGTAACGTGCCAACATACGCGATTGGTGAAGATGCTTTCCAAGAGGCTGATACCGTTGGTATTACTCGCCCAGTAGTGAAGCACAACTTCCTCGTGAAAGATGTTAAAGATCTTCCGTTGGTTCTGAAGAAGGCATTCCACATTGCGCAGACAGGTCGCCCTGGTCCTGTATTGATTGATATTCCTAAGGACGTATCTGCAGCCAAAGGACCATTTGTTTATCCAGAGACTTTGGAAATGCGCTCTTACAACCCTGTTGTAAAGGGTCATAGCGGTCAAATTCGTAAAGCGGTGGCTTTATTGCAAGAGGCAGAGCGTCCATACATTTATACCGGTGGTGGCGTGATCCTTTCTGATGCTGCTCCAGAGCTCAAAGAGTTTGCTGACTTACTCGGTTATCCAGTAACCAATACCTTGATGGGCTTGGGTGGTTTCCCTGGCACAAGTCCTCAGTTCTTGGGCATGCTCGGCATGCACGGTACTTATGAAGCCAATATGGCGATGCAACACAGTGATGTGTTGATTGCCATTGGCGCACGCTTTGATGATCGTGTGATTGGTAATACACAACACTTTGCAAGTCATCCACGCAAAATTATTCATATTGATATTGATCCTTCCGTTATCTCGAAGCGTGTCAAAGTAGATGTTCCTATTGTTGGTAATCTCAAAGAAGTATTGGTAGAGATGACCGCCCAATTAAAAGCTGCTGGTCCACGCAAGAATGGCGACAAAGTTGCCGCTTGGTGGGATCAGATTAATGAGTGGCGTAAAAAAGATTGCTTGAAGTACGATGAAGCCTCACAAATTGTGAAGCCACAGTATGTGGTTCAAAAGTTGTGGGAGCTCACTGGTGGTGATGCATTTATTACGTCTGACGTAGGTCAGCATCAAATGTGGGCCGCTCAGTTTTATAAGTTTGATCAGCCACGTCGTTGGATCAATTCAGGTGGCCTGGGTACCATGGGCGTAGGTTTGCCTTATGCCATGGGTATCAAAAAAGCATTCCCTGATAAGGATGTATTTGCCATCACAGGCGAAGGCTCTATTCAGATGTGTATTCAGGAGCTCTCTACCTGCAAGCAATACAACACGCCAGTGAAGATCGTGTCCTTGAACAACCGTTACCTAGGCATGGTTCGTCAGTGGCAAGAGCTTACCTATAACAAGCGTTATTCCAGCTCATACATGGATTCTTTGCCTGACTTTGTGAAATTGGCAGAGGCCTATGGTCACGTTGGTATGCGCATTGAGAAGAAATCTGATGTTGAGGGCGCGCTCAAAGAGGCGATTCGTCTAAAAGATCGTACGGTGTTTATGGATTTCCAGACTGACCCAGAAGAAAACGTTTGGCCTATGGTTCAAGCAGGTAAGGGTATTACTGAAATGCTTTTGGGTAGCGAGGATCTCTAATGCGACATATTATTTCTGTACTCATTGAGAACGAGCCGGGCGCCTTATCGCGTGTAGTAGGTTTATTTTCTGCGCGTGGTTACAACATTGACACTTTGAGCGTTGCGCCTACTGAGGATCCATCCTTATCTCGCATGACTATCGTCACATTTGGCTCTGATGATGTTATTGAGCAAATTACTAAGCACTTAAACCGTTTGGTTGAAGTGGTGAAGGTATTTGATTTAAGCGAAGGTCCACATATTGAGCGTGAGCTCATGATGATTAAAGTGCGCGCTGTTGGTAAAGAGCGCGAGGAGCTCAAACGTACTACCGATATCTTCCGCGGTCGCATCATTGATGTGACTGACAAGAGTTACACCATTGAGTTAACGGGTGATGGTGCCAAGTTGGATGCCTTTATTGATTCGATTGATCGCGCTTCGATTCTCGAAACTGTCCGTTCGGGTGGTTCTGGAATTGGTCGCGGCGAACGCATCCTCAAGGTTTAATTTTTTTAACTGATTACTGCATTAATTACATTTTCAATACAAGGAAAGAGCATGAAAGTTTTTTACGATAAAGACGCTGATTTGTCCCTCATTAAGGGCAAGAAAGTCACCATCATTGGTTATGGTTCACAAGGTCACGCACACGCATTGAATCTAAAAGATTCAGGCTGTAACGTTACTGTTGGTTTGCGTAAAGATGGCGCCTCCTGGAGCAAGGCTGCTAATGCTGGCTTGAAAGTAAAAGAAGTTGGCGAAGCGGTTAAAGATGCAGACGTTGTCATGATGCTCTTGCCAGACGAGCAAATTGCTGATGTTTACAGCAAAGAAGTGCATGGCAATATCAAACAAGGTGCTGCTTTGGCGTTTGCCCATGGCTTTAACGTTCACTACGGACAAGTTCAGCCACGTGCCGACTTGGACGTAATCATGATTGCTCCAAAAGCTCCTGGTCATACAGTTCGTGGCACATACGCTCAAGGTGGCGGTGTTCCTCATTTGATCGCTGTTTACCAAGATAAATCTGGCTCCGCTCGTGATGTTGCGTTGTCTTATGCAACTGCAAACGGCGGTGGCCGTGCTGGCATTATCGAAACGAACTTCCGTGAAGAAACTGAAACTGATTTGTTCGGTGAGCAGGCTGTTCTTTGTGGCGGCGCAGTTGAATTGATCAAAGCCGGTTTTGAGACTTTGGTTGAAGCTGGTTACGCTCCTGAAATGGCTTACTTCGAGTGCTTGCATGAGCTCAAGTTGATTGTTGACTTGATCTACGAAGGTGGCATTGCCAATATGAACTATTCCATCTCTAACAACGCTGAGTACGGTGAATACGTTACTGGCCCACGTGTTGTAACTGAAGACACTAAAAATGCAATGCGTCAGTGCTTGAAAGATATTCAGACTGGTGAGTACGCTAAGAGCTTTATCTTGGAGAACAAAGCAGGTGCGCCTACTTTGATTTCACGTCGTCGTTTGAATGCTGAACATGACATCGAAGTGGTTGGTGCTAAATTGCGCGCCATGATGCCTTGGATTGCTAAGAACAAGTTGGTTGATCAGACTAAGAACTAAGCTACAAGCTAAGCATCTACTAATAGCAGTTCAATAAAAGGCTCAGAACAAAGATGATGTATCCGCACCCCATTATTGCGAAAGAAGGTTGGCCGTATTTAGCGTTAGTGGGGGCATTGACTTTGCTAGTTCACTATTTAGGTGGCATAGCTTGGTCATGGCCTCTTTGGATCTTTTTTTTCTTTGTTCTGCAGTTTTTTCGTGACCCGCAGCGTATTCCTGCCTTAGGTCGCGATCTTGTTTTATCTCCAGCGGATGGCCGGATTGTTGTCGTTGAAAAAACCAATGATCCGTATGCTGGCCGTGAAGCACTTAAGATCAGCGTATTCATGAACGTATTTAATGTGCACTCTAATCGTAGTGCGGTAAATGGCTTGGTGAAAGAGATTCAATACTTCCCTGGTAAATTTGTGAATGCAGATTTGGATAAAGCATCTACCGAGAACGAGCGAAATGCCGTTGTTATCGATGCTAATGGTCAAGTAGTTACTTTAGTCCAGGTTGCTGGTTTAATTGCCCGCCGTATTCTTTGCTACATTCATGTTGGCGATCGCCTCAAAGCAGGTGAGCGCTATGGATTTATTCGTTTTGGTTCGCGAGTAGACATTTATTTGCCGCTCACTGCAGAGCCGCTAGTGAGCGTTGGCGATAAAGTATTTGCAACAAATACAGCCTTGGCTCGTTTGCCTGGTTTGGATTAATTCGAAATATTATTCACTGGGATATTCTTTGACTACATTTCGCCGTCGTGGTCGTATTGACCGCAGCCGCCTCTCTCAGAAACGTCTGACTTCTTCACAAGATCAATGGGCTGAAGACTTAGGTGATGGTATTGATTACGAAGTTGAGGAGTTGCATCCTCAAAAGCCCCGCCTACGCAGCAAGGGCATTTATCTCCTTCCAAACGCTTTTACAACCGCAGCTTTGTTTTGTGGCTTTTATGCCATTGTGAATGCAATGAATCACCAGTTTGAGATTGCGGCAATCGCCATTTTTGCTTCAATGGTTTTGGACGGCATGGATGGGCGTGTGGCACGTATGACCAACACTCAAAGCGCTTTCGGTGAGCAGTACGATTCTCTTGCTGATATGGTTTCATTCGGTGTTGCGCCTGCATTAGTCGCTTATGAATGGGCATTAAAAGATTTGGGTAAGTGGGGGTGGTTGGCGGCATTCACGTACTGTGCTGGCGCTGCCTTGCGATTGGCGCGCTTTAATGTGAATACCGGTGTAGTGGATAAGAAATTTTTTCAAGGCCTGCCAAGTCCTGCTGCAGGTGCTTTAATGGCTGGTTTTATTTGGTTGGCTGATGACAACAAAATTCCAGTTCGCGATACAGCCATTCCTTGGGTTGCTTTCTTTATCGCTGTCTATGCTGGACTCACTATGGTCTCAAATGCCCGCTTTTATAGCGGCAAGGCCTTAGATGTTCGTTACCGCGTGCCATTTGGCGTAATGGTTTTAATGATCTTGACTTTTGTCTTAATATCCTCAAACCCGCCATTAACGCTGTTTGGTTTATTCGTGGTTTATTCCATCTCTGGCTATGTAATTTGGGCCTGGGAGCGTCTCAGCGGTAAACGTTTTAGCTAATTCCCTATTTTTGGGGTATATTAATTCCATGTTGATGAATTTCTCGCCTTTAACTAGCCTCCTTCTGCTAGCACTAAGTTTAAAGCTTGGGGCGGGTAAGGCCTGAGTTAATGAGATAAAGCAGAATCATTAACCACCACATACCAGCCCCAGCTAATTGCTGGGGTTTTTGTTTTATGAGTTTGAGTTATCTGAAGAAGTTCAGAATTGTTTAAAACCGGAGAGTAGTGATGAGCGATAAAGTAATCATATTTGATACCACCTTGCGCGATGGTGAGCAATCACCAGGTGCATCTATGACCAAAGACGAAAAAGTACGCATTGCGCGTCAGTTAGAGCGTCTTAAAGTAGATGTGATCGAGGCAGGCTTTGCTGCTAGCTCGGAGGGTGACTTCCAGGCAATATCTGCAGTTGCAGCTGCCGTTAAGGACTCTATTGTTTGTTCATTGGCTAGAGCTAACGACAAGGACATCACACGAGCCGCTGATGCATTGCAAGCAGCAAACGCAAAACGTATCCATGCATTCTTGGCAACAAGTCCATTGCATATGGCCGTGAAATTACGCATGTCTCCAGAAGAGGTTTTAGAGCAGGCTAAGCGTTCCATTCGTTTTGCTCGTAACTTAGCTGAAGATATTGAATTTTCAGCTGAAGACGGTTATCGCTCGGAAATGGATTTCTTATGCAGAGTAGTTGAGGCGGTTATTAACGAGGGCGCATCTACCATCAACATTCCAGATACCGTAGGTTATGCAACTCCCGAGTTATATGGCGAGTTTATTAAGACCTTGCGAACCCGCGTGCCTAACTCTGATAAGGCCGTTTGGTCAGTGCATTGCCATAACGACTTGGGAATGGCTGTTGCCAATTCCTTGGCGGGTGTAAAGATTGGCGGCGCCCGTCAAATTGAGTGCACGATCAATGGCTTGGGCGAGCGTGCAGGTAATACTGCCTTAGAAGAAATTGTGATGGCCTTGCGGACCCGCAAGGACTACTTTGATATGGTCTGCGGTATTGATGCAACGCAAATTGTTCCAGCATCTAAATTGGTATCTCAGATCACCGGCTTTGTAGTCCAGCCTAACAAGGCGGTCGTCGGTGCAAATGCCTTTGCGCATACTTCAGGCATTCATCAAGATGGTATTTTGAAGAACCGCGACACCTATGAAATCATGCGTGCAGAAGATGTGGGCTGGTCTGCTAACAAGATTGTTTTGGGTAAGTTATCTGGCCGCAATGCCTTTAAGCAGCGCCTGCAAGAATTGGGAATCACCGTTGAAGCCGAGGCTGATTTGAACGAAGCCTTCACCAGATTTAAAGCATTGGCCGACCAAAAGTCTGAGATATTTGATGAAGATATTATTGCCATCATGTCTGATTCTGCGGCAGCAGAAGAGGGTGAGCACTATAAATTTATCTCATTGAGTCAGCATTCTGAAACTGGTGAGCGACCTAAATCACGTGTGACATTTCGTATGGGTGATAAAGAGATAAGCTCCGAAGCAGAGGGTAATGGTCCAGTGGATGCCAGCTTGAACGCAATTGAGGAGATTGCTAAGAGTGGGGCTGAGCAGTTGCTCTATTCTGTCAATGCCATTACTTCAGGTACGCAGTCTCAAGGTGAGGTGACAGTACGCTTGGCAAAAGGCGGTCGTATTGTGAATGGCGTAGGCACAGACCCAGACATCATTGCTGCTTCTGCAAAAGCCTATTTATCAGCTTTGAATAAATTGCATGATCCGAGTCAGGCCAAGCTCAATGCGCAGATGACCCCTTAATCATAGGGTCATCTGTAACGATTTTTGTTGATGCTTTACTTATTTAAGTCAGTGTTTTTATAGTACTTGGTGCCTTTGCCGGTGATTTCAGCGGCAAGGCCAGAGTCTGTTAGTTGGTACATTAAAACTCCTGGAGCTACTACGGTTGCGTCCTGGTATGCGCCGCCATCTTTTTCGTATTTCGCAGCAGCAGTTATCTGGCCACCGAAAGTCCAGCCTGAGTTAATAAAGTCATTCATGGCCGCTTCCGTTTCAAATACAAAAATATTTTGGAATGATTTAATGCCAAGACCCAAGCCAGCCTGAACTTCGGCCATATTCATGTAGACGGGCTTCTTATTTGCTTTGTTGATCACAACGCCGCTACCAGTTCCGCCCCCTGCAATCAGAATTTTCATGCCGAAGTTACTAAAGGTCGCATAGCCAACTGACTTTTCAATGAGCTCCTTTGCTTTTGGCTGCGCCTCATAAAGCTGCTTCAGAATTGCCTGGTTTTTGATCAAAATATCCTGGCGTTGCTCGGCAACGGTTTTGTCTTGCCCAAAAAAGGATCCAAATTGGGCATAGGCAGGTTGAAAAAGGCCAAATCCGAGGCAGAGAAATGTGATAAGCGGGCGAAATAGTAAGGACATATTTTATAAGTTATTGTTTATTAAGAGAAAAGTGTATTTATTTGGATAAATCTAAGCCTACAGGATAACAAGTTCTATGGCGTAATCCAGCAAATGGGGTCTGGCTCTGCTACAATTCGATGGCTTTGATTTTTAAAGCTTTTTTTGATTTATTTTGTTAATCGCACGACACGGATTGGGTGAAAGCTCAAGTGTTCGCAAGTAAGGAGTATTAAAAATGGCAGTTGCTGATATTAAAACGGCGGAAATCGTCAAAGATAACGCGCGCAGCGCAAACGATACGGGTAGCCCTGAAGTTCAAGTTTCATTGCTCACAGCCCGCATCAATGAATTAACCCCCCATTTCAAGGCTAACGCTAAAGATCATCACAGCCGTCGCGGTTTGTTGAAGATGGTTTCACGTCGCCGTCGCCTCTTGGATTACCTCAAAGGCAAAGATTTGGATCGCTATCGCGCATTGATTGAGAAATTAGGTCTCCGTAAGTAATTCTTATCGGTATGCAATGCCATCTATCTTAGGGTTGTTTCTTAGCGGATTCAGTCTTAAGCAGATGGCATGTTTTTTTGGGCGCTTCAAGATTATTTGTGTAGGGGATTGTGTCATTCCAATGAGCTTCTGAAGGTGGATTCAGAGTCTCCCTGGAATGGCATCCCTTGTGATCTTAAATCGCTCCAGTGTTGTCGTGACACTGCTTTATCCCACGACAAGCGCAACTCTCATGTGAGTTTTGTGTGAACAATTTGGAGAAGATCAGAATGACAATGTTTAAAAAAGCAGTAAAAAGTTTTCAATGGGGCAATCATCAGGTAACTATGGAAACAGGCGAGATCGCCCGTCAATCCGGTGGCGCCGTTATTGTTAACGTCGATGACACAGTGGTAATGGGCACAGTAGTGGCCTCTAAGTCTGCAAAGCCAGGCCAGTCTTTTTTCCCGTTGACTGTTGACTACCTAGAAAAAACATACGCAGCAGGTAAGATTCCCGGCGGCTTCTTCCGTCGCGAAGGTCGTCCATCAGAAGGTGAGACATTGATCTCCCGCTTAATCGACCGTCCATTGCGTCCTTTGTTTCCAGAGGGCTTCTTGAACGAAGTTCAAGTAGTGGTTCATGTGTTGTCTATCAACCCTGATGTTCCTTCTGATATTCCTGCTTTGATCGCTGCTTCTGCAGCATTAGCTATTTCAGGTATTCCATTTGCTGGCCCAGTTGGCGCAGCACGCGTTGGTTATGCTAATGGCCAATACCTCTTGAACCCAACTCGTACAGAGCAAGCTACTAGCGAACTTGATTTGATCGTTGCTGGTACACAAGCCGCTGTATTGATGGTTGAGTCTGAAGCTAACCAGCTTTCTGAAGAAATCATGTTAGGTGCAGTTGTATATGGTCACGACCAAATGCAGACTGCGATTAACGCTATCAACGAATTGGTTTCTGAAGCTGGCAAGCCAGAGTGGGATTGGACTGCTGCTCCTAAAGATGAGCCATTTATCGCCAAGGTTACTGCTTTGGCTGAAGCGCCATTGCGCGAGGCTTATCAGATTCGTCAAAAAGGGGCTCGTTCAGACAAGCTCAAAGAAATTACTAAAGAAGTAGTTGCTAAGTTACAAGAAGAGGGTGATGTTGACGCGGTAGCTGTTAACGACATTCTGTTTGAAATCGAAGCGAAGATTGTTCGTAGCCAGATTTTGAACGGCGAGCCACGTATTGATGGTCGTGACACACGTACTGTGCGTCCGATTGAAATTCGCAATGGCGTATTGCCACGTACACACGGCTCTGCATTATTTACCCGCGGTGAAACACAGGCGCTCGTTGTAGCTACATTAGGTACTGCACGTGACGAGCAAATCATTGATGCGCTTGAAGGTGAGTACCGTGATCGTTTCATGTTCCACTACAACATGCCTCCATTCGCTACTGGCGAAACTGGCCGTGTAGGTAGCCCAAAGCGTCGTGAAATTGGTCACGGCCGTTTAGCTAAGCGCGCATTGATTCCAGTATTGCCAAGTGCTGAAGATTTTGCATACAGCATCCGTGTTGTTTCAGAGATTACTGAGTCCAATGGTTCATCTTCAATGGCTTCTGTTTGCGGCGGCTGTTTAGCAATGATGGATGCTGGTGTTCCAGTTAAAGCACACGTTGCTGGCGTAGCAATGGGCTTGATCCTTGATGGCAATCGTTTTGCTGTATTGACTGACATCTTGGGTGACGAAGATCACTTGGGCGATATGGACTTCAAAGTAGCGGGTACTGCTAACGGTATTACTGCTCTCCAGATGGACATTAAAGTTCAAGGTATTACTAAAGAAATTATGCAAGTGGCTTTAGCGCAAGCCAAAGAAGGCCGTTTGCACATCTTGAGCAAAATGCAAGAAGCGATGGGTTCAGTTCGTACAGAATTGTCAGCTCATGCCCCACGTATGGTTTCTTTCAAGATTCATCCAGACAAGATCCGTGAAGTAATCGGTAAAGGCGGCGCAACAATTCAAGCCTTGACCAAAGAAACTGGCTGCAGCATCGACATCAAAGATGATGGCACTGTAACAATTGCTTCTACTTCCGCTGAAGGTATGGCTGAAGCTAAAGCGCGTATCGAAGGCATTACCGCTGAAGCTGAAGTAGGTAAGATCTACGAAGGCCCAGTTGTGAAGTTGCTCGAATTCGGCGCTTTGGTCAACATTCTTCCTGGTAAAGATGGCCTCTTGCATATCTCTGAGATTTCTAATGAGCGTGTAAAAGAAGTTAAAGACTATTTGGCAGAAGGCCAAGTGGTTCGCGTGAAATTGCTTGCTGCTGATGAGCGTGGCCGTTTACGTTTGTCATTGAAAGCTGCGATGGCTGATGAAGGCGGCACGATTGCTCCTTTAGCTGGCGTTGCTGTTGAAGCAGCTCCTGCATCTGACGAAACTGCCTAAGCAAGAAGCCTCGGGAGTATCTATGCGCGTTATTGAAATCAAGGAATTTGGCGCCCCAGAAATGCTGGTGCCAACTACTCGCCCTGATCCAGCGGCTCCTGCTGCAGGGACTGGCGAAATTCTGATCAAAGTTCTGGCGGCTGGAATTAATCGACCTGACGTTTTGCAGCGTAAGGGGCATTACCCGGTTCCAGCTGGCGCATCTGATATTCCCGGTCTTGAAGTTGCTGGTGAAATCGTTGGTGGCGATTTGGCTCATGCTGATAATGTTTTTAGCTTAAAGCTGGGTGATAAGGTTTGCGCTCTCGTTCAAGGTGGTGGTTACGCTGATTTGTGTACTGCGCCTGTAGCCCAGTGCTTGCCTTACCCTAACGGGTTTACTGACCAAGAAGCTGCAGCATTGCCTGAAACGTTTTATACCGTATGGAGCAACGTCTTCATGCGGGGTCAATTGGCCGAAGGCGAAACATTATTGGTTCAAGGTGGCTCTAGTGGTATCGGCGTGACTGCAATCCTGATTGCTAAAGCTTTGGGCCATAAAGTATTCGTAACTGCTGGTACGGATGAAAAATGTGCCGCATGCGTAGCATTAGGTGCTGATCTCGCTATCAACTACAAGACGCAAGATTTTGTAGAAGAAGTGAAGAAGGCAACTGACGGTAAGGGTGTCAATGTTATTTTAGATATGGTCACCGGCGCTTACGTGCAAAAAGAAATTGACTGTCTCGCTGATGATGGTCGCATTGTGATTATTGCCATCCAAGGCGGCTCAAAAGCGGAAGTGAGTACCAATCAGATTCTGCGCCGTCGCTTAACGATTACCGGCTCAACATTACGTCCACGCCCAGTTTCATTTAAGAAGCAAATTACCAAGCAGCTTTTTGAGAATGTTTGGCCTTTGCTCAATGCTGGCAAACTGAAGCCAGTCATTTATAAAACGTTTTCGCTAGATCAGGCGGCTGATGCTCATGTATTGATGGAGTCATCCGAGCACGTTGGCAAAATTGTTTTAACAGTTTAGAAATATTCATTATCCCTATGCGACCACTCATCGTTATCGGCAATTGGAAAATGAATGGCAGTCTTGCAAGTAATCAGGACTGGATCAAAACCGTTGCTCGTGGCATGGAGAGTGGCATGCCATCAGGACGTAAATATGCGGTCTGCCCGCCATTTCCGTATTTATCTCAATGCGCACAGTTAATTAAAGAGCATTCTTTGGCTTTTTTGAATCTAGGCGCACAAGACGCATCAGCCCATAGTTCAGGTGCTTATACCGGTGAAGTTGCCGCTTCTATGCTCCAAGAGCTCGGTTGTACTTATGTCATCGTTGGGCACTCTGAGCGCCGTCATATGCATCAGGAGGTCGATGAGGTCGTTGCTGCTAAAGCCCTCGAGGTGTTGGACAGTGGGATGACTCCAGTGATTTGTGTTGGTGAGACTGCTGATGAAAGAAATTCAGGTAGGGCTGAAGAGATTGTTTGTGCTCAGGTTGCAAAGCAGACGGGTGTTTTACAAGACCGGCTTGCTGACTGCTTAATAGCTTATGAGCCAGTATGGGCAATCGGTACAGGCAAAGTTGCCAGCGCCCAAGTTGCACAAGATATGCATCGTGCTATTCGTCTGCAATTGGCTGAATTTAATGAGGATGTTGCATCTCACGTTGGAATTTTGTACGGCGGCAGTGTCAAGCCTGATAATGCTGTTGAATTATTTGCCATGCCAGATATAGATGGTGGATTGGTTGGGGGAGCATCCTTGAATCCCCAGGACTTTCTAGCTATTTGTCAGGCATAGATTTTTTATTTGGAGATAAGCTGTGGAATGGTTTAAGACTTTATTGATCGTATTGCAGGTAATTTCAGCTTTGGCTGTCATTCTATTGGTGCTATTACAGCAAGGTAAGGGTGCCGATATGGGTGCAGCCTTTGGCTCAGGCTCTTCTGGCAGCCTCTTTGGTGCTAGCGGATCCGCTAATTTCTTGTCCCATACAACGGCTGTTTTTGCAGCAGTTTTCTTCCTTTGTACTTTAGGAATTACTTGGATTGGTAACAAGAAGGAAATAAGTCCTGGTGTTCTCTCCGGAACTGTAGCCCCGGCAGCAATGCCAGCCGCTCCAGTAGCCCCAACACAGGATCCAAGTAAACCAGCAGTTCCTAAGTAAAACAGTAGGCTTTTACAGATTTTCTAGCCCAGAATTTGGGGTAGTGCACTTGTGCAATGCAGTAGAATTGATGAGTTTTGCAAGATGCCGACGTGGTGAAATTGGTAGACACGCTATCTTGAGGGGGTAGTGGCTTAGGCTGTGCGAGTTCGAGTCTCGCCGTCGGCACCAAAAAAGGGTATTGATGAGCGTTTTTTGCTCCAAATCAATGTCTTATGTAGTGGAATAAGTAATAATTTGTTGTTTTTAGGATTTACCAGACAAACGAATCAGGGCTATTTTGAATCTCGCTAATTACTTTCCTGTTCTGCTTTTTATCCTCGTAGGTATTGGGGTGGGATTAGTCCCCATGTTCCTCGGAAAAATCTTGGCTCCTTCGAAGCCTGACGCTGAAAAACTCTCTCCCTATGAGTGCGGTTTTGAAGCTTTCGAAGATGCGCGTATGAAGTTTGACGTGCGTTACTACTTAATCGCCATTCTCTTCATCCTATTTGACTTAGAAACTGCATTCCTATTCCCATGGGGTGTAGCGCTACGTGACATTGGATGGCTTGGCTACGCCTCTATGGTGATTTTCTTATTGGAATTCATTGTGGGATTTGTATATATCTGGAAAAAGGGCGCTCTCGACTGGGAGTGATAGATATGGCATTAGAAGGCGTACTTAAAGAAGGTTTTGTAACTACCACTGCGGATCAGTTGATTAACTGGACGCGTAACGGCTCCTTATGGCCTATGACCTTTGGTCTGGCTTGTTGTGCGGTAGAGATGATGCATGCGGGCGCTTCCCGTTATGACTTGGATCGATTTGGTGTTGTATTCCGCCCATCTCCACGTCAATCCGATTTGATGATTGTCGCCGGCACTTTGTGCAACAAGATGGCTCCAGCACTCCGCAAGGTTTATGACCAAATGCCAGAACCACGTTGGGTAATCTCTATGGGTTCCTGCGCCAATGGCGGTGGTTATTACCATAACTCTTATTCAGTAGTACGCGGTTGCGACCGCATTGTGCCAGTCGATATTTATGTTCCAGGCTGCCCCCCAACTGCAGAAGCGTTGATCTATGGAATTATTCAGCTGCAATCTAAGATTGCTCGTACGAGCACGATTGCGCGGAAGGCTTAATTTATGTCAGATCGTTTAATTCAATTAGCAGCCAACTTAGAAAAAGTTTTAGGTAAGCGCGCTAAATCCATTGAGATTTCATTGGGTGAGGTGACTGTAGTTGTTAATGCGGACACTTATTTTGAATCTGCCATGTTGTTGCGTGATGATCCTTCGCTTGCTTTTGAGCAATTGATTGATCTATGTGGTGTTGACTATCAAGATTTCCGTGATGGAGCATGGAGCGGTCTGCGCTTTGGTGTTGTAAGCCATCTACTTTCTTTGCAACACAACTGGCGTTTACGTGTTCGTGTTTTTGCGCCCGATGATAGCTACCCATTAGTAGCCTCAATTACACCAGTTTGGGCTGCAGCCAATTGGTTTGAGCGTGAAGCTTTCGATCTCTACGGCATTCTGTTTGACGGTCATGAAGATTTGCGCCGCATTCTGACTGACTATGGCTTTATTGGCCATCCATTTAGAAAAGATTTCCCAATCAGCGGTAATGTGGAAATGCGTTATGACCCAGAGTTAAAACGTGTTGTCTATCAACCGGTCACGATTGAGGCACGAGAAATTACTCCACGCATTGTTCGTGAAGAGCAGTACGGAGGCCCGGTTTAAGTTATGGCACAAATTAAGAACTACACCCTCAATTTCGGTCCTCAGCATCCTGCTGCGCATGGCGTATTACGTCTAGTGCTTGAGCTCGATGGTGAAGTGATCCAGCGCGCTGACCCGCATATCGGTTTATTACATCGCGCGACAGAAAAATTAGCTGAAACACGTACTTGGATTCAAAACGTTCCCTACATGGATCGTTTAGATTATGTTTCCATGATGTCCAATGAGCATGCCTATGTCATGGCCATTGAAAAATTACTGCAAGTTGATGTTCCGTTGCGTGCTCAATATATCCGCGTGATGTATGACGAGCTCACTCGTTTGCTGAATCACTTGCTTTGGATTGGTTGTCATGGTCTGGATGTTGGTGCGATGGCTGTTTTCTTGTACGCTTTCCGTGATCGCGAAGATATCTTTGATATGTATGAGGCGGTATCTGGTGCACGTATGCATGCCGCTTACTATCGTCCAGGTGGCGTTTATCGTGACTTGCCTGATCAAATGGCTCAGTACACCAAGAACAAGATTCGCAGTGCATCTGCTATCAAGCGTTTGAATGAAAATCGTAGTGGCACATTACTTGATTTCATCGAGCAATTTACCAATGGGTTTGATGCCAATGTTGACGAGTATTGCAACCTCTTAACTGATAACCGTATTTGGAAGCAACGTTTAGTGAATATCGGTATTGTGACTCCTGAGCGCGCATTGCAGCTCGGCTTCACAGGTCCAATGCTTCGTGGTTCAGGTATCGAGTGGGATTTGCGTAAGAAGCAGCCATATGAAGTCTATGACCGTTTAGATTTTGATATTCCAGTGGGCGTGAATGGCGATTCTTATGATCGTTATTTAGTGCGCATGGAAGAAATGCGTCAATCTAATCGCATCATCAAACAGTGCGTAGCTTGGTTAAAGGCTAATCCAGGTCCTGTGATGAGCGACAACCATAAGGTTTCCCCACCAAAGCGCGTGGATATGAAAACCAATATGGAAGAGTTGATTCACCATTTCAAATTATTTACTGAAGGCATTCACGTTCCAGATGGCGAGGCTTACTCAGCTGTTGAGCATCCTAAAGGTGAATTTGGTATTTACTTAATTTCTGATGGTGCAAATAAACCCTATCGCATGAAGATTCGTGCGCCAGGATTTGTGCACTTGTCGGCAATGGACGAGATGTCACGTGGCCACATGTTGGCTGATGCAGTAACCATTATTGGTACCCAAGATATTGTGTTCGGGGAGATTGACCGCTAATAGGCGTGCCAAGGAATATTTAATGACTACGACTCTGCAACTATCCGATAAAACACTAGCTGATATTCATCGCAATATCGCTAAGTATCCTGCTGAGCATAAGCAATCCGCTGTGATGGCTTGTTTGATTGCTGCTCAAACTGAGGTGGGCTGGGTTTCTCCTGAAGTTATTGAAACGGTTGCCCAGATTTTAGAAATGCCCAGCATTGCTGTTGATGAAGTCGCAACTTTCTACAACATGTACAACACCAAAAAAATTGGTAAATACAAATTGGTAATCTGCACTAATTTGCCATGCCAATTAACTCATGGTGAAACCGCAGCAACATACCTCAAAGAGAACTTAGGTATTGGCTACAACGAAACTACCCCATGTGGAACGTTTACCTTGAAAGAGGGTGAGTGTATGGGCGCCTGTGGTGATTCACCAGTGATGCTGGTGAATGACAAGCGCATGTGCAGTTTTATGAGCAAAGAAAAGATTGATGCTTTATTGAGTGAGTTACGTGCAGAAGGGAAAGCAGCATGACCAGCTTGCACGATCGCCATATCAAGCCTTTAATCCTCGCTGGATTAAATGGAGATAACTGGCGTTTAAAAGATTACGAAAGTCGTGGCGGTTATCAGCAACTACGTCGTTTAATTAACGACAAAGTATCTCCTGATGCCATCATTGCTGAATTAAAGGCTTCTTCATTACGTGGTCGCGGAGGCGCAGGCTTCCCAACGGGTTTGAAGTGGAGCTTTATGCCCCGTCAATTTCCGGGACAAAAATATTTAGTTTGCAATAGCGATGAAGGTGAACCCGGTACTTTTAAAGACCGTGACATCATGCGCTATAACCCACACGCTTTGATTGAAGGCATGATCATCGGCGCTTACACAATGGGTATTACAGTTGGCTACAACTACATCCACGGTGAAATCTGGGATGTGTATTCTCGCTTCGAAGAGGCGCTTGAAGAAGCGCGAGCAGCAGGATATCTGGGTGACAAAATTTTAGGAAGCGATTTTTCCTTCCAGTTACACGCATCCCCAGGTTGGGGTGCTTATATTTGTGGTGAAGAAACGGCCCTGCTTGAATCTTTAGAAGGTAAGAAAGGGCAGCCACGCTTTAAGCCACCATTCCCGGCAAGTTTTGGTTTGTATGGCAAGCCAACAACCATTAATAACACTGAGACATTTGCTGCTGTGCCATTTATTTTGGCCATTGGCGGTCCAGCCTATTTAGAGCTTGGAAAACCCAATAATGGTGGAACCAAAATATTCTCGGTATCGGGTGACGTGGTTCATCCAGGCAACTATGAAATTCCGTTGGGTACTCCATTTGCAGAGCTCTTAAAGCTTGCTGGCGGTATGCGTGATGGCAAAGCTTTGAAGGCTGTGATTCCTGGAGGATCTTCTGCGCCAGTTGTTCCTGGTGCACAGATGATGGATCTGACTATGGATTACGACAGTATTGCAAAAGCAGGATCTATGTTGGGTTCTGGTGCCGTGATCGTGATGAACGAAACCCGTTGTATGGTCCGCGCCTTAGAGCGTTTGTCCTATTTCTATCACGAAGAATCATGTGGTCAATGCACACCATGTCGCGAAGGTACTGGTTGGTTATGGCGCATTGTTCATCGCATTGAACATGGTGAGGGGCGTCCAGAGGATTTGGATTTGCTTAATGACGTAGCTGCCAATATTCAAGGTCGTACGATTTGCGCTTTAGGTGATGCAGCAGCAATGCCGGTACGTGGCATGTTGAAACATTACATGGATGAATTTGCGTATCACGTAGAACATAAGCGCTGCTTAGATTCTGCACAACCTTTATAAAGATTTAGAGCACGGGATATCTAAAAGTGAGCATGGTAGAAATCGAATTAGATGGTAAGACTGTAGAAGTTCCGCAAGGTTCGATGGTGATGCACGCCGCGAACAAGCTCGGCACCTACGTTCCTCACTTCTGCTATCACAAGAAGTTATCGATTGCCGCTAACTGCCGCATGTGTTTGGTTGAAGTAGAGAAGGCTCCTAAACCTCTACCCGCTTGTGCTACACCAGTAACTCAAGGCATGAAGGTGTTTACGCATTCTGCCAAAGCCGTAGAAGCCCAGCGTTCTGTCATGGAATTCTTGCTCATTAACCATCCATTAGATTGCCCAATTTGCGATCAGGGTGGCGAGTGTCAATTACAAGACTTAGCGGTTGGTTATGGAAAATCAAACTCACGCTACGATGAAGAGAAGCGTGTTGTCTTCCATAAAAATGTTGGCCCATTGATCTCCATGCAAGAGATGACACGTTGCATCCATTGCACTCGTTGTGTACGCTTCGGCCAAGAAGTTGCCGGCGTTATGGAGTTAGGTATGGTCAACCGCGGTGAGCATTCCGAGATCACCACCTTCGTTGGTCAGACGGTAGATTCAGAGTTGTCTGGAAACATGATTGATTTGTGTCCAGTTGGCGCTTTAACCAGCAAGCCATTCCGTTATGCAGCGCGTACATGGGAACTCGGACGTAAGCGTTCAGTTAGTCCGCACGATAGCTTAGGTGCCAACACTACAGTTCAGACTAAAGCTAATAAAGTCATGCGTGTAGTTGCTCTAGAAAACGAAGCCATTAATGAATGCTGGATTAGCGATCGTGATCGCTTCTCTTATGAAGGTTTAAATAGTTCTGACCGTGTAACCACACCAATGGTGAAGCAGGGCGGCCAGTGGTTAGAAACAGATTGGCAGTCAGCTTTAGATTATGTTGCTCATTCTCTGAAAACAATTTCAGCAGAAAGTGGTCCTGAGTCCATTGGTGCTTTAGCCCACCCAATATCTTCTACTGAGGAATTGCACCTCTTGCAAAAGTTAGTGCGTGGCCTTGGCTCCAATCAAATGGAAACTCGATTGCGCCAAACTGATGTAAAAGCTGCAGCAGCAGCGCCATGGTTGGGTATGCCAATCGCCAAGATCAATGAACTGGATCGTGTATTGGTTGTCGGTAGTTTCTTACGTAAAGACCAGCCTGTATTGGCTGCTCGTATTCGTACTGCCAGCAAACGCGCTTTGCAAGTATTACGTATTGATGCAGGTGGTGATGACTGGTTGATTCCAAGTAGCGGTATTTCAGTAGCTCCAAGCGAATGGTTGAATGCATTGAGTGAAGTTGCACTTGCTGTTGCAAAAGCAAAATCAGTAACAGCGCCAGTTGGCACATTTAATCTAACCATTTCTCCTGCGGCGCAGAAGATTGCCGATAGTTTGCTTTCCGGCGAGTCAAAAGCTGTATTGCTTGGTTCTGCTGCTATTGCGCATCACCATGCTTCTGACTTGCACGTCATGGCGCAATTTATTGCTGATCAGACTGGTGCTACTTTGGGCTTCTTACCAGTTGGCGGCAATGCCGTTGGCGCATCTTTAGTGAATGCTAACGGCGTGGGTGTTGAGTCAGTCTTATCTGGCGAACGTCGCGCAGTGATCTTGATGAATATCGAGCCAGATTCAGATTTGCCAAATCCAGCAACTGCTCGTGCGGCTTTGGCAAAGGCTAATACCGTTATTGCTTTGAGCGCTTATAAGAGTGCTGACTTGATGGAGGTAGCTGATGTCATTCTGCCTACTTCAGTGTTTTCAGAAACAGTCTCTACCTTTGTAAATTTAGAGGGAAGAGTTCAAACAGTCCAGCCTTCAGTAAAACCTTTAGGTGATTCACGTCCAGCATGGAAAGTATTGCGTGTATTGGGTGGGCTCTTAGGTTTAGACGGTTTCTTGTTTAATGCTCCTGAGGAAGCGCTAGGAGAAGCATTGGACGATGGTTATTGCAATCGCTTAAATAACAAAGCTACAAGCTCTTCGATTGCCAATGGAAATCTAGCTCCTTTCAATGGTCTCGAGCGTTTGGCAGATGTCAACATTTATGCTGGGGACCAAATCGTACGGCGTTCTTCAGCCTTGCATTTAACGCGTGATGCTAAGCGCGGCAATCAGGTAGGCTTAAATAAAATTACTTTCGCTGAATTGGGTCTCAAAGAGGGTGATGCAGTGCGCGTTACCCAAGACACTCATTCAGTCGATATGCCGGCAACATTAGAAGTTAATTTAGCGCCTGGAGCTGTCAGAATTTCTGCTGGCACCATGGCAAGTGCCAAATTGGGATCGATGTTTGGTCCAGTAACTATTAGTAAGGCATAAGGGACGAGATGGATAATTTCTTGAACCTCATTACCACTCAAGGTGAGGCTATTTTTGGCTCATTGTGGCCCTTGGTTTGGGCATTGATGCGTATTGTGATCATCGTATTGCCGATGTTTGGTTGCGTTGCCTATCTAACCCTTTGGGAAAGAAAGTTGATTGGCTGGATGCATATTCGTCTTGGCCCAAATCGCGTAGGTCCACTGGGTTTATTGCAGCCAATTGCTGACGCATTAAAGCTCTTGATGAAAGAGATCATTGCACCTGCTCAAGCTAGTAAGGTTTTGTACTTCATTGCACCAATCATGGTGATCATGCCTGCATTTGCTGCTTGGGCTGTGATTCCATTTCAGGCAAAGATGGTTTTAGCTGATGTAAACGCAGGCTTGCTGTACATCATGGCTATTTCTTCTATTGGTGTTTATGGGGTTATCTTGGCTGGTTGGTCTTCTAACTCTAAATATCCGTTCCTCGGTGCAATGCGCGCATCAGCCCAAATGATCTCCTATGAGATTGCAATGGGATTTGCATTGGTTACCGTCTTGCTTACCTCGGGTTCATTAAATTTAAGTACCATCGTTACTTCACAAGAGCAGGGCTACTTTGCCAGCATGGGCCTTAATTTCCTCTCGTGGAATTGGTTACCTTTATTACCAATGTTCTTGATTTACTTTATCTCTGGCGTGGCTGAAACAAACCGCCACCCATTTGACGTAGTTGAGGGTGAGTCTGAGATCGTAGCTGGACACATGGTTGAGTACTCAGGTATGTCTTTTGCAATGTTCTTCTTGGCAGAGTATGCCAACATGATTTTGATTGCAGCTGTTGCATCTATCATGTTTTTAGGCGGTTGGTTGCCGATTGTTGACTTGCCAATCTTGCGTGATATTCCAGGCTTCTTCTGGTTATTTGGTAAAACATTCTTCCTCTTATCCTGCGTTATCTGGTTACGCGCCACATTACCGCGCTATCGCTATGACCAAATCATGCGCTTGGGTTGGAAAATCTTTATTCCCATCTCAGTTTTCTGGGTGGTTGTTATCGGCGCGTGGGTTGTCTCCCCATGGAATATTTGGAAATAAGTTGATAAATCATGTTTAAGAAAATTTCCCAATTCCTCGATAGCTTGATGCTAAGAGACATCTTGGTCGGTATGTCTATTACGGGCCGCTATCTCTTCAAGCCTAAAATTACTGTTCAATATCCGGAAGAAAAGACGCCTTTATCCAGTCGCTTCCGCGGTTTGCATGCTCTTCGTCGTTATGAAAATGGTGAAGAGCGTTGTATCGGCTGCAAGCTTTGTGAAGCAGTTTGTCCAGCTTATGCCATCACTATTGAAACTGCCGAGCGTGATGATGGCACTCGTCGCACCAGTCGTTATGACATCGATCTCACGAAATGTATTTTCTGTGGTTTCTGTGAAGAGGCTTGTCCAGTAGACGCCATTGTTGAAACAAATATTTTTGAGTATTTCGGCGATAAGCGCGGCGACTTGTATTTCACTAAAGACATGCTTTTAGCTGTGGGCGATAAATATGAAAAAGATATCGCCGCTAACCGTGCAGCCGATGCACCTTACCGTTAATCGAATCGAGCTTAACTAATATGACATTCGATCCATCTACTTTATTTGCCATGTTCTTCTATGGTTTTGCAGGCTTATTGGTGATTTCTGCGCTTCGCGTGATCACTGCTCGTAACCCAGTGCATGCAGCGCTATTTTTGGTATTAGCGTTCTTTTGCGCATCAGGCCTTTGGATGTTGCTCAAGGCTGAATTCTTAAGCTTGGCTCTGATACTGGTTTATGTTGGCGCAGTGATGGTCTTATTCCTCTTCGTAGTGATGATGCTGGACTTAGATATTGAACATTTACGTCGCGATTTCAAAAAGTTTCTGCCAGTCGCCTTCTTGATGGGTGCCGTTATTGTTCTAGAATTATCGATTGTGATCATTCGTAGCTTTATTGGAACCAATGTTCCAGTGCAGCCTATGCCTGAAGAAATGATGGCTAACAATACCCAAGCTTTGGGTATGCTGATCTTTGTAGATTATGTATACGCCTTTGAGGTTGCTGGTGTGATCTTACTAGTGGCGATTATTGCCGCAGTTGCATTGACATTGCGTAATCGCAAAGACTCTAAATCGCAGAATATTCACGAGCAAGTCAATGTCGTTGCGGCAGATCGCATGCGCATTGTGAAAATGGGTTCAGACATGGCTGCAAAGCAAGATACAAGAGGGGAGAAAAAATGAATATCACTCTCGCTCATTATTTAGTGCTGGGTGCAATCTTATTTGCAACTAGCGTTATCGGAATTTTCTTAAACCGTAAGAATGTCATCGTTTTACTAATGGCAATTGAATTGATGCTTCTCTCGGTGAACATGAACTTTGTGGCTTTCTCCCATTATTTGGGTGATATGGCTGGTCAAGTATTCGTATTCTTTATTTTGACTGTGGCAGCTGCCGAGGCAGCTATCGGCCTGGCAATTTTGGTTGTGCTCTTCCGTAAGGTTGACACAATTAATGCCGATGATCTTGACCACCTAAAAGGCTAGTCATGCAATTGACCTTAAACATACCTGTACTTTGCGCTATTCCTTTGGCGCCATTAGTCGGATCTATCATCGCTGGTTTCTTTGGCACCAAATTAGGCGGCAATCGCATTGGTCATGGGGCCAGTCAGTTTGTAACTATTTTAGGTGTAACCATTGCATTCGTGCTTTCCTGCAATGTATTAGTTCAAGTGATGGATGGCTTCTATTTCAATGGAACTGTTTACCATTGGATGCAATTAGGCGAACTCAATTTAGATATTGGCTTCCTGATTGACCCATTAACAGCAACTATGATGTGTGTAGTGACCTTTGTGTCATTGATGGTTCATATCTATACCATTGGCTATATGCACGGTGAAGAAGGATATAACCGCTTCTTCTCCTACATCTCCTTATTCACCTTTGCTATGTTGATGTTGGTGATGAGTAATAACTTATTGCAACTCTTCTTTGGCTGGGAAGCAGTGGGTGTGGTTTCTTATTTATTGATTGGTTTCTACTTTGAGCGCCAATCCGCAGTGTTTGCCAATATGAAGGCTTTCTTAGTTAACCGAGTCGGTGACTTTGGCTTCATCTTGGGCATCGGCATTCTGTTGGCCAGTACTGGCTCGATGCAATATGACGTGATCTTCTCTCAGAATTCCGCTCTAGCAGCCCAGACATTACCTGGTACTAGCTGGAATTTGATGACCGTTACCTGCATCTGTTTATTTATTGGTGCAATGGGTAAGTCAGCTCAATTCCCATTACACGTTTGGCTACCAGATTCGATGGAGGGTCCAACACCAATCTCTGCATTGATTCATGCAGCAACCATGGTTACAGCCGGTATTTTCATGGTGTCACGGATGTCGCCACTGTTTGAGCTTTCAGATGTCGCGCTGAGCTTTATCTTGGTGATTGGTTCAATCACAGCGCTCTTTATGGGCTTCCTCGGTATTGTGCAAAACGATATCAAGCGCGTTGTTGCGTATTCAACTTTGTCTCAGTTGGGTTACATGACAGTCGCATTGGGTGTTTCTGCATATCCGGTAGCCATCTTCCATTTGATGACTCACGCTTTCTTTAAGGCATTGTTATTTCTTGCAGCAGGTAGCGTGATTCTTGGTATGCATCACGAACAAGATATGCGCAAGATGGGCGGTCTCTGGAAATATATGCCAATTACTTGCTTGATGATGTTGTTAGGCAATCTGGCTCTGGTGGGAACTCCATTCTTCTCAGGCTTCTATTCAAAAGACTCCATTATTGAGGCGGTAGCTGCAAGTCATATCCCTGGTTCAGGCTTTGCCTACTTTGCAGTCATGGCTAGCGTATTCGTGACAGCCCTGTACTCATTCCGTTTGTATTTCTATGTATTCCACGGTAAAGCACGCTGGGGTCATGAGGATTCACATGCCCACAACCATCATCATGATCATGCGGAGCAGGGTGACGATCATGCGCATCATGGTTTAGCTCCAGGTCAAAAGCCCCATGAATCCCCGTTCGTTGTCACTTTGCCATTGATCCTTCTGGCAATTCCATCCGTGATCATTGGCTTCTACACAATCTCACCGCTGTTATTCGGAACTTACTTTGGCGACTCCATCTTTATTGACTTAGCACGCCATCCGGTGATGAAAGAATTGGAAGATGAGTTCCATGGTCCAGTTGCAATGGCAATTCATGCATTCACTTCACCAGTTTTATTGCTGGTAGTGCTTGGTGTGTTGACTGCTGCGATTGGTTATCTCTGGGCCCCTAAGCTACCAGCCAAAGTTGCCGAAACATTTGCACCAATTAAGAAATTATTTGATAACAAGTATTACCTCGATGAAATTAACCAAGCCGTGTTTGCTAAAGGCCTTATTTGGATAGGCAGTTTCTTATGGCATCGTGGCGATCAAAAGATCATCGATGGTTTCTTTGTTAATGGTAGTGCCCATGCAGTAGGGCGCTTTGCCGGAGTAATTCGTCATTTGCAATCCGGCTATCTCTACCACTATGCCTTCGCAATGATTGCGGGCCTAGCTGTATTGTTAGCTTGGGTTTTGTATGCTTACCTGCCTTTTGTTCGCTAGGCCTTTGTTACTTAAGTAGCCACTATGATTCTTTCTTACGCCATTTGGACCCCGATTGTCTTTGGACTCATTATTTTGTTTTATGGGTCTGAAAGATCAACTGCCGGTGTACGCTGGTTGACCCTGATCGGAGCTGTGCTTAGCTTTATTGCAACGCTTCCATTGTTGATTAATTTTGATATCGCTAATTCTGGAATGCAGTTCGTTGAAAAGATCAGCTGGATTCCACGTTACGACATTAACTATTACCTAGGCATTGACGGCATTTCTGTTTGGTTCATCGTGCTTACTGCATTCATCAACGTCATTGTGGTGATTGCAGCATGGGAAGTGATTCAAACCAAGGTATCGCAATACATGGCATCGTTCATGATCCTGTCTGGACTAATGATCGGCGTATTTTGTGCTCTTGACGCATTGCTTTTCTATGTGTTCTTTGAAGCGACATTAATTCCGATGTACATCATCATTGGTGTATGGGGCGGCCACAATCGTATTTATGCGGCATTTAAGTTCTTCTTGTATACCTTGCTTGGCTCTTTGCTTACCTTGATTGCCATGCTGTATTTGTACAACGTGACTAATACATTCGATATTTTGGCTTGGCAAAATGCCCGACTAGATATTGTTGAGCAGATCCTATTGTTTGCAGCATTCTTTATGGCGTTTGCTGTCAAGGTTCCAATGTGGCCATTACATACTTGGCTACCAGATGTCCACGTTGAAGCACCAACAGGTGGCTCAGTAGTCTTGGCTGCCATTATGTTGAAGCTCGGTGCATATGGCTTCCTGCGCTTCTCTTTGCCAATTGCGCCAGATGCAAGCCAGTACTTAGGCCCTTTTGTAATATTCTTATCTTTGGTTGCGGTGATCTATGTAGGTGCAGTTGCTCTTGTTCAAAAAGACATGAAAAAACTGGTTGCCTATTCTTCAGTTGCTCACATGGGCTTTGTAACCTTAGGCTTCTTCCTCTTTAGTCCGCTGGGTATTGAGGGCGGTATTGTGCAGATGATTTCACACGGCTTTGTTGCCGGTGCGATGTTCTTGTCCATTGGCGTACTTTACGACCGTATGCATACCCGACAGATCGCTGATTACGGTGGCGTAGTGCATCGCATGCCTGCATTTACTGCGTTTGCCGTATTAATGGCGATGGCCAACTGCGGTTTACCTGCTACCTCTGGGTTTGTTGGTGAATTCATGGTGATCTTAGCTGCTGTTGACTATGACTTTGTCATCGGTATCCTAGCTGCTACAGCATTGATCTTAGGCGCCGCTTATTCCTTGTGGATGGTGAAACGTGTATTTTTCGGTACCGTTAACAATGCCCACGTTGAAGAGTTAAAGGATTTGAACGGTCGTGAATATTTCTTGATGGCAGTTTTATCTATCTGTGTAATTGGTATGGGTGTCTATCCAAAACCATTTACCGACATCATTCATCCAGCTGTAATTAATCTGTTGCAGCATGTTGCTGTCAGCAAACTTTGAGTAAGTACAAATGCAAGCATTCGACCTTTACGCCATCCTGCCGGAACTTGTTTTACTTGTAGCAACCTGTTTGTTATTGGTTGCTAGCGTTTATGTTCGCGAAAGAGTGGCATCTACCCCTGGTGTTGAGCAAGACATCTTTCATACTCCGCGTGGAGTTGGCTTCGTGTACTTTTTCTCGCTGATCTTATTGGCGTATCTCATTTTTGCTTTCATTGGACGCATGGGCGATCCAGCGCTTGTAGCAATGAATGGGCTATTTCAGTCTGACCCATTTTCTAACTTACTCAAGGCATGTTCTTGCATCGCTGTTTTGGTGAGCTTGATTTATTCTAAGCAATATTTGATGGATCGCGCTTTATTTCGTCCTGACTTCATCGTATTAGCTCTGCTTGCCTTGCTTGGCCAGTTCGTGTTGATCTCCGGTGCAAATCTATTGACTCTATATCTTGGGTTGGAGCTAATGGCTTTGCCTACGTACGCTTTGGTTGCTATGCGACATAGCAGTGAGAAGAGTGTTGAAGCCGGTATTAAGTACTTTATCTTGGGTGCATTAGCATCCGGTTTCTTGCTCTATGGTATGTCTATGCTTTACGGTGTAACAGGATCATTAGATCTGATTGAGATCTTTAAAACGGTTGCTGACCCACGTGTAAATCACTTGGTTATGGCTTTTGGTTTGGTGTTTATTGTTGCTGGCTTGGCCTTTAAGTTGGGTGTGGTGCCATTTCACATGTGGGTGCCTGACGTTTATCAAGGCGCGCCAACTGCTGTGACTTTGATGATTGCTGCGGCTCCAAAATTAGCTGCATTTGCTTTGTTATTCCGTTTATTGGTCAACACATTGTTGCCTTTACTAGGTGACTGGCAGCCAATGCTGGTCTTGCTCGCAGTTCTATCATTAGTTGTTGGTAACGTCACCGCCATTGCGCAAACCAATATCAAGCGCATGCTGGCTTATTCTGCAATTGCACAAATGGGCTTTGTACTCTTGGGCATGCTGTCTGTTTTTGATGACCATGCATTTAGTGCGTCGATGTTCTACGCAATTACTTATGTATTAACAACGCTTGGCACCTTCGGTTTATTGATGGCATTGTCGCGCAAGGGTTATGACTGCGAAACTTTGGATGGTTTAAAGGGTCTCAATAAGAAACATCCATGGTTTGCTTTTATTGGTCTAGTCATGATGTTTTCCTTGGCTGGCATTCCACCTACCGTTGGGTTTGCTGCTAAGTTAGGTGTTTTGGAAGCCCTGGTGGACGCACAGCATACTTTCTTGGCTGTCATTGCGGTAATCGCTTCCTTGATCGGTGCTTTCTACTACCTCAGAGTGGTTAAGGTAATGTACTTTGATGAACCAGAGCATGACATTACAGTTTCCGGTTCCGGCTTTGCGAAGGGTATCCTGAGTCTTAATAGCATTTTGGTTCTAGTTATCGGGATTGTTCCTGCAGGCTTAATGAGTCTTTGTTTGGATGCAATGCGCCGTACTTTGCTGGGCTCCTAATACGAATCAATGTTTTTCTAAAGGCTCCGTAAGGGGCCTTTATTGTTTTAACTGCCATCAAAATGACATTCAATTTAGTTAAGCTGGTTCAATTATCTACAGACGGAAACTTACCAAATCCCATGACTGAAAAATCATTTGAAGACCTAGCTACCGGTGATAAGCATTTGCGTGAAGAGCGTATTTCTGGTGAAGATATTTATGGTGGAATTTTCTTAAAGATGAAGCGGGATAAGGTCTCGTTGCCTGATGGAGAAGAGGCGATACGCGAATATTTAACACACCCCGGAGCGGTAGCCATTGTTGCGATTTTGGATGATGGTCGGGTCTTACTTGAGCGCCAGTATCGCTATCCGATTGCAAAAACCTGTATTGAAATTCCTGCAGGAAAACTAGACCCTAAAGAGGATCATTTGGTATGCGCGCAGCGAGAGCTTAAAGAAGAAACTGGGTATACGGCAAAAAAATGGAGTTTCATTCGCCGTATTCATCCCGTGATTTCGTATTCAACAGAGTTCATTGATATCTATCTGGCAGAGGAGCTGATCCCCGGTAAAAGCCATCTTGATGATGAAGAGTTTTTGGATGTATTTGCTGCTCCATTGGAGCTATTGATTTCTTGGGTTGAGGATGGCGAGATTACGGACGTCAAAACCACGATAGCCACCTATTGGCTTGATCGCTATCGTAGGGGCTTACTAAAACCGCATCCAATCGAATAGGGTGCATTCAAACCCGATTAAAATAGGGTATTGAATTTATCGTTTTTGCCCCTATATACGTTTTATGAAAGTTTATAACTTAGCCTGCCCGCTAGACCATCGCTTTGAAGGGTGGTTTGCTTCAGAACAGGATTGTCTTGCTCAGCAGGACAAGGGGATGCTTGCGTGTCCAGTATGCGACAGCACAGAGATTACTCGCATGCCCTCAGCTCCGCATATTGGTAAATCATCGTCTACCGAGTTAACTGTATCCAAGTCTGAATCTGAAAGTCTTAGTGGGGGCGTTGTTGCTTTGACTGGTAGCGATCATTCTCAACTTGAGGCTCAAGTACAGGCAGCCTTTTTGAAAGGTATGCGTGAGTTAATGGGTCGCTCAGAGGATGTTGGCAATTCTTTTGCCGATGAGGCTAGAAAAATTCACTATAAAGAATCTCCCGAGAGAAGCATTCGGGGTCAAACTACTTTAGATGAGGCTGAGGCTTTAAGAGAAGAGGGTATTGATGTCCTCTCAATGCCAATGATTCCCGCTCTTAAAAATACACTCCAGTAATTTCTAATTTAATCCTGGCAAATAAAAAAGCGATCCGAAGATCGCTTTTTTACCAACTGCTACCTGATATTACTTAGAGGTAGGCATTACAAACTCCGCCCCCTTAGCAATGCTCTCAGGCCAGCGTTGCATTACGCTCTTTTGCTTGGTATAGAAACGTACACCTTCTTTGCCATATGCATGCATATCGCCAAAGATGGATTTTTTCCAGCCGCCGAAGCCGTGCCAGGCCATTGGCACTGGAATAGGTACGTTAATGCCAACCATACCCACTTGTACGCGACGAGCAAATTCACGCGCAATATTGCCATCGCTTGTGAAGCAGGCTACACCATTGCCAAATTCGCAAGAGTTCACCAAGTTCAGAGCATCCGTAAAGTTAGCAACACGCAAGCAGGATAGAACTGGTCCGAAGATTTCTTCTAAGTAAATCTTCATGTCTGGGGTGACATTGTCAAAAAGTGTGCCACCAATAAAGAAGCCATCCTCATAGCCGGGAACTTTAAGTCCGCGGCCATCTACGAGGAGTTTTGCACCAGAAGCTACGCCAGCATCAATATAGCCAGTAATGCGCTCAAGAGCTGCTTTAGTAACGATTGGACCCATTTCGGCATCGAGCTCCATGCCGTTTTTAACTTTGAGTGTCTTAGTGCGCTCGATCAGCTTTGGCATGATCTTCTCTGCCACATCACCAACTAATACAGCTACAGAAATCGCCATACAGCGTTCGCCAGCCGAGCCGTAAGCAGCGCCAACCAAGGCATCAATTGCTTTATCAATATCAGCATCAGGCATGATCACCATGTGGTTCTTTGCGCCACCTAAAGCTTGGGAGCGCTTGCCAAAGTGAGCGCAACGCTCATAGATGTAATTAGCAATTGGAGTGGAGCCCACAAAACTCACTGCTTTAACATCTGGATTTTCAAGTAGGGCATCAACCGCTTCTTTGTCGCCCTGAACAACGTTGAATACGCCGTCAGGCAAGCCAGCTTCCTTGAGGAGCTTAGCCATGAACAGTGAAGCAGAAGGATCTGTAGGGCTAGGTTTGAGAATAAAAGTGTTGCCGCAAGCAATCGCAACCGGGAACATCCACATTGGCACCATGACTGGGAAGTTAAATGGCGTGATACCAGCAACTACACCTAAAGGTTGACGCATAACCCAGTTATCGATACCTGTCGATACTTGCTCTGTGTAGTCTCCTTTGAGAAGCTCAGGAATGCCAGTAGCAAATTCCACAATTTCAATACCGCGTGTCACCTCGCCTTGGGCATCAGTAAATACCTTGCCATGTTCGGCTGTAATAATGGCAGCCAATTCATCGCGATGAGCGTTTAGCAATTCAAGATACTTAAACATGATGCGTGCACGGCGCAATGGGGAGGTTTGACTCCATGACACAAAGGCTGTTTGGGCATTGGCTACAACTTCATCAACTTCTTTACGGCTAGCAAGCGCAACACGGCGTGCTACTGTTCCTTTGGTTGGGTTGTAAACATCGGCAAAGCGACCATCTTTAGGGTTAACTACATTGCCGCCAACAAAGTGGCCAATATCTTCTTTTGATTCAAAGGCTTGAGGTGCGTTCATAATCTCTTGTGGTGAGTATTTTTCAGGTTTTGGGTAAAAAAGCCGTTTGGCCAATTAGCCTGCACGACTTCGCTGTCTCGTTTATTCTGCTTTTTGAGTATTCTATCGCTTTACGGTAATTTTCGTATCTTTGACCTATTTTTGGGCTTTTAAAGGCATTCTATGAGTCTTTTATTTTCAAGCTATACCCTCAGTTCCCCAAGAGGGCCTCTAGACCTGGCAAATCGCATCGTGGTTGCCCCGATGTGCCAGTATTCGGCCAATAACGGCGAGGCAACTGACTGGCACCTCATGCACTGGGGTAATTTGCTGAATAGTGGCGCAGCACTCTTCATTATTGAGGCTACAGGGGTAAGTCCGGAGGCCAGAATTACGCCTGCTTGTCTTGGGCTCTGGGATGATCGCACTGAAGCAGCTTTGAAAGACAAATTAAGTCGAGCGCGCGGGTTGGCTCCTGCCGTACCTGTTTTTATTCAGTTAGCGCATGCAGGTCGCAAAGCATCCAGTGCAACCCCCTGGGATGGCGGACAATTGCTCCCAACGGATCAGGGCGGATGGGAAACTCTAGCACCCTCAGCGATCCCCCAGTTAGATGGAGAGCGTTTACCTCATGAATTGAGTAAGACTGAATTAAAAAAGCTGATTGATGATTTTGTGGCATCAGCAAAACGCGCAGATCGTATCGGAATTGATGGGATTGAACTCCATGGTGCTCATGGATACTTGTTACACCAATTTTTATCTCCTATAGCCAATCAACGCACGGATGAGTATGGTGGCTCATTTGAAAACCGCATTCGCTTTCCATTAGAGTTATTTGCTGCCGTAAGAGCCGCATACCAAGGAGTTCTTGGCATACGGATTTCAGCTAGCGACTGGATAGAGGGTGGCTGGACTCCAGAAGAAACGGCGAATTTTGCAAAACAACTTAAACCTTTGGGTTGTGATTTTGTACACATTTCTTCTGGTGGTATTTCGCCAAAACAAAAGATTGCAATTGGTCCAAACTACCAAGTGCCTTTTGCAAAGATTGTTAAAGATCAATCGGGTTTGCCAACTATGACTGTTGGACTCATTACCGAACCACAGCAAGCCGAAGACATTTTGCAGGCGGGTGATGCGGATCTCATCGCTTTGGCTAGAGCATTCCTATACAAGCCTCGCTGGGGTTGGGAAGCTGCAGCAGCCCTTGGTGGCACAGTTACCGCAAATGAGCGTTATTGGCGTTGTTTACCTCGAGAAGCCCAGGCCGTATTTGGTGATGTAAAAGTAGGGCAGCGATAAACATTAAAAAATCATATGTTGGGGGAGCGCTAATGAAAAAATATTCGGTGATACGCAGTGCGCTTGTAATTTTGGGGTTTGGGATTTCATGCCTAGTTATGGCTGAATCCTTTCCGGATCGTCCAATTACTTTAGTAGTCCCCAATCCACCTGGTGGGCTGGTTGATACTTCGGCACGTCTATTAAGTGAGCCGTTGACGCGTGTGATCGGTCAACCGGTGATTGTTGACAACAAGCCGGGAGCAAGTGGCAATACCGCCTATCAGTATGTTGCCAAAGCAAAACCCGATGGCTACACCTTATTGATTTCCTATTCTGGTTATCACGTTGGTAATCCCGCTTTATTCGATAAGCTTCCGTGGGATCCCATTAAAGATTTTTCTCCAATTGCCTTACTGACTGTTTCAACCAATGTCATTGCAGTACACCCTTCAGTTCCAGTAAACAATCTGAAAGAATTCATTGCATATGCAAAAGCTAATCCAGGTAAATTAAATTACGCCTCACAGGGCAATGGTTCTGTATCGCATATTGGTACGGAGATCTTCAAGCAAACTACCGGTGTGGATATGGTGCATGTTCCATACAAGGGATCTGGCCCAGCCATTCAGGATGTTTTGGCGGGGCAGGTACAGGTATTTATTAGTACGCCACCCTCAGTCATGCAACACGTCCAAAGTGGAAAACTCAAGGGGCTTGCTGTGACCGGCAAAAATCGTCACCCTGGTATGCCAAACGTACCAACCACCGCTGAAGCTGGTCTACCATCATTTCAGTTGGAATCATGGGTGGCCCTTTATGCGCCTGCAGGAACACCTGCAGCAGTGGTTACCAAGCTCACTAATTCTGTAAAGCAGAGCTTGGCATTACCTGAAATTAAAGAGCGTGCGGATGCTGCTGGTGTTGAACTTCGTTACTTAGGACCAAACCAAACTGATGCGCTAGTTAAGAAAGAGATCCCTTTCTGGGCTAAAGCAATTAAAGCGGCAAACATTACTCTCGATTAAGGGCTTGGCTAAGCCTGATCTCGCAGGGTGGGGTCAGGTAATGCCAATGTAAATGCCCGGGCAGCGCTCAATAAGAAATGATCTTTACCTGGGCCTGCAATGAGTTGCACGCCTACTGGCAATCCGTTGGGGCCACTGCTTACGTTGATATTGATGCAGGGCAAACCTAGAAGAGTCCAAGCTCTAGAAAAAAGTGGATCTCCCGTGCCATTTTTAATATTGGGCGCTTCGCCATTTGCACTTGGGGCAATCAAGATATCAACTTCATTATTAAATAAGTCTTCCATGGCCGCCCTTGACTTATCGGCAAGGCTCAAATCTTTTGCATATTGCTCGTAGCTAATTTCAGCGCCTTCACTAAGTTGCTTCAGAAGTTGTGGGCTGAGCTTTTTAGCGTAATGCACACGTTCAAAAGTAAGGCTGCGTGACATTTCAGAGATCATGATGCGAGTTTGCGCTTGGGTGAGTCCATCACATGTCTTTGGTAACTTCAGATCAATTACGGTGCCTTTAGCAATCATCTCGGCAGCATGCCGGGCAACAGCAAGCGCTGTAGCAGTTTCTTTTTGTGCAAACGGCCAGCTAGATGTTTTGCAAATGGCGATGCGGGGTTTGTTATGCAGGACTTCAATATTTGCTAGTTGATGATCGCCACTCATGGCAGCTACACCAAGACCCACATCTTCTACTGTTCTACCAAAGCAACCCATGGTGTCGAGTGTTATAGAAAGACTTTTAATTCCCGCAATACTCACTTTGCCATGACTAGGTTTAAAACCCACTACACCACAAAAAGACGCAGGGCGAATGATTGAGCCAGCAGTTTGACTGCCGGTTGCTAGTGGAACCATAAAATCGGCTACCGCAGCCGCAGAGCCGCTAGAAGAACCGCCGGGTGTGTGCTTTGGGTTATGGGGATTTGTTGTTAAGCCACTCTTAAATGTTGCAAATTCTGTTGTAACGGTTTTGCCTAAAATAATGGCACCAGACTGTCGCATCAGGGCAACCGCCACAGCATCGGCAACTGGATAGTGGTTGGCGTAAATGGGTGAACCATAGGAGGTCGGCAAATCATAGGTGTCATAAAGATCCTTAACCCCAATTGGGAGACCATGTAATAGGCCCTGAAAGGCACCTTTATCAAGCTGTTTGGCGCGAGATAAGGCATTTTCCTTTCCTAGGCTTGCCCAGGCCTTAACAACGCTCTCTTTTTGTCCTATGCGGTCTAGGCAGGATAGGAGTAAATCAGTGGCTTTAATTTCCCTCTTAGAGAGGGCTTTGATGGCTTGGGTAGCGCTTAGGCTTTCTAGATCTTTCATGGACTCATTCTACTTATGGTGGCGTATGATCGCAATTGATGGTTTTTGTCCTAGATTTCGATAGAAGAGAAGTTAAATGAAGCAACATACAGTCCGTGAGGCTTGGCTAGAAGACGCCGTAAGGCATCTTGAGCCGGTCTTTTCAAAAGCAGGTTATGCCATCCCTCCCGTCAGGGTCTCATGCGGATTCCCGGCCTCTAGTAGTCCTAGAACAACACTAGGCCAATGCTGGCCACGTGAGCGCTCAGGTGGTGGCGTAAATGAGATATTCATTTCCCCTAAGTTGGATGAGCCTGTTCAGCTTTTAGATACCTTAGTTCATGAACTCTGCCATGCAGTGGATGACTGTTTTAGTGGCCATGGCGAAGATTTCAAGGGAATCGCTCAAACGGTGGGTCTGGAAGGCCCTGCCAGAATGGCTCATGCCACTGAGGAGCTCACTGTAAGACTGATGATGATTAGTCAGGAGCTTGGCCCTTACCCGCATCAAGCGATTGTTTTCCCGCCCCCAAGGCCTAGCAATGCTAGTCGAAGTAAGGCTAAATGTGGGCAATGTGGCTACGAGGTAACTTTGCTCAAGAAGTGGGCCAGTTATGGAGCGCCAATCTGCCCCAAGGACAATATTCGGATGCTAGAAGCTGTTCCAGAGACCATTGAAAATACCACTGATTACGATAGTGAATCAGTTGAAAAGGGTAGCAAGAAGGCGCCAGATGAAATCCGTCGCGCTATTAGCTAGTTATTTGTAAAATTCATCTTCAACAAAATAAAACGAGACACATCATTTATGAACGCAAAGAAAATATTTAAGAATCCAAAGATTGCCGTTATTCCTGGGGATGGTATTGGTAAAGAAGTGATGCCGGAGGGCGTACGTGCGCTAGAGGCAGCCAATCGTAAATTTAATCTAGGTATGCAGTTTGATCATTTTGATTTTGCAAGCTGTGATTACTATCTCAAGCATGGGAAGATGATGCCGGATGATTGGTTCGATATCCTCATGAAGTACGATGCGATCTTTTTTGGCGCTGTAGGTATGCCGGATATTCTGCCTGACCATGTTTCACTCTGGGGCAGCTTAATTCAATTCCGCCGTGGCTTTGACCAGTATGTCAATTTGCGTCCAGTACGTTTATTGCCCGGTGTGCCTTGCCCACTTGCCAACCGTAAGCCCGGTGACATCGATTTCTTTGTAGTACGTGAGAACACTGAAGGTGAATACTCCAGCGTTGGTGGCAAGATGTTCCCGGATACCGATCGTGAAATCGTGATTCAAGAATCTGTCTTCACTAGACAGGGTGTTGACCGAATTTTGCAATACGCTTTTGACTTAGCCCAAAGTCGCCCTAAGAAGCATTTAACTTCTGCAACCAAATCAAATGGTATTGCCATCACTATGCCTTATTGGGATGAGCGTGTAGAGGCAATGTCTAAGAAATTTGCCGATGTAAGAGCCGACAAATACCACATTGATATTTTGGCGGCTCACTTCGTTATGAATCCAGATCGCTTTGACGTTGTCGTTGCAAGTAATTTATTTGGCGACATTCTCTCGGATTTGGGTCCTGCATGTACCGGCACCATTGCGGTAGCACCATCTGGCAGTATCAATCCTGAAGGTAAATTCCCTTCCTTGTTTGAGCCGGTTCACGGTTCAGCGCCTGATATCTTTGGCAAAATGATCGCCAACCCAATTGGTCAGATCTGGAGTGGGGCGATGATGTTAGATCACCTTGGTTATCCAGAGGCTGGTAAAGCAATATTTAGTGCCATTGAAAAGGTATTGGCATCTGGTCCAGGACATGCGCCTTTGACACCAGATCTTGGTGGCACCGCTAAGACAGATGATTTGGGTAAGGCGATTGCCGCAGCAATCTAACTAGTAATCTACTAATTAGGCAGTAGCATTTAAAGGACTCCAAACGGGGTCCTTTTTACTTGCCTTGGCAATTTCTGCCAAGATTTTTTCATGGCTTTCAAGGTCATCATCTGATGCAGACAGCACCATGAGATTAGTTGGTAAAGCTTTGGTATGACCAGTAGAGTCTGCTCCCACTGTGTAGTCAATCAGATCAATCGAAAGGTCTTCTTGACCCCTTGTCATCGATACGTAAACTTCAGCTAGTAACTGGGCGTCTAATAACGCGCCGTGCAAAGTACGGTGTTTATTACTAATTGAAAAGCGTTCACACAGCGCATCTAATGAATTGCGCTTTCCAGGGAACATTTGACGCGCGTCGAGCAGTGTGTCGGTAATCTTGGAGGCTAAATTTCTGAAGGGAGGGCGCTTTAGAAGGGCAAACTCGTTATCTAAGAATCCCAAATCGAAGGCTGCGTTATGAATCACAATTTCAGCGCCATCAACAAACTCAATTAACTGCTCAACGATGTTTGCAAAAATCGGTTTATCAGATAAAAACTCTCTAGAAAGTCCGTGGACTGCAAAGGCACCAGCATCAATATCGCGTTCAGGATTAATGTAGTAATGGAAAGTTCTATCGGTAAGACGACGACCAACCATCTCCACGCAACCAATTTCAATAATGCGGTCGCCGGTGGCTGGATTAAGGCCAGTAGTTTCAGTATCGAGAATAACTTGACGCATTAGGTGCCCTCTAGAACAGCAGGTGGAATATCCAACGGACCGTTTCCAGCATATTTATCCAGATAGAGATAAATCACCGGTGTAATGATCAACGTTACGAACTGAGAAAAAATCAGGCCACCAGCAACACTAATGCCTAAGGGTTGACGTAACTCTGCACCGGCACCCAAACCTAAAGCAATAGGAATAGCGCCCATCAGCGCTGCAAACGTAGTCATCATGATGGGTCGGAATCGCAAGATGCAAGCTTCACGAATGGCCTTCTCGGGAGACATGCCTTGATTGCGTTGAGCATCCAGGGCAAAGTCAATCATCAGAATTGCATTCTTTTTAACAATACCAATCAAAAGCAAAATACCAATAGAGGCAACTATGGTCAGCTCAAAACCAAATAAGCGTAATGTCAAGATTGCACCTATCGCTGCCGATGGTAAGCCAGCCAAAATGGTGAGAGGGTGAATGTAGCTCTCATAAAGAACGCCAAGCAAAATATAAATTACGCCCAGCGCAGAGAGAATGAGGATTAATTGGCCTGATTGGTTACTTTTAAATACAGCCGCATCACCACCGTAGCTGGTAATGATGGAAGACGGTAGATCGATAGCTCTTGTAAAGGACTCAATCTGCTTGGTTGCGTCACCCAGGAAAACGTCAGGCGCCAAGTTAAACGAGAGTGTTACTGCCGGAATTTGGCCTTGATGGTTTACGGCTGTTGGTCCAACGGTGCGGGTAAAGCTAGCCAGGCTTGATAACGGAATAAGTTTGTCAGTCGCACGACCGCGCACGAAGATTTTGTTCAGATCAGACTCATATTGACGATCTTCAACAGCGCCCTCAAGGATGACGTAATAGGTGTTTACTGGGGTATAAATGGTAGATACCTGCTTTTCTCCATAAGTGGAGTAGAGGGCTGATCGGATATCTGCAACACTAACGCCAGCGCTTGCAGCCTTTTCACGATCGATATCGATTTTGACGTTCAAGCCTTTCATTTGAGAGTCGCTAGTTACGTCCCTGAACATCGGATCAGCACGCATTTTCTGCATTAATTTATCGGCCCACTCATTTACACCTTCAAAGCCTACGCTTTGCAGTGTGAATTGATAGCGGCTCTTGCTGCTCTTTCCGCCAAGCTGCAAGTTCTGCACGGGGCGCATATAGACCTGAAGACCCGGAATTTCTTTGAACTTATTACGTAAGCCCTCCATAATCTTCGCCATTTTGGCTCGATCACTTTTGGGTTTGAGAATAATAAATATCCTACCGGTGTTGTAACCAGAGCTAGCGCCACCGCCAATGACGGAAATAGAGCTAGCCACATTGGGATCAGTGTTTACCAATTCAGCAGCTTGATCTTGCAGGGCAAGCATGGCTCTAAAGGAGATATCTTCGGAAGCTTCTGTAGTGGCCAGAATTTGGCCAATATCCTCTTCCGGGAAGAAACCTTTGGGGCTGTTCATGAAGAGTGCAACCGTAATGACAAAGGTAGATAGAGCGCCCCACAAAACTACTTTACGATTTTTCAGAGCTAGATCTAGGTAGTGAATATAGGTTTTGAGCATCCAATCAAACAGACGATCAAACTTTTTATTGATTGCAAACTCTTTGGCATGCTGCCCTGGTTTTGGTAGAAAGCGACTACAGAGCATTGGGACCACAGTCAGCGATACAACTGCAGAGACCAAAATAGATAGAGAAACTACTACAGCAAATTCTCTAAAGAGGAGGCCAATCGGACCGGCCATAAAGAAGAGTGGAATAAATACAGCTACCAAGGAGATGGAAATAGAGATGATGGTGAAGCCAACTTCTTTACTTCCTTTGAGTGAGGCCTTCAGTGGATCCATGCCTTGCTCAACATAGCGCATGATATTTTCAAGCACCACAATAGCATCGTCCACCACCAGACCAACGGCTAGAGTGATACCAAGGAGTGAAATATTGTCTAGGCTATAGCCCATGAAATACAACAGGAAAAATGCACCAATCAGTGAGATTGGAAGGCTGATAGATGGGATTACAGTGGCTGATATATGTTTTAGGAACAGAAAGATCACCAGAATCACCAGCAAGACTGTCAGTGCTAGTGTGAAATTAACGTCATGAATCGCTTCAATAATAGAAAGGGAGCGATCATTTAATAGTTGCAGCTTGATTGACTCAGGCATTTGCTTTTGCAGCTGAGGCAATAAGTCTTTAACTGACTTCACTACTTCAACAGTATTGGCACTTGGTTGCCTTAGAACAGCAACTGCTATGGAGCGTTCGCCATTTGAGCTGGCAAGTGTTTTGACATCCTCATAACTTTCAACAACATCAGCTACATCTTTTAAATAAATTGGTAAGCCATTCTTTTGGCTCACAATTAAATTAGCATATTCTTCTGGTCTGACTAGCTGAGGATTGGCATAGATGGTGATCGCTTGACGTGGCCCATCCAATACTCCCACTGGGCTATTAGAGTTTGCTTTATTTATGGCTAAGGCAATGTCGTCGACAGTCAGGTTTCGATTGGCTAGTGCATCAGGATGAACGCGGACGCGAACGGCATAACGTTTGGCGCCGTAAACCAATACCTGTGCAACACCACTAATTGTGGATAAATTTGGTGAAACGAGATTTTCTGCGTATTGATTGATATCAGAAAGGCTGATTGACGGTGAGCTCATGCGCACAACCAATACAGGTGTATCTGCCGGATTAATTTTGCGATAGGAGGGCGGTACCGTCATCTCTATCGGAAGACGCTTTTGGGCTCGCAGCAACGCAGCCTGCACATCGACAGCGGCCTTATCAATATCTCTGTCATTATTAAATTCGAGAGTAATACTGGTGCTACCGAGAGAGTTGGTAGAGCTAATGACGTTAATTCCGTCAATTGTCGAGAACTCTTTTTCAAGAGGAAGTGCAACTGCAGATGCCATGTTTTCTGGAGAGGCGCCGGGTAAGGAGGCGCTGACAGAAATAACAGGAGTATTAAAACTTGGTAATGCCGCTACTGGAATCTTGACGTAAGCTACTGCGCCAGCTATGACGGTAGCTACAGAGAGCAATACCGTCATTACCGGACGCCGAATACATAATTCGGAAAGTGTCATTTCTTATCTGTGGCTGAAGGAGTTGCAGGGGCAGTCGCACCGGCATTGGCTGGGGCTGCTGGCGATGGATTCTTGGCTTCACGGACTTTGCCACCAGGACGCAAGTTTTGCTTACCTTCTACTACCACTCTATCACCAGCCTCAATGCCAGTTACAACGGTTGAGCCTAAATATTCGTAAACCACTTTAATTGGTTTAGCAACAGCTTTGCCATCCTTATCTACAACATAAACCATTTTTCCACGGGCATTAATAATCACCGCTTGAGATGGAATTGCCAAAGCATCCTTCAAGGTATTTGCTACTAAGGATACGCGGGCAAACTGGCCAGGCAGCAAGGTTTTGTCATCATTGGGAATCTGCGCTTTAACACGGACTGCTGCGATCGATGGATCTACTTGATTGTCAATCACCAAGACCTTTCCTTCGTATGTCTTTTTTCCGCTATCACCGACGACTACTTTGACGGTCATAGCTTCGCCATCCAGCTGATTCTCGAGCATGACGGGAATGTCTTTTTCGGGAATAACAAATTGCACATTAATTGGGTTTAACTGCGTAATGGTGACCATAGAGCCTACACTTGAAGTGGCAGTAGAGCTGGTTGCAGTTGAAACGATGTTGCTGGCTTGAACTAATGAACCTGGAAATACATTCACGATTCCGGCGCGACCATCAATTGGTGACTTAATGTAATCAAAGGACAGTTGCACTTCTGCGGAACGAGCTGCCGCTTGCGCTGACTTAGCATTGGCTAAGGTGGTCTCTAAGGCTGCTTTAGAAATAAAGTTCTTCGCAACGAGCTCTTTGGCTCTGAGGTATTGCTTTTGGGCATCATCGGCAAGGGCTTTAAGCTTTTCAAAGTTAGCCTTGTCGTTGCGGTCATCCAATGTAAACAGCAAATCGCCGGCTTTAACTTCTTGACCATCTTTAACTTCAATCTTAGCTACGGTATTGGTAACCATTGGTCGGATATCAACAATACTGTTGGAGACGATCGTGCCAGTGGCCTCGATAATGAGAGGAACATCTTTCTTCTCGACTACTACTGAAGTAATCGTTACAGGACCGCCCGATTTTTCAGAAGCGGGGAAGAAATAATCGTAAGCCTTAGAACCCGCGTAAAGAACAATCAGCACGAATAAGATGCGCCACTTAAATTTCACTACAAATGATTTAACGGTTGGATAGTCCAGCTGCTTGATTTGATTTAATCGAGGAGAGTGTTGTTGCCAAAGTGAGCATAAGCGAGCCTTGCCACTGTTTTTAAATTGCACGAGTTTGGCAACAGCCTTATCGAGTGAAGATTCTATTTTTGACACAGTCTCGTTTTTCTAGGTTTTATGTGGGTTTTATGCTGTTTCTAAGCTATTTAGAGCAGGATCATTCTCTCATAAGATGGCTGAAAAGGAGGCTCTTGAGATGCATTTGCCTTATGGCAAAAACTCCTCAACACCCTTATTGGCTAATTGGTCGGCCAACTCATTTCCGGGGTGTCCGTTGTGCCCTCTAACCCAGTGCCAGGAGATCTCATGTCCTGGGAGTAGTGAGTCCAGCTCCTGCCAGAGATCTGCGTTTTTGACCGGATCCTTGCTAGCAGTCTTCCAACCCCGTTTTTTCCAACCCTCTAGCCATTCTGTGACGCCTTTTTGGACGTATTGAGAGTCTGTCCATAGCTCAACAGTGCTACGTTGTTTGAGTGCTTTGAGGGCAAAAATGACGGCACAAATCTCCATGCGGTTGTTGGTGGTGAGCTTTTCGCCCCCGTGAATATGCTTTTCGTGCCCACCAGATCGCAATACAGCTCCCCAGCCTCCAGGGCCGGGATTCCCTTTGCAGGCACCATCGGTATAAATCACGATATGAGGGGGGTGGGAGTGTGATTTGGTATGCGGCATGGCAATAATTTACCTGGTATTGCCTCTTTTGAAGCGTTTTTGGAGATTGCTTCTCTCAGCAGCTGGACTTAGCTGCTTAATGGCTGGTATGCGAACAAGTGATGCCGGGCCAATGAGACGTATTCCTTGTTGGCGCTTAATGGCTGAAACTAAAAAAACAGCCCCAAATATTGGCCACCATCGGTTTCCCATTTTCTCAAGAAAATTCATCTTGCCCATCACAGATTCACCCTGCAGGGGAAATTTATAGCAACCAAAGTGACCTCGGTCCAAAGAGAAGTTAAGTAACTCCAGCCAATCTTTTATGCGGATGAGACTAATAAATTGCCCATCCCTAGGAAGGTAAGGGGTTCCAACCAATCTGCTCAGATATTGTCTGGCGCCCCATAGGCTTGCGGGGTTGAAGCCGGAAATAATCAAACGACCTTCGGGTCGAAGTACTCGATCGACTTCGCGTAATATTTGATGGGGATCTGTGGCAAATTCTAAAACATGGGGCAGAACAATTAAATCTATACTTTCGCTGGCAAAAGGGAGGTCTGTCGAGTCACCTTCAATTAAATGCCAGTTGTAATTAGTTGTATGAGAGCGACTATCGTTAGAGTGAATCAGGATGGCATGCAAAGGCATCCGATTTTCACTAAGCGTATTTATCTGAGGTAGACCTATTTGCACTGCATGAAAGCCAAAGACATCGGCAACAATTTGGTCAAAACACCGTTGCTCCCACGCTAGCACGTAGCGTCCAGGAGGAGATTGGAGCCATTTTTCCCATGAGCTCCAGGGAGGTGCAGGTGTCTGAGAGGGTATGAGTGGGGTTGGTATCATCGGTCTATGGATAAGAATACTTTATTGCAGGTTTGGCCCATTCCGGCTTTTGATGATAACTATATCTGGTGCATTCACGATGGCAGCTCTGCTTTAGTGGTGGATCCAGGTGATTCAGCACCAGTTTTGGAGTACCTGAGCACAAATCATTTGACCCTTAAAGGCATTCTTATTACCCACCACCATGCGGACCATACGGGTGGCATTCTCAACTTATTGGAAAGTTTGGGTGCGGATCTGCCTGTTTATGGCCCAGTTGGTGACAATATTCCAGGTCGCACTAATGTCGTAATGCAAGACGATAAATTTGAAATTGCTTCCCCGCGTATTAGCTTGAAGGTTCTCGAAGTTCCTGGGCATACCTTAAGTCACATCGCTTATTTTGCAAACATGCAGGCAAATGTTGTTGAGCCAATGCTTTTTTGTGGGGATACCTTATTTGCCTCTGGCTGTGGAAGATTGTTCGAGGGGACACCAACCCAAATGACGGAGTCGCTTGGTAAGTTTGCCGCACTGCCAAAGAATACTTTGGTTTATTGCACCCATGAGTACACCTTATCGAATATTCGTTTTGCTTTAGCAGTAGAGCCCAACAACCTTAATCTATTCTCATGGGCAGAGCAGGCTAAATCTTTGCGAGAGCAGGGTTTGCCAACTCTTCCAACCACTATTGGACAAGAGCTGCAAGTTAATCCATTCATGCGTTGTGATCAAGCCGAAGTCATTGCGATGGCTAAAGAGGTTTCTGGCCAGTCATCATTACCAACACCAGCGCATGTATTGGCAGTCATTCGCGGCTGGAAAGATCGCTTCTAATGCGGATGATGTATGCAGTATTGGTAATTGCTGCTTTGCTGAGTGGTTGCGCAAGTACTGATTGGTCTTCTGACGCACCAACAAAGGCAAATTCAAAAACATCTAAGGCTGCCCGAGTAAATCTCAAAAATCAATCCGTTAGCAAGGTTTATGCACCTTCTGACAACCTGTGGATACGCATTCGTGATGGCTTTCAAATGGAGCCCATGAATACCCCTCTAGAGATTGAACAGGTTCGCTGGCTTGCGGCAAGACCGGACTATGTGAATCGCTCGATGACGCGTTCTTCACGCTATTTGTTTTACATTGTTCAAGAGGTAAATGCGCGCAATATGCCTACCGAGATTGCATTACTACCATTTGTTGAAAGTGCGTTTGTAACCAATGCAAAGTCAAATGCAAAGGCAGTGGGTCTATGGCAATTTATGCCTGCCACGGGCAAAGACTTTCGTCTCACACAAAACGTATTTAGAGATGAGCGACGCGATGTTGTGCAGTCAACGGATGCGGCCTTGGATTACCTACAACGTTTGAATAATCAATTCGGTAGCTGGGAACTAGCCTTAGCAGCCTACAACTGGGGTGCTGGCAATATTATAAAAGCACAAAAGCGTAATGCCGCCGCAGGATTGCCTATAGATTATGAGAGTTTGACCTTACCGCGTGAAACTCGAAATTACGTTCCTAAATTGATGGCATATCGACAAATTGTCCTGGATCCACAGGCATATGGAATTGTGCTGCCTGATTTAGAAAATCACCCATACTTTGTCGCGGTTGATGTTGGAAACGATATTGATGTTGCTCTTGTAATTAAGTTGGCCGAGATACCTGCAGATGAATTTCAAATTCTGAATCCATCATTTAATAAGCCGGTAATTTTAAGCAATGCTAACCAGCAAATTCTTCTGCCGTTTGCGCATGCTGAGATCTTTCAAGATAACCTCAAGCAATACCCTAAACCTCTTTCGTCGTGGACTGCTGTTCAAGTTTCCAAAACAGAAAGTGTTGATCAGGCAGCTAAAACGTTGGGGGTGGATGTAGATACCCTGCGCGAGGTCAACGGCATTCCAAGGGGAATGCGTATACGAGCAGGCTCTACCGTGCTAATTCCCAAAACCAGTCGCCGTCCGGGTGATGTTTCAACTGCTATGGCAGAAAATGCCAGTCTCAACCTAGAAAAGCCAGCTCCGCCTGCTCCTAAGTGCCCCAAACCAGCAAAGGGTACAAAAGGAGCTAAATCAAGTAAATGTGCTGCACCCAGCAACTCCAAAAAAGGAGATAAGGGCGCCTCTAAGGGTAATTCTTCTGCAAAAAATGCTGCATCTCAGCATAAATCCGAATCGACAGGGCTTGCAAAATCTGCGAAAAATGGTAGTTCACCTGCCTCAGCTAGCAGCAAGGCTAGTAAAGGGGTGAGCAAAAGCCAGTAATTTGAGTAACTTTTTAAGAGATCAGGTTGACCATGTCCTACAAAGCACACCACGAACGCTCAATTAAAGATCCGGATGGATTTTGGGGTGAGCAAGCGCAGTTAATACATTGGGAAAAACCTTTTAACAAAGTTCTTAATTACGACAACCCACCATTTGCTAAATGGTTTGAGGGTGGCTTAACCAATCTTTGCTACAACTCAGTAGATCGCCACTTAAAAGATCGTCCAGATCAAATTGCCTTAGTTGCAGTTTCTACAGAAACCAATCAAGAGAAGGCATATACCTTTAAAGAGTTATACGAAGAAGTGAATCGTATGGCAGCAATTTACAAGGCAGCGGGCGTTAAAAAGGGTGATCGCGTACTTATTTATATGCCGATGATCGCCGAAGCTTGTTTTGCTATGTTGGCGTGCGCCCGTATTGGTGCTATTCACTCCGTTGTGTTTGGTGGCTTTGCATCCCACAGCTTGGCATCTCGTATTGATGATGCAAAACCAAAACTGATTGTTACTGCAGAAGCAGGTGCACGTGGCGGCAAAGCAGTTCCTTACAAGCCATTGCTAGATGAAGCAATTACTCTGGCTGAATACAAGCCTGAGAAGGTTTTGATGGTGAATCGCGGCTTAACTGAATTCACCACCGTCGCTGGACGTGATTTAGATTACGCAAGCGAACGCCAAAAACATTTAAATGATGTAGTGCCTGTTGAATGGGTTGATGCAACACATCCTTCTTATATTTTGTATACCTCCGGTACAACTGGAAAGCCTAAAGGTGTTCAGCGTGATACAGGCGGCTATGCAGTAGCTCTCGCCGCCTCAATGAAACATATCTTTACCGGTAATGCTGGTGAGACCATGTTCTGTACGTCCGATATTGGTTGGGTTGTTGGCCACAGCTATATTATTTATGCGCCATTGCTATCTGGCATGGCTACGATCATGTACGAGGGCACCCCATTGCGCCCTGATGCAGGCATTTGGTGGGAGCTGGTAGATAAGTACAAAGTGTCAGTCATGTTCTCTGCACCAACAGCGGTTCGCGTTCTGAAGAAACAAGATCCCGCTTTCTTAACCAAGTATGACCTTTCTAAATTGCGCGCTCTTTTTTTGGCAGGTGAGCCCTTGGATGAACCGACTGCTAGTTGGATTCATGGTGCAATTAATAAGCCTATTGTTGATAACTACTGGCAGACAGAAACGGGTTGGCCAATGCTGGCAATTCAGCGTGGGGTTGAAGTCATGCCACATAAATTTGGCTCACCAGGTGTGCCATCGTTTGGTTACAACATGAAGTTACTCGATGATGCTACTTCCGAAGAGCTGGGCCCAGATCAGAAGGGCGTCATTGCTATTGAAGGTCCATTACCTCCAGGTTGCATGCAAACTGTTTGGGGCGATGACAAGCGCTTTGTCAGCACCTACTGGGAAACAATTCCGGGCAAATTAGTCTACTCCACCTTTGACTGGGGCATTAAAGATAAAGATGGCTATTTCTTCATCTTGGGCCGAACAGATGACGTGATCAACGTAGCTGGACATCGCCTTGGTACTCGCGAAATCGAGGAAAGTATTTCCAGTCATCCGAATGTTTCAGAAGTTGCCGTGGTTGGCATTGAAGATAAATTAAAGGGGCAAGCCGCGATTGCCTTTGTGATTCCTAAAGATGCATCCAATACTGCTACTTTGGAAGCTGAGTGCATGAAGACTGTGGATACCACCTTAGGGGCTATTGCACGTCCTGGACGGGTTTATATAGTTACAGCTCTACCCAAGACGCGTTCAGGAAAAATCGTTCGTCGTGCACTTCAGGCTGTAGCTGAGGGTCGCGATCCTGGTGATATCAGCACGATGGATGACCAGTCAGTTCTAGCTCAAATTAAGACCATTATTGAGCAGAGCGCCAAGGCTTAAAACGCCCAACTTTGAACAAATTGCTCCTCCAGCCATTAGGCCGGGGGAGCTTTTTACCTTCCAGCCCCCATTTGACTTGATATCCAAGGGTTTACGAGCAAAAATGTTATGATTACAGGGTTCGAAACTTAATATATACCCTAGCGCTTAAAGACACTCACCACCCGCAAAAATATCCCCGGGCTAGTCTTTTTTGGGGTTTTGAGCGTCGGATGGAGCAGGGACTGGAGATGGTTTGTCACCCTTGCTTCCTTCTTTTCCCCCAGCCGTGTTGGCCTTAGCCGACGGCACATTATTTCCCGGTTTTAGCATTGGCGCCTCTGGCGAAACTACTGGCGAAGTCGTATTCAACACTGCATTGACTGGCTATCAAGAGATCATTACTGATCCCAGCTACTCACGCCAAATTGTTACCTTAACCTACCCACATATCGGTAATGTCGGTGTCAATGCCCAAGATGCGGAATCAGATCAGATTCATGCAGCAGGCTTAGTAGTGAAGGATCTTCCAAAACGCGTATCCAATTTCCGTTCGGAAGGCTCTTTAGATGACTACCTTACCAAAGCAGATGTTTTAGGGATTGCTGGCATCGATACACGCAAGCTCACCAGAATTCTGCGTGATAAGGGTGCACAATCCGGCGCTATTGTTGCTGGTAAATTAGGTGATAACTATGAATCCTTAGGGGCGAAGGCTCTTGAGCTTGCTAAAGCTTTCCCTGGCATGTCAGGCCTAGATCTTGCAAAGGTAGTGACTACCAAGAAAGCCTATCAGTGGCGCGAGGCAGAATGGGATCTTCATGGGCCAAATGGCAAGCCTGCTTACAGAACATTAGATACTAGCAAGCCAATTAAAAAGGTAGTTGCTTATGACTTTGGTGTGAAACGCAATATCTTGCGCATGCTGACTGAGCGAGGCTGCGAATTAACAGTTGTGCCTGCGCAAACTAGCGCAGCAGAAGTGCTAGCCATGAATCCGGATGGCGTGTTCTTCTCAAATGGCCCTGGCGATCCTGGTCCATGCGATTACGCTATTGCTGCCGCAAAAGAAATTATTGAAAAAGGTGTGCCAACCTTTGGCATCTGTTTAGGCCATCAAATCATGGGTCTTGCAGCAGGCGCAAAAACACTAAAGATGAAATTTGGCCACCATGGCGCTAATCATCCTGTGAAAGATTTAGATACAGGACGTGTTGCTATCACCTCACAGAATCATGGTTTTGCCGTTGATGCTAATACCTTGCCAAGCAATATTCGCGTAACCCATGTTTCTTTATTTGATGGATCCTTGCAAGGTTTGGCGTGGAATGACAAGCCAGCGCTGTGTTTCCAAGGGCATCCTGAGGCCTCACCAGGCCCTCATGACATTGCCTATTTATTTGATCGTTTTATGGAGCTAATGAATGCTACCAAGAAGGAGGGCAAATAATGCCTAAGCGTAGCGACATTAAGAGCATCCTGATTATTGGAGCTGGTCCGATTGTGATTGGCCAGGCCTGTGAGTTTGACTACTCCGGAGCGCAAGCTTGTAAGGCATTGCGTGATGAAGGATACAAAGTTATTTTGGTCAACAGTAATCCTGCAACCATCATGACTGACCCAGAGATGGCTGATGTAACCTACATCGAGCCGATTACTTGGGAAGTGGTCGAACGTATTATTGCTACAGAAAAGCCTGATGCCATTTTGCCAACTATGGGCGGCCAGACTGCGCTGAACTGCGCTTTAGATCTACACCGTCATGGCGTTTTAGAGAAATACGGCTGCGAATTGATTGGCGCTTCACCAGAAGCCATTGATAAAGCAGAAGATCGTCAAAAGTTTAAAGAAGCCATGACCAAAATTGGCCTAGGCTCTGCAAAGTCCGGCATTGCGCACTCAATGGATGAGGCTCATGAGGTTCAGCAGCAAATTCAGAAGCAAACTGGCAGCTCAGGTTTCCCGGTAGTCATTCGTCCATCATTCACCATGGGGGGATCAGGTGGCGGCATTGCCTATAACCGTGAAGAATTTGAAGAAATTTGTAAACGTGGTCTCGATTTATCACCAACACGTGAGCTCTTGATCGAAGAGTCTCTCTTGGGGTGGAAAGAATTCGAGATGGAAGTCGTGCGCGATCGCAATGACAACTGCATCATCGTTTGTTCAATTGAAAACTTAGACCCAATGGGCGTACATACCGGTGACTCAATTACCGTGGCGCCTGCGCAAACGTTGACGGATAAAGAATATCAAATCATGCGTAATGCATCGATTGCTGTTCTGAGAGAAATTGGTGTTGATACCGGTGGGTCTAACGTTCAGTTCTCGATTAATCCAGTAGATGGTCGCATGATCGTCATTGAGATGAATCCAAGGGTATCCCGTTCATCGGCTTTAGCATCAAAGGCTACAGGTTTCCCAATTGCAAAGATTGCGGCTAAATTGGCCGTAGGTTATACACTTGATGAACTCAAGAATGATATTACTGGTGGTGCCACACCAGCATCATTTGAGCCTTCAATCGATTACGTTGTTACCAAGATTCCACGTTTTGCATTTGAGAAGTTCCCGCAGGCTGATTCCCGCCTAACAACGCAGATGAAGTCAGTTGGCGAAGTCATGGCCATTGGCCGGACTTTCCAAGAGTCTTTCCAAAAAGCGCTCCGCGGTCTTGAGGTTGGTGTTGACGGCTTGGATGAAGTATCCACAGACCTTGATGACATCATTAATGAAATCAATGAGCCTGGTCCGGATCGCATTTGGTATTTGGCAGACGCATTCCGCATGGGTATGGGTCTTGATGAGATCTATAGTGAAACGAAAGTTGATCCTTGGTTCCTGGAGCAAATTGAAGAACTGATCACCATTGAGACTGAGCTTAAGCAGCGCAAGATCGATAGCCTAACAGCCCCAGAGTTACGCTTTGTAAAGCAAAAAGGTTTCTCCGATCGCCGCTTAGCAAAGTTACTCAATGTTGATGCTGCATCCGTTCGTGCTGCGCGCCATCGATTGAAAGTTGTTCCGGTTTATAAGCGTGTTGATACATGTGCTGCTGAATTCTCGACTAACACTGCTTATTTGTATTCAACCTATGAAGCAGAGCACGGAGAGTGCGAGTCACAGCCGACCAATAAAGAGAAGATCATGGTTTTGGGTGGAGGCCCTAACCGCATTGGTCAAGGTATTGAGTTTGACTATTGCTGCGTGCATGCTGCTTTAGCAATGCGTGATGATGGTTACGAAACCATCATGGTTAACTGCAACCCTGAAACCGTTTCGACTGACTACGACACATCGGATCGCTTGTACTTTGAGCCGCTGACTCTTGAGGATGTATTGGAGATTGTTGCTAAAGAAAAACCAAAGGGCGTTATCGTTCAATACGGCGGTCAAACTCCTTTGAAATTGGCTTTAGATCTTGAACGCAATGGTGTGCCAATTATCGGCACTTCACCAGACATGATTGATGCAGCAGAAGATCGTGAACGCTTCCAGAAGCTACTACAGGATCTCGGATTGCGTCAGCCACCTAACCGTACAGCGCGTACTGAAGAAGAGGCTCTCAAGCTTGCTGAGGAAATTGGCTACCCATTAGTAGTCCGACCTTCGTATGTCTTAGGTGGTCGTGCAATGGAAATCGTTCATGATGGTCGCGACCTTGAGCGTTACATGCGTGAAGCCGTTAAGGTATCCCATGACTCTCCTGTGCTTCTAGATCGCTTCTTGAATGATGCTATCGAATGTGACGTCGATTGCATCAGCGATGGTACAGCCGTATTTATTGGTGGCGTCATGGAGCATATTGAGCAAGCCGGTGTTCACTCTGGCGATTCAGCCTGCTCATTGCCTCCATATTCTTTATCCGATGCAACGGTGGAAGAGATTAAACGCCAAACTGCAGCGATGGCAAAAGGACTGAATGTTGTTGGCCTGATGAACGTCCAATTTGCGATTCAAAATGTAGATGGCAAAGATGTCATCTATGTCTTGGAAGTAAATCCACGCGCTTCACGCACCGTACCGTTTGTGTCAAAAGCCACTGGTTTGCAGTTGGCGAAGATTGCTGCACGTTGCATGGTTGGTCAGACTTTAGAGCAGCAGGGTATTAAGACTGAAATTAAGCCACCATACTTCTCAGTCAAGGAAGCTGTATTTCCATTTAATAAATTTCCAGGTATAGATCCAATTCTCGGTCCAGAAATGCGTTCAACTGGCGAAGTGATGGGTGTTGGCAAGACCTTTGGCGAGGCTTTATTTAAGTCACAGTTGGGTGCCGGCATCAAATTGCCAAAGAGCGGAACAGTTCTTTTGACCGTCAAAGATAGTGACAAGCCAAAAGCAATTGAAGTTGCTAAGTTGTTGCATCAACTGGGCTTCCCGATGGTTGCGACAAAGGGTACAGCAGCAGCAATTGAAGCGGCTGGTTTGCCGGTAAAAGTAGTTAATAAAGTAAAGGATGGGCGCCCCCATATCGTGGATTTCATCAAGAATGGTGAGATTTCACTTGTCTTTACTACTGTGGATGAGACCCGGACAGCGATTGCTGACTCTAGATCAATTCGAACCAGCGCTCAGGCTAATGGTGTTACTTATTACACGACCATTAGTGCCGCACGAGCAGTGATGGATGGTTTGTTAGCCTCAGAAAATGGCCGACTCGACTCCCTCGAGGTTTATTCCTTGCAAAACTTACATCGGGAGCTCATTTAATCTAAAATTGACTTTTATACGCGCTATTTTGCGCAAGAATTTAAGTTAGGTTAGTTTCATGAGCACAATTCCGATCACCAAGCGCGGTGCAGAACTTCTCAAAGAGGAGCTGCACCGTCTTAAACACGTTGAACGTCCTTCCGTTATCAATGCGATCTCTGAGGCACGCGCTCAAGGCGACCTTTCTGAGAATGCTGAATACGATGCTGCCAAAGAAAAGCAAGGCTTTATTGAAGGCCGCATTCAAGAGTTAGAAGGCAAGTTATCGGCAGCTCAAATTATTGACCCCGCTACTTTAGATGTTGCTGGACGCATAGTCTTTGGTGCTACCGTCGATCTTGAGGACTTAGAAGATGGCACTAAGCTCACCTATCAAATCGTTGGGGATGATGAGGCGGATATCGCCGTTAAGAAAATCTCCATCAGCTCACCTATTGCCCGTGCATTAATTGGCAAAGAGGAGGGTGACGTTGTTGCCGTGCAAGCCCCAGGCGGCAATCGCGAAGTTGAAATCTTGGCCGTCCGATACGTTTAATGCACCATATCCGCACCCAGAGAATATTCAGCCTAATTTCAGGTCTTTGGGTAGGTAGTTTTATTACCATTGGATTTTTAGTTGTGCCTATCTTATTCTCTAGTTTGGGAGATAGACAGGTTGCCGGCATGGTTGCAGCAAATCTCTTTAAAACCACGGCGTATATCGGTGTCGCCTTAAACGTATTTCTAATGGTGATGGCAAATCACCTAGTAAGACATGGTTACGAATATTACCGTATCACCCGCTGGATCCTATTGGGAATATTCTCATGCACTGTTGGGGCTGCATTCATTTTCATTCCTTGGATGGATTCATTACGAGATCAAGCGCTCTATTTAGGCCTGTCAGTTCGCGAGTCTACAAATGCAGCATTATTTGCTCGCCTGCATGGAGTTTCTAGTGCAATCTTTATGATTCAATCGGTACTCGGCCTAGCCTTAGTTTGGCGGTCAACAAAAAACGCCGACTAGCGGCGTTTTTTTATTTCACTTGCCAGAATTAAGAGCCAAGTGACTTTTTCTTAGTGCTGCTCATTCTGACTTTACGCTTCTTAATCGGAGCTGGTGCAGCAACTGCTTTTCTATAGCCGGGAGAAGACCAGCCAATTTTTGATTCCGCCGCTTCAGAGCGCAAAACCCGCTTCTTAGGTGTTGCTGATTTCACTGCCGCAGCACGTGCAAATGGTGCTGCATTTGAAGCGGAGCGACGATCCGATCTTTCGGAAGTGCTAGTACGCACGCCAGCTTTTGCTGGGGCACGATTTGGCTGGCGTTTCGTGCGAGGAGCCTGCAAAGATTTCTTGGTTTGCTTGCTTGATCTACCAAGATTGCTAAAAGCTTCATCCACCATATCTTTTGGTTTCCATAACACGAGTAACTTGCCGATATGTTGAACTGGAGCAGCATTAAGTTTGTCGCAAAGTTCTTCATACATAGCAATGCGTGCTTCGCGCTCATCACCAAAAACACGAATCTTAATTAATCCGTGGTGATTAATGGCCAATTTAGCCTCTTTGATGACAGCAGGTGTTAAGCCATCGCCACCAATCATGACAACAGGACTTAGATCGTGAGCGTCAGCTTTGAGGGATTTACGTTGTGCAGGGGTAATAGTGAGTGAAGTCATGGGGTTGATGATAGAGCATTGAGGGTCTAAATTGCCCTTTTAACTTGAATTTGCCTGTATTTTGATCGATTCCTTTTGCTTTAGAGCTCAGAAACTAGGAAAATAGACTGCGAAAGTGGGTAAGTTGTGGCAAAGAATAAATTTAATAAAAGTTGGTTGCAGGATCATCTATCCGATCCCTATGTGAAGATGGCTCAAAAGGAGGGCTATCGCGCTAGAGCGGTTTATAAGCTCAGTGAAATTGACGAGCAAGATCATCTTATCAAGGCAGGCATGACTATCGTGGACTTAGGGAGCGCTCCTGGGAGTTGGTCTCAGTACGTCCGCAATCGCCTCACTGAATTTGGTAAAAGCAATCCCAAAATTGATTCCGGCAAACCGGATGGTCAGATTATTGCCATTGATATTTTGCCAATGGAGGATATAGCTGATGTGAGCTTTATTCAGGGTGACTTTAGGGAAGAAGAGGGGCTAGCTGCTTTAGAGGCGCTTTTACCGAAGAGTGCAGAAGGCAAAGTTGATTTGGTTTTATCAGACATGGCGCCAAATCTTTCTGGTGTTGGTGTCGCTGATGCAGCCAGGATGGCCTTTTTAGCAGAGATAGCCTTAGACTTCGCTACCGCTCATCTGAAGCCTGAGGGCGCGCTTTTAATCAAATGTTTTAACGGTAGTGGCTATAGCCAGATAGTGGAATCCTTTAAAAAGGTCTTTAAAACCGTTGCCTCCCGTAAACCTAAAGCATCTAGAGCAAAGTCTTCTGAGATCTTCCTTTTGGGTAGAAACCTAAAACCTCCGAAATAGGCTCTAAATACTGGCTAATAACCCCGTTTTTATAGGGTTTTATCAAATATATACGCCTTTAGCTCTTGAAAAAGGGTGGTAGTAGAATCAAATACTTAGGAAGCAAATCGCTTTAACTCCTGGTTCAATCCAGAAAAGGACTCATTTTGAACAGCAATATGTTCCAAAAAATCGGTGTGTGGCTCATTGTGGGCTTGGTGCTTTTCACTGTTTTTAAACAGTTTGATAAGCCTAAGGACCAAACTCAGGTGACGTATTCCCAATTCATGGATGACGCTAAAGCCGGCAAAGTAAAGCGCGTAGATGTACAAGGTCGTACATTGCAAGTAACGCCTGCTGACGGCGCTAAATACTCCATCATCTCTCCAGGTGATATCTGGATGGTTGGTGATCTCATGAAATATGGAGTTCAAGTTACCGGCAAAGCTGATGACGAACCGAATATGTTGGTTTCTGCTTTGTACTATCTTGGCCCTACCTTATTAATTATTGGCTTTTGGTTTTTCATGATGCGCCAAATGCAAGGTGGCGGTAAGGGCGGTGCATTCTCCTTTGGTAAATCTAAAGCGCGCTTGATTGATGAGAACAGCAATACGGTTACCTTTGCCGATGTTGCAGGTTGCGATGAAGCCAAAGAGGAAGTCTTTGAGATTGTTGATTTCTTAAAGGACCCACAAAAGTTTCAAAAGCTTGGTGGCCGCATTCCGCATGGTGTATTGCTCGTAGGCCCTCCGGGTACTGGTAAGACCCTTTTAGCTCGCGCCATCGCGGGTGAAGCTAAGGTGCCATTCTTCTCGATCTCCGGCTCGGACTTCGTGGAGATGTTTGTTGGTGTTGGTGCATCACGTGTTCGTGACATGTTTGAAAACGCCAAGAAAAATTCTCCTTGCATCATCTTTATTGATGAGATTGATGCTGTTGGTCGTCATCGCGGTGCCGGCATGGGCGGCGGCAATGATGAACGCGAACAAACGCTAAACCAAATGCTGGTTGAGATGGATGGTTTTGAAAGTAATAGTGGCGTGATCGTAGTAGCCGCTACTAACCGCTCTGATGTGCTTGATAAAGCTTTATTGCGTCCAGGACGCTTCGATCGACAAGTGCACGTAGGTTTGCCAGATATTCGCGGTCGTGAACAAATTTTGCAAGTGCATATGCGCAAAGTACCGATTGATCCTGATGTCAACGCCGCCGTTTTGGCAAGGGGCACTCCAGGCTTCTCAGGCGCAGATTTAGCGAACCTGGTGAATGAATCTGCATTGTTTGCAGCACGTCGCAATAAGCGTGCAGTAGATATGAAGGACTTTGAAGACGCTAAAGACAAGATTTATATGGGTCCTGAGCGTAAGTCTGCTGTTATGCGCGAGGAAGAGCGTCGCAACACCGCATATCACGAGTCTGGCCATGCTGTTGTAGCTAAGGTTTTGCCTAAAGCTGACCCTGTTCATAAAGTTACCATCATGCCGCGAGGCATGGCTTTGGGTGTGACTTGGCAGTTACCAGAGTTTGATCGCGTGAACTTGTATAAAGATCGCATGATGGAAGAGTTGGCCATATTGTTTGGTGGTCGTGCTGCTGAAGAGGTGTTCTTGCATTCTTCAAGTACTGGCGCTTCCAATGATTTTGAGCGCGCCACGAAAATGGCTCGTGATATGGTGACTCGTTATGGCATGAGTGATAGCTTGGGTACCATGGTCTATGTTGATACCGAATCAGAAAGTATTTTTGGTCGCAACAGCACCAAAACAGTTTCTGAACTAACCCAACAAAAGGTAGACGCTGAAATACGTACGTTGATTGATAGCCAATATGCCTTAGCTAGATCGATCTTGGAACAGAACCGAGATAAGGTTGAGGCGATGGTTGCAGCTTTACTGGAATGGGAAACCATTGATGCAGAGCAAATCAACGACATCATGGAGGGTCGCCCGCCGCGTGCACCAAAGCCCCCACCCGCAACTCAGTTTGGTAATTCCGCTGGTACCCCTGGCCCTGCTGCTGGCAGCGCTCCAGCCACCGCTTAATTACCCTGTTTAGCTGTGTCTTTGATGCATCATCAAAGCCTTCAAGAGATGCCCACAACTTGGCGTTGTGGGCGTTTTCTTTTTGACTTCTCCAAACGCAAGCGCCCGATTGTGATGGGCATTCTGAATGCAACTCCGGATTCATTTTCTGATGGCGGTAAATTCAGAAATGCTGATGATGCTATTGCACAAGCGGAGTTAATGATCGAAAACGGGGTTGATCTCATTGATATTGGCGGGGAATCAACTCGTCCTGGTGCTGAACCAGTAGCGCTGCAAGAAGAGTTGGATAGAGTGCTTCCGGTCATTGAGGCATTAAAGGATTGCGGTGTCCCTCTATCAATAGATACTTATAAAGCAGAAACAATGCGCCAAGCTTTGCTTGCTGGCGTTGATTGTGTTAATGATATTTGGGCCCTCAGGCAAGCAGGGACTTTAGAGGTCGTGTTGGAAAGTAGCGACTGCGGGATTGTATTAATGCACATGCAACGCGACCCCTTAACAATGCAATTTAACCCTGAATATCAGGACATCATTGCAGAGGTAAGACAGTTTCTAAATGATAGAGCGAAGCTTTTAATCTCCAAAGGCATTAGTGGTAACCGCATTGCTATTGATCCAGGATTTGGCTTCGGTAAGAGCTTGGAACATAACCTCAATATGCTGGCAAACTTTGCCGACTTCTCCGCTTTAGGCCTGCCCGTATTAGCGGGAATTTCACGTAAATCGATGATTGGCAAAATCACTGGTAAGGATGCTAATGACCGTGTAGCCCCAAGTATTGCGGCGGCAATCATGGCCGCAGATCGTGGCGCTCAAATTATCCGGGTTCATGATGTACCCGAGACTGTTGATGCTCTAAAGCTTTGGGAGGCTATAAACACTTAGTGACGCATCTAAGTTTTATAATGAAATTCATGAAAAAACAATACTTTGGTACTGATGGCATTCGAGGAGAAGTAGGGCTATTTCCAATCGTTCCAGAATTTATGACTCGCTTAGGCTACGCTGCTGGCAAAGTGTTAACAAGTGATGCCAAACAGGGTGAACGGTGCAAAATTCTCATCGGTAAAGATACGCGCGTTTCGGGATACTTATTAGAGGCAGCATTGGAGGCTGGTTTCGCTGCTGCAGGTGTAGATGTGATGCTCTGCGGTCCTATTCCAACCCCTGGCGTTGCATATCTCACTAAGGCATTGCGTTTGTCTGCTGGCTTAGTGATTTCAGCTTCTCATAACCCCTATCAAGATAATGGCATCAAGTTTTTCTCTGCAAAAGGCGATAAGTTGTCTGATGAGTTTGAGCTTGCCATTGAAGCTGAATTAGAAAAACCTATGGGTTGTGTAAATTCAAAAGAACTTGGTAAAGCCTTTCGCTTAGATGATGCTGCAGGACGCTACATTGAGTTTTGTAAATCAACATTTCCAGGTGAGTTAAATCTCAAGGGATTGAAACTTGTAGTGGATTGCGCTAATGGAGCCGCATATCACACAGCTCCCCATGTTTTTCATGAGCTAGGTGCTGAAGTGATCCCAATTGGCGTTAGCCCTGATGGTCGCAATATCAATGATGGTTGCGGAGCAACGGCACCGGCAGCTTTAATTGCTAAAGTTAAGGAAGTGAATGCAGATCTCGGTATTGCTCTAGATGGTGATGCTGATCGCCTGCAAATGGTTGATGCTTCTGGTCGTTTATTTAATGGTGATGAGCTTTTGTATGTACTTGCAAAAGATCGCTTGGATCGTGGACAGCAGATTGGTGGTGCTGTAGGCACTTTAATGACTAATCTTGCAGTTGAAAACGCTATTAAAGATCTAGGCATCGGTTTTGAGCGCGCCAATGTAGGTGATCGCTATGTTTTGGAATTACTCAAACAAAATGGTTGGATCATTGGTGGCGAAGGGTCAGGTCATCTGCTTTGCTTAGACCAGCACTCCACAGGTGACGGCACAATTGCGGCACTTCAAGTGTTAGCGGCAATGAGTCAAAACAAAAAGAGCCTTGCGCAATTATTGGATGCTGTCAAAATATTCCCGCAGGTACTTTTGAATGTGAAGTTTAAACCCGGTTACGACTGGAAGAGCGACGAAAGACTAAAAAACCAAATCACCAAGGTTGAGACTGATCTCCAAAACATTGGTAGGGTTCTGATTCGTGCATCCGGTACGGAGCCTTTATTGCGCGTTATGGTGGAGACTAAAGATGCTGATATTGCAATGAGTGCAGCCAAAAGTATTGCTGATTTGGTTCGCACTGCCTAACCCACTCAATTCGCTAAGAGCTTGGTTTACCCACTTACAACCTCATGAACTGATTTAATTTCACGAGTTGGTGATAAGCTCAAGAAAAAAGGATTATTTTATGAAGCTGCATCCATCCATTACCAATAGAGAATTTAAATTACTCATCAAGCCAAAGGGTCTTGATCGTCACGGCAGAATTTTGCTTCTTAGCGAACAAATTGTGAAGTTTTGCAAGAAAAGTAAGGTGGATTTTTTTCACCTTGATAATGCAAATACCGGGCTACGAAATATTTATTTTTACGATACTCCCGGTGAAGATTTCCGTTTAAATAATATTATTTTGCTAGTTCGAGAGTCACGACAAAACGTGTGGGTTGATGACTATGCAGAAGTCACCCTCAAGTGTCGAACCCATGACATGGAGCATGCGTCCAAATTTAATCCAGCCCCACAAAAGAAAATAAAATCCAGGGCTCGCTTTAAAGAGGAAATCTTACGTGGCGATGCCTTGGGTTCTAAACGTCAAATCTTCTCAAACAATGCAATTTTGGATGCCGTTCCAATTAATAGTTTATTTGACAGATCAATTAGTGCGATTTGTGAGTATTTTCCAGGCATGGCAAATCTTTCGATAGATAAAAAAACTCCCGTACATATAGTTGGTGGTCCTACCAATAAGATTCTTGAAGCCTGCTTGCCATTAGGAAACCTGGTTTTTGGAGATGGTGTGCAAGCGCATTGTGAAATTGCCATTTGGATGAGGACTGCTGGCGACCCTATTGTAGGCGAGCTTGCCTTTTCATATCGCGTAAACGATGAAAATCGCTCACAATCCAAGGCTCACAAGAGGGCTGATAAGTTTTTTAAAAAGCTTCAAACTGAATTAGCTGATTGGTTAGAAATTGGTAGTACAAAAACGGCGCTAATCTATGGAAAGCCTGAATGAGCTCTACAAACTTAACTGATAAAAGGTTGTCAGTAAGTTTATATGACTTTTTTTCCAGTTTTTGCTCATCGGCGGCATAAGTTTTGGTGGGGGAATTATTGCCTATGAGCGCATTCTTTTAATTGAAAAAAGATGCTGGCTGACTGCCGATGAATTCATGGGCTATCTTGCAATTAGCCAAACTATGCCAGGCTTAAATTCAGTGAACTTAGCGGTGTTAGCCGGAGATCATTTGCGCGGCATGTTAGGCGCTTTCGTGTCAACCATCGGCCTAATACTTCCTGGATCTCTATTTGTACTAATTATTGGTGTTGCATACACCACGAATACAGATCACCCACTAGCAAATATCATTTTGTCTGGAGTTGCAGCAGCTGCATGTGGTTTACTGGCGGCAATTACTTATCGGATCGGTGACGAGCACTGGAAGCGTCTCAAGTCACTTCTCATTATTGTGCCAACCTTTATTTTGATGAGTCTGGTAAAGCTAAGTCTACCCATCGTCCTATTAATAATGGCTCCGATAGCAATTTATATTTATCGCCCAAGAGTTAGCTCATGAACCATTTAGTTTCATTAGCACTCAGCTTTGGCTTACTGTCACTCCTGGCGGTAGGTGGCGGGACCGCTGTATTACCGGAGATGCAATCCTTACTAGCTCATCAATTTGGCATTGATCACCTGCGTTTTGTACATATTTATAGTATCGGACAAATTGCACCAGGCCCTAATATGTTGATGGTCTTGGTGATCGGATTTCAGGTTGCTGGCCTAGTAGGAGCGGGAGTTGTTCTGCTCTCATTTTTCTTGCCATCGAGTATTTTGTGCTTTTATGCTGGTCGTATTTGGAATCGCTTTGGTGAAAGCCCTTGGCGCAGAACCATCCAAAATGCTTTGGAGCCCATTTCGATTGGACTAATGATATCCGGCGTCTATGCTGTTGCCAAATCTTCTATCGTTAGTCCTATCACTTTGGGATTGGCTTTAATTTCCCTGTATTTCATTTTGAGAACAAAAATCAATCCTGTATTTGTAATTCTGGGTTCAGGGCTGCTTGGTTTTTTTCTACACAGATATCTTTAGTGCAGCCTTTATTAAAAAGCAGCCCTAACGCCAGCCATCAAACTTCTTCCAGGTTGCGGAGCATATAGTCTCACCGACATCGGTGTGGTTGCATATCGAATCTCTTCATTCAAAATATTTTTCAACATCAGATAACCAGTCCAATTTACCTTTCCAATGCGCTCAGTGTAGGAGAGGTTGGCATTTACTAAGTTGTAACTCGGCGTAGGACCAATTTCCCAACTAGCTAATTTATTTTGTTGATAACTATAAATATAGGTAGCACTTGTTAGCCAGCCGTTACGTTGGTAAGCCAATTCAGTGCCTAGTCGAGGAGCTGGCTGTAATGGAAGATTGCCCCCAGAGGTAAATGTTCCTTGCGAAACATCCCCAAATAATCTACCCCCAACACCAGTTTCATTCCAGTTATAGCTAAGCTCAGCTTCTGCGCCCTGGATAGAGGCATTCGCTTGAGAGGCCTGAACCACGGAAAAGTTTGCATTGGCTTGACTGTAAGCCCCCGTGTAATAGCCATAAATATAGTTACTAAATTGGTTCCTATAGATGCTAGCTTTGCTACGGATTATGCCCAAGCTTTTCTGAAAGCTTAGCTCTAGATTGTGTGATGTTTCAGTGCTTAAATTTGCATTTCCGATATCAAATGTTGCCGTTGAATCATGTGGACCATAGGAGTAAAGCTCTTGTGCAGAAGGCGCTCTTTGAGAAACCGTATAAGCAAGGCCTATGCCATAACCTTTGGCAATATCCAACATTCCTCCAGCAGAATAGGACATTAAATTAAATTGCCGACTTTGAAGTGATGGGGGCCCATAGGAGGTGGGCACAAATGCTTGACTACTTGTGCTTGGAAACTGCGTTCCTGAATTGGGGTTTTGAGTGGCATAGTTATAACGCGCCCCCAGATTTGTTTTTATAGGGCCATATCTACCTTCCTCCACCAAGAAAAGTGCAGTTGAATTTGATTTTGTCTGTGGAACAATGGCGTAATTATTCGTAGATAAATCAGTTGCATTTAGATTGGAGCCAATTAACTGCACCCCCAGAATGCCCTTAGATCCCAATAGCTCTTTATGAGCCATCTCTAATCTCGCCTCAGTGGCGGTGTTGTTCCATTGTGTGGAGGCTACCCCATTATTGGTAAATTCAGTATGTTGGTAATTGGTATTGGCAGCACTAATTTTGACTGAGCTAAAGCCATCAAACGGATCATTAGTTTGGTGAGCAAAATCGTAACGATTCTGAGACTGCTGAATAAAGCCACCTTCAGCAGTAGGAATTCCGTAGTTATGATTCATGCGCTCTAAGGAGACGCCGGTATATCCATCGGAGCGAACATAACTTGCGCCTAGCCCCATGCTATTTTCATTGCTAAAAGAGAATGGAAGCTTGCCGCTATAAGGAATATTCACGGGCTGACCAGGGTTGATAGACCAATTGGCATTTGGTCCGCCTTGTTCTGCAAATCCTGGGATGCGATAGTTATTAGAATTACTAATCGCCGAATCAAAATGAAGCGCTAAAGGTCCAGCAGGCGCATCTAATTCAATATTGGCAGTCTTGCCTTGATTCACTGTTTCATAGCTTGTATTAAGAGCGCCTGAGACCATATCGGGCATCGTAGTAACAATGCGATCATTCACAACGTTTACCAAGCCACCGCTTGAGCCGGATCCATAAAGCAGGGCAGAGGCACCGCGCAAGATTTCGATCTGATGCGTATTTTGCATAGGACTTGCCACTGCATGATCCGCGGAAATACTAGATACATCCCCGGCAGATAAGCCATTTTGAAGAATCTGAACACGGGAACCATCTAACCCTCGAATAACCGGCCTTGATGATCCCGCACCATAACCCGTCGCAGATATTCCCAGCTCATTGGCAAGTGTTGCTCCTAGTGTTCCGGAAAGCTTATTTTGAAGTTCATCCCCAGCTAATACTTTATTCGGCGAGAGGAATCCTTGACCGCCATCTCGCACACCCGTGACATCTAGTTGAGGCAAAGCCTCTGCCTGGTTTTGAGACCAAGCAGGATTCATTAGCAAGATACAGGCCAGTGCTATTAGGTGGGTAAAACTAAATTGTTTAAAACGATAATTCATATTCATCCAGATTCACCAATACATGGTGAGCAATTAAAACGGAGGTGCGCAATAGAGCGCTTTGTTTTAAAGGATGAAAGTAGGAGGAGCGCGTGAGTGGTAAGAGTTACCAGTCAAACTTCGTAACGAAGGATTGCTTGAATTTTGTTGATCTGAGGCGCTGATCAAAATGACTTCAGCATCAGTGTGACTGCTCGGTACAAATCCTGCAAGTGAAAGTGCATCAAACAAATGACATGTATCAGAGCTGTGATTGAAGCTCTTATCAATATTGCTCGATGCGTTAGCTTCTATAGATTGCTTTTGGAAGCCTGCATGAGAAATACCGTGTGAGAGGCCTACCCAGTGGGTGCCTAGCAAACAAAATACTAGCAATGCCGCTGTAAGCGCGGCATGAATTTGCTTTGTAAATTTGCTTGAAAAATAGGCAATCATGGGACGAATCTTACAGGATTTGCCTCGAATGGCTCTCTCGGTGTAGAATATCGGTTCCGTCGGAGTGTAGCGCAGCCTGGTAGCGCACCTGCTTTGGGAGCAGGGGGTCCAAGGTTCGAATCCTTGTACTCCGACCACTTTCCCTTATTGTTCTAAATATACCCAGCATATAACTGCCCATAGCTCAGCTGGATAGAGCAACGCCCTTCTAAGGCGTAGGTCGCACGTTCGAATCGTGCTGGGCAGGCCAAAGGCCCGACTGGCCGATGAGATTGCTCCAAGAAACCTTGTTTTTTTGAATTCAGTTGAACAAGCTCGACCATCTTATGGACCGCCGCAGGAGGGCGTAGATTGATTTTAGATGGCTGCTTTCGGCCGAGGCTGTGTAAAAACCCCCAATAATCTCCCTGTTTTTGTAAACACCTAAGCACCCTCAAACGTTAATTAAGTATCACTAATTAACGGGTGTTCATGAAGATGAAACGATTCATTACTGGCCAAGATCGAACCCAAAGTACGTTGTTACCAGAGTTACTTGATGAGTACATCACCGAAGAAAACCCCGTACGCGTCATTGACCTCTTTGTTGACCAGCTTGATTTAGCCAGC
>NZ_JAYGQU010000008.1:0-102859 GCF_035012985.1 Polynucleobacter sp. MG-28-Ekke-A2 | reverse complement strand
TCAGTTTGGCTAAGGTGTTGATAGGTCATGGCTACTTTGACTTGCAGGTCTAGAAGCTTTGGATACTAAAACATCCTTAGCCTCCTTAACTAGTTGTTCAAAGTTGCACTTCGTAGTTGAATCCACCAATCGTTTCATCTTCATGAACACCCGTTAATTAGTGATACTTAATTAACGTTTGAGGGTGCTTAGGTGTTTACAAAAACAGGGAGATTATTGGGGGTTTTTACACAGCCTCGGCCGAAAGCAGACATTGAAAAATACTATTTCACCCTAGTATCGTTTTATCCGATTTGATTGCTTGCAATACTGTTGTAGCAATTTCCTCAATGGATTTGCTTGTAGTGAGCACCCAAGGAATAGATTGTTTTTTCATCATCGCCGTCGCTTCGTTAATTTCATAACGGCAGTTTTCGAGCTTGGCGTAGTTACTACCAGGTCTGCGCTCATTACGAATCTCCGAGAGTCGTTCTGCATCAATCATTAAGCCAAAGATTTTTTGACGGTAAGGCACCAGATCTTTTGGGAGCTGTCCTCGTTCAAAGTCTTCTGGAATGAGTGGGTAGTTAGCTGCTTTGAGCCCATACTGCATGGCCAGGTAAAGACTGGTTGGCGTCTTGCCAACCCGGGAGATGCCAATCAGAATGACATCGGCTTCAGCCAGGTTTTGATTGGATTGACCATCATCATGGGCCAAGGAATAGTTAATGGCCTCAATCCGGTTCTTATAGGCCTCGGTATCGGCATTATGGTGAAGGCGGTTCATGGCATGGGTGGATTTCATGCCTAAAGCCTCCTCTAGAGGGGCTACGAAGGTCTGAAACATGTCCAAAATAAGGCCATTTGCCTTGGCCACGATTGCATTGAGCTCGGAGTTCACCAAAGTGGTGAAAACGATGGGTTGCACCCCATATTTAGTAGCCGCTTGATTGACGCTGCTAACGGCATCGTAGGCCTTATCGACGCTATCCACAAAAGGCACTCGAATATGCTTAAAAGTAGCCTCAAATTGGGCCAAAATCGACTGGCTGAAGTTCTCGGCAGTAATGCCGGTGCCGTCAGAGACAATAAAAACAATGCGGGTTTCGTTGGACATGGATTTGGCTTAAAAGTCAGGGTCAGCACTACAATAGAGTCATATTAAAGCACGCCCCCTTTAGGGTGGCCGCTACACCAGTTTCCTTATCTTTTGAGAGTATTTTATGTCCAACCAACAGCAACAAAATAGCAGTATGGCTGATGCCTACGTTTTGCCTTTTGAACAACTCCGCATGACTGATGTTGAATCGGTTGGTGGTAAGAATGCGTCATTAGGAGAGATGATTTCTCAGTTGGCGTCTACTGGGGTTCGTGTTCCTACGGGTTTTGCAACGACTTCGTTAGCATTCCGTGACTTTCTAAAGCACAACAATCTGACTGAGCGTATTCAGCAGCGTTTAGAAGGTTTGAATATTGATGATGTGCGTGCATTGGCGCAAGCTGGTGCGGAAATTCGCAGCTGGATCGAAACGGCACCATTTCAGCCAAAGCTGGATGAAGAGATTCGTAAAGCATTTGCAGTATTGGATGATTCTGGTAGAGGCTCATTTGCGGTACGTTCATCAGCCACTGCCGAAGACTTGCCAGATGCTTCTTTTGCTGGTCAGCAAGAAACTTTCTTGAACGTCGAAGGTATTGACGATGTTCTGAAGAAGATTCGTGAAGTATTTGCTTCTTTGTATAACGATCGTGCGATCTCCTACCGTGTTCACAAGGGCTTTGCCCACGCTGAAGTAGCCTTATCTGCTGGTATTCAACGCATGGTTCGTTCTGACTTGGGCGCTGCTGGCGTGATGTTTACTCTGGACACCGAGTCAGGATTTGAGGATGTAGTTTTCATTACCTCAAGCTATGGCTTGGGCGAGACCGTTGTACAGGGCGCAGTAAATCCAGACGAGTTTTATGTTTTTAAAACCACTTTGGCTCAAGATAAGAAGGCAATCATTCGCCGCTCCTTAGGCTCTAAGTTGATTCAGATGCAATTTGCCCCTAAAGGCTCTGCAGAAAAAGTACAAACTGTTGATGTCACTCCAGAAAAGCGTAACCGCTTCTCTTTGGAGGATGTGGATATCACTGAGTTGGCTAAGTACGCAGTGATCATTGAGAAACACTACGGTCGTCCAATGGACATCGAGTGGGGTAAAGATGGTCAAGATGGCCGTATCTATATCTTGCAAGCGCGCCCTGAGACTGTAAAGAGTCAAGCTGCTGGTCAAGTGGAGATGCGCTACAAATTAAAAGGTAGCTCAAAGGTATTGGCAAAAGGTCGTGCGATTGGTCAAAAGATTGGCGCAGGTCCAGTACGCATTATTCGTGACCCAAGCGAGATGGATCGTGTTCAGCCAGGAGATGTCTTGGTTGCCGATATGACTGACCCGAACTGGGAACCAGTCATGAAGCGTGCTTCAGCGATTGTGACTAATCGTGGTGGACGCACATGTCACGCAGCGATCATTGCCCGTGAATTAGGCGTACCTGCGGTTGTTGGTTGCGGTGATGCCACTGAGCACTTGCAAGACGGCATGATGGTGACGGTTTCTTGTGCTGAAGGTGACGAAGGCCATATTTATGATGGCTTGATCGAAACCGAAGTGACTGAAGTATCTCGTGGCGTATTGCCAGAGATTCCAGTGAAGATCACCATGAATATCGGCAATCCTCAGTTGGCATTTGATTTCTGCCAGATCCCGAATGCTGGTGTTGGCTTGGCTCGCCTTGAGTTCATTATTAACAACTACATTGGTGTGCATCCACGTGCTGTATTGGAATATCCAAATATTGACCCTGACCTCAAGCGTGCAGTTGAGAGTGTTGCTCGTGGCTATGCAAGCCCACGTCAGTTTTACGAAGACAAGTTGGTTGAGGGTGTCGCAACTATTGCTGCTGCTTTCTATCCAAAGCCAGTGATTGTTCGTTTGTCAGACTTCAAGTCCAATGAATATAAGAAGTTAATTGGCGGATCGCGTTACGAGCCTGATGAAGAGAATCCAATGTTGGGATTCCGTGGTGCGTCACGTTACGTTTCTGAAGACTTTGGCGAAGCCTTTGCTCTCGAGTGCGCAGCAATGAAGCGTGTTCGTGAAGATATGGGCTTGGATAACGTAGAAATCATGGTTCCGTTTGTACGTACTATCAATCAGGCTAAGCGCGTGATCGACATGATGGAGAAGTTTGGCCTGAAGCGTGGTGTGAATGGTTTGCGTCTCATCATGATGTGTGAGATCCCATCTAATGCGATTTTGGCTGATCAGTTCCTGGAGTACTTTGATGGTTTCTCAATCGGCTCAAACGATATGACTCAATTAACATTGGGTCTAGATCGTGACTCCGGTATGGAATTGTTGGCTATCGACTTTGATGAGCGTGATCCAGCGGTAGAGTTCATGATTGCTCGTTCAATTGATGCTTGCCGTAAGCAAAACAAATATGTTGGTATTTGCGGTCAAGGTCCTTCAGATCACCCAGACTTTGCCCGTTGGTTGGTTGAAAAGGGAATTACCTCAATCTCATTAAATCCAGATAGCGTAGTGGCTACTTGGGAGATGTTGGGTAAGAATTTAAAAGCCTAAACCAAAGCAGATAGCGTTAACGCAAAAGGCCTAGATTTTTTCTAGGCCTTTTTGTTTGTAAATGCATCCAACACTTCATTAATGGAGGATTATTTTCTCTTTGCAGCCACCTTCTTCGGTGCCATCTTCTTTACGGGGGTAGCCTTAGTTGTTCTTGTGGCCTTTTGAGCTCTCGCCTTAGATGGTGGATGATTGATAGGAACAATCCCCATTTTTTTAGCAGGAGTGGAGATATCACTCGATTTATGAGCGCCGCTCCAACTGGGTTCCGCTATGGAGTTAAAAGCCTCGCGTAGTTTCTCGCCCCAGGCTTGATGGATCATTGCGAAATAGGGGTTTGCATCATCTAGAGTCACGAGCTTCGTGGCTTTCAGAGAATTTATTTCGTAAACCAACATATCCAGAGGTAGTCCAACCGAAATATTACTTTTCAAGGTGGAGTCCATGGAGATGAGGGCGCACTTAGTTGCCAGATTAAGCGGTGTATTGAAATTGAGTACTCGGTCTAAGATGGGCTTGCCGTACTTAGATTCACCAATCTGGAAATAGCAAGTCTCGGGTGTAGCCTCAATAAAGTTCCCAGCCGAATAAATATTAAATAGGCGCGGTTTCTCACCTTTTACTTGACCACCAAAAATCATATTGCAGTTAAATTCAAGGCCCGATTTTTCAAGTGCGGCATGATCACGTTCATACACTTGTTTAATAGCATCACCCACAACAACAGCAGCTTCATAGGAGTTTTTGGCTGTCCAGAGGTTCTTGCCCTTAAAAAGCTGTCCTTGCAGCAGGATTTCTTTAACGGATTGGGTAATGGCGAGATTGCCCGCACTCATTAAGGTAAAGAAGCGATCCTTGTTTTGAAACAAGGTCATCTTTCTAAAGGTGCCGATTTGGTCGACGCCAGCATTTGTCCGGGTATCGGATAAGAAAACAAGACCATCTTTTAGGCAAAGCCCAACGCAATACGTCATACACAGACCCTCTTCATTATTTCCTGGGATTATCTCTTAAATATCCCAGAGGGTTGCTATAGCAGCTGTTGAATCGAAATGTTAGCGCTGAGTTCTTCTCCACCGCCGCCAGAGCGGACCCCTTTAACAGGCGCGGCTGAATAATAATCTCGACCAATAGCAAGGCGAATATGACGTGAGTCAACTAAGCAGGCGTGGGTGATATCTACGCCGGTCCAGATGCCTTTATCGATATCGCTACAAAAGTCAATCCAAGCATGGCTAGCAAGATTTGGAGATTCTTCTGCAAAGAAATAACCACTGACATATCGAGCGGGAATTCCAGAGGCGCGACAGAGACTTAACATAATGTGGGCATGATCTTGGCAAACACCAGATTTCATGGCGAAGGATTGAGCTGCAGTAGTGGCAAAGTTCGTTTGGCCAGGAGAATACACAATCAAGCCTTGAACTGCCTCAGCAAGTTTAAGTATTTGATCAACTGAATTTTTCTTTGGAATGCCATAAGAGAAATATTCCAACATTTCGTCTGTAGGCTCAGTCAGATTGGTTTGTTGCAGTAAGTAGTAAGGCGAAACTGCTTTAGCATCATCTAAAAACTCATATGCATCTTGTGTATGCACTTCACCTTCAGCCTCAATCATCATTGAGGTGTAAGGGCTCTCCTGCACGAATACACTGCAAAGATTGCCAAAAGTATCTATAGAGCTAGATGCTTTAATTGGCGTGCTAATTCTCCATTTGTCGACTTGTTGGCCAGCGAGAGTAGGAGGCGTCAAGCGCAACTCTTGTATGGAATAACGCACCGGTGTTTCATAGCGATATTCCGTGCGATGGCGAATTTTAAGATGCATATAGTCTTTGTGATTTCTTAGGCAACAGCCAGTGGAATGAGATAAGCATTGCTAAACTCATCGGCTATGTAGTTAATGCGCTCTAAGAAAGCCTCAATAAATTCTTCCAGGCCTTGCTCAAATACCTCATCAATATCAGAGTAATCCAAACTTGCCTTGAGCTTTCCAAGCAAACGTTCAATTTCTTTGGATTGCTGATTCTTAACTTCGGAAATGAGGGGGATTAACTCATTGACGCAGGATACCAAGGATCGTGGCATTTGTTTATTGAAGATGAGTAGTTGTGCGACTTGTTTTGGTGTGACTTGATCAGAATAAATTTGACGATAGATCTCAAATGCTGAGACGGAGCGCAGTAACGCCGCCCAGTGATAGAAGTCAAAGAATTCACCGTCTGTACCATCTTCCGAGGATTTCTTGGCGCCAAGAACTCTCAGGGCTGCTGGGTCCTCATACTTAGTTTCCAAAATACGTGCGGTGTTGTCGGCGCGTTCTAGCAGGGTTCCCACATTGATAAAGTAAAAGGCCTCATTCTTCAGCATCGTGCCGTATAGAACACCCCTAAAGAGGTGGCAGCGGTGCTTGACCCACTCCAAAAGGCGACTAGGATCAGCTTGATGTCTTGCCTCTAGGATGCGCTGCAGCTCAAGCCACGTAGTGTTTTGGGTTTCCCAAACCTCGGAAGTAATCTTGCCGCGGATAACGCGTGCGTTCTCACGCGCTGCAAAAAGGCAAGAAACGATACTAGAGGGATTACTGGTCTCATAAATCATGAAGTCCAAAACATTCTCACGATTAACGACATCATATTTGCTGAGGAAGGCTTCTTCCAACTTAGAAATAGTGAGTAATTTTTTCCAACTCTGCTCTAAAAACTCTGCAGGCTGTGGAAGTAGTGAGGTTTGATGGTTTACATCGAGCATGCGGGCAGTATTCTCTGCGCGCTCGGTGTAACGGGCCATCCAATAAAGACAATCAGCGGTACGACTCAACATATTTTCTTATTCCCCATACTCTTCATTCACTCTTCCAATACCCAGGTATCTTTAGTTCCGCCACCTTGGGAGGAGTTCACTACTAAAGAGCCTTCTTTGAGTGCAACCCTAGTCAATCCACCAGGAACCATCTTGATAGTTTTGCCTGAGAGAACAAAGGGTCTTAAGTCGATATGTCTTGGAGCAACGCCTGATTCAACAAAGGTAGGGCAGGTGGATAGTGCCAATGTAGGTTGCGCAATATATTTATCTGGATTAGCGATGAGATGAGTTCTAAATTCTTCAATCTCCGCTTTGGTTGATGCCGGACCAACTAACATGCCATATCCACCGGCACCATGGGTCAGCTTCACCACCAACTTATCCAGATTGGCTAATGTATAAGCTAAGTCATCTGCCTTACGGCACTGGAAAGTGGGAACGTTATTAAGAATCGGTTTCTCACCAAGATAAAACTCGATCATCTCGGGTACATATGGATAGATAGATTTGTCATCAGCAATACCAGTGCCAATTGCATTTGCCAGTGTCACGTTACCAGCGCGGTGTGCAGATAAGAGTCCTGCAACACCCAGGGTGGAGTCAGAGCGAAATGCCAACGGATCCAAGAAGTCATCATCAACGCGGCGATAGATTACATCAACGCGCTCAGGCCCTTGAGTAGTTCGCATAAAGACTTGTTCATTTTTCACAAATAAGTCTTTACCCTCTACTAACTCAACACCCATCTGCTGCGCGAGGTAGCTGTGCTCAAAGTAAGCGGAGTTATACATGCCTGGAGTCAACACAACAACGTTTGGTTTTTTAACGTCATCCGGTTTAACTGACTTGAGGCATTCCAATAAAAGATCGGGGTAGTGCTCTACAGGAGCAATGCGATATTTTTGAAAGAGGTCAGGGAAGAGTCGCATCATCATCTTGCGGTCTTCAACCATATAAGACACGCCAGATGGAACTCGCAAGTTATCTTCTAAAACGTAGAACTCACCTTCGCCGGCGCGAACGATATCGATTCCAGCAATTTGTGCGTAGATGTCGCGCGGTATGCTGACGTTGCGCATTTCGGGGCGATATTGCGCATTGTTATAAATCTGTTCAGCTGGAACAATGCCTGCCTTAATAATGTCTTCATCGTGATACACGTCGTAGATAAAGCGATTAAGTGCTTTGACTCGTTGGCGTAATCCAGCTTCTAATTGCTCCCACTCTTTGGCAGTAAAGATGCGCGGTACTTGATCGAAAGGAATGGTTCTTTCTGAACCTAGGTCATCTCCATAGACGGCGAAGGTGATGCCCACTCTTCTAAAGATCAGATCTGCTTCAGCGCGTTTGAGACCCATGAGGGTGTCACTTTGCTGCTTCAGCCAGTTGTGAAAGATTTGGTAGTGGGGACGCGCTTTGCCTGCGGCGTCGAGCATTTCGTCAAAAGGCAATTTCATAGTTACCAAACTAACGCCCTTATAAAAGCTGGAATGAAGGGTTTGAAGCGGCTTGGTGCTGAATTGCACTATAAAGGTGCATAAATGCTCAAATATTCGCCCTAAGGGCAGTCTACCCCAGTTTTTATGGGCTTAGGCGAGAAATTAAGCGTTTAGATCGCCTCTAGCGATACGGCCTTTTTGGACTTCCCACTCACGTTCTTTGGTGGCTGCGCGTTTGTCATGTTGCTTCTTACCTCTGGCCAGACCAATCTCACACTTCACATTGCCTTTGGAGAAGTGCAGGTTTAGGGGTACCAGGGTATAGCCCTTTTGCTCCACTTTGCCGATGAGTTTTTTAATTTCGATGGCATTGAGCAGGAGCTTTCTAGTGCGGGTGCTATCGGGCACGATATGGGTGGAAGCTGAGAGCAGTGGGGTGATATGGCAGCCGATCAAAAATAGCTCCGCCTGGCGAATGACAACATACGCTTCTTTCACGTGCACGCGACCTGCGCGGATGGCTTTCACTTCCCAGCCTTCCAACACAAGCCCTGCCTCAAAGCGCTCCTCGATAAAATAATCAAAGAAGGCTTTTTTGTTATCGACGATACTCATATTTATTTAGCTCTCAAGAACGATTATGGCAGACGTCTACAAGACCGTTTTAATTGGCCAATCAGCCGACCGTATGTACGGCTTAGTGACCGATGTCGCCCGCTATCCTGAGTTCCTGCCTTGGTGTGGCGGGGTAGAAATTTTTGAGCAGACTGAGACCGTGCTCGACGCCAAAATTAATATTCATTTCAAGGGCATTACCCAGTATTTTCATACTCGAAATGTGAATCACCGCCCTGAAACGATTGATATGGTCTTTGTAGACGGTCCGTTTAAGCACTTCTCTGGGCAGTGGAACTTTATCCCTTTGCGGGAAGATGCTTGTAAGGTGGAGTTCAAGCTGCACTGGGAGTTCAAGAGCGTCATTCTGGACAAGATTATTGGCCCAGTATTTGGACATATAGCCGGCACTTTTGTTGACTGCTTTGTAAAGCGTGCCGAAGACCTCTATGGCTGAGCGCTCGCTTGACCTCATTCTCTGTGATGCCAGGCAGGGTAAGCCAGAACTTAAGGCGTTCAAGCTCCTTCTATCAGCCAAAGAGTCACCTACGATTGGTCTAGCCCTCATTAGAGCTGGAATCGCAGTTGGTCCAGACGACCCTGTTTTAGCCAGAAAAGGCTGCTTCGGGGTCTTTGGTAAGCGCAAGGACTGGGATAGTCCCATTTATCCTGGAGATCGTCTAGAGCTCTATTCCCCGCTATTAATCGACCCTAAGACGGTTCGGCGTAAGAAGGCTAATCAGAACCAGGATGCCAAATTCCAGGCTGCCGCAGCTAAAAGAAAGGCTAGGAGGCTATAATCTGTTTTTGCGACTAGGGGTTTTGCATGCGACTCATTCAAAAAGCACTCACTTTTGACGATGTGCTCCTCGTACCGGCTTATTCATCGGTACTCCCTCGAGATGCCAGCTTGGCAAGTAAGTTAACTCGAGATATTTCACTCAACACACCATTGGTGTCCGCAGCTATGGATACCGTCACTGAAGGTCGTTTGGCAATTGCTATGGCTAGTGAGGGTGGCATTGGTATTGTTCATAAAAACTTAAAGCCTGCTGAGCAAGCGCGTGAGGTGGCTAAAGTGAAGCGATATGAATCTGGTGTTCTGCGTGATCCAATCACGATTAGTCCAGATGTCACTTTGCGTCAAGTGATCCAACTTTCTCGTGAACATGGTTTCTCAGGATTCCCAGTGCTCGTTGGTAAAGAGGTTGTTGGCATTATTACGAATCGCGATTTGCGTTTCGAAGAAGACTTAGATGCTCCAGTAAAAACCAAGATGACTCCACGTGAGCGTTTGATTACCGTGAAAGAAGGCTGTTCATTGGATGAAGCAAAACGCTTAATGAGCCATCATCGTTTAGAGCGTGTATTGGTTGTCAATGACAAGTTTGAACTGCGTGGCCTCATTACTGTTAAAGACATCCTCAAGGCAACCGAACATCCGAATGCTTGTAAAGATAGCGAAGGTAAATTACGCGTTGGCGCAGCAGTAGGCGTTGGCCCGGATAACGATGAGCGTATTGAGTTATTGGTACGCGCTGGTGTTGATGTGATCGTAGTTGATACAGCTCACGGCCATAGCCAAGGCGTATTGGATCGCGTGAAGTGGGTTAAGAAAAACTATCCACATGTGCAAGTGATTGGCGGCAATATTGCTACTGGTGATGCTGCTAAGGCATTAGCTGATCATGGCGCTGATGGTGTCAAGGTTGGTATTGGCCCTGGCTCAATTTGTACAACACGTATTGTTGCTGGCGTAGGCGTTCCACAAATCACTGCGATTGTGAATGTGGCAACCGCCCTTAAGGGCACTGGCATTCCATTGATTGCTGATGGTGGCATACGTTACTCAGGTGACGTTGCAAAAGCATTAGCTGCTGGCGCCAGTTCAGTCATGATGGGTGGTATGTTCGCTGGAACCGAAGAAGCCCCAGGCGAAGTATTCTTATACCAAGGACGTTCTTACAAGAGCTATCGCGGTATGGGTTCTTTGGGCGCGATGGCGGATGGTTCTGCTGATCGTTACTTCCAAAGCGATATTGTTGCGAATGCAGAGAAGCTAGTGCCAGAAGGTATTGAAGGTCAGGTGCCATACAAAGGTAGCGTATTGGCAATCTTGCATCAGCTCACTGGCGGCATTCGTTCTTCTATGGGCTATCTCGGTTGCAAGACCATTGATGAGCTCCATGAAAAAGCTAACTTCGTAGAAATCACTTCAGCTGGCGTGCGCGAGTCGCATGTTCATGATGTGAAAATCACTAAAGAAGCGCCAAATTACCATATTGATTAACAACTAAAAAAAGCTGAAATAAAGGCTGATCTTTTCGTGCACGACAAAATACTGATTCTCGACTTTGGTTCACAAGTAACTCAACTTATTGCTCGACGTGTGCGCGATGGACGTGTGTATTCAGAGATCCATCCTTACGATTGCGATCCTGAATTCATTCGTAAGTTTGTTCAGGAGCAAGGTGGCAAAGGCATCATTCTTTCTGGCGGTCCAAGTTCGGTAACCGAAGATGGTAGCCCCCGTGCGCCTCAAATCGTTTTTGAGCTTGGTGTTCCTGTTTTAGGAATTTGCTACGGTATGCAAACCATGGCTACTCAGTTGGGTGGTGCAGTTGCCTCTGCAGAGTCCTTAGGTAAAGCGCGTGAGTTTGGTTACTCCGAAGTGCGCGCTCGTGGGCACACAAATTTGCTTAAAGGCATTCAGGACTTCTCCACCAGCGAAGGTCATGGGATTTTGAAGGTGTGGATGAGTCATGGCGACTCAGTCACCTCAATGCCGCCTGCGTTTAAGTTGATGGCCTCTACTGAGTCTTGTCCAATTGCTGGCATGGCGGATGAAGAGCGTCGCTTCTATGCATTTCAGTTTCATCCAGAGGTCACTCATACCCTTCAAGGCACTGCAATCATTGAGCGCTTTGTACAAGAGATTTGCCAATGCAAACCTGACTGGGTAATGGGTGACTACATTGCAGAAGCAGTTGAGAATATTCGCAAGCAAGTTGGAAATGAAGAAGTCATTCTGGGCTTGTCTGGCGGTGTCGACTCCAGTGTTGCGGCAGCTTTAATTCATCGTGCGATTGGCGATCAATTGACTTGCGTATTTGTAGATCATGGCTTGCTTCGTTTAAATGAAGGCGATATGGTGATGGAAATGTTTGCACGCAATTTGGGTGTGAAGGTTATCCGCGTTGATGCCAAAGAAAAATTCATGGGTGAGTTGGCTGGTGTTGCCGATCCAGAAGCTAAGCGGAAGATCATCGGTAAAGAATTCGTAGAAATTTTCCAGACTGAGTCTGGAAAAATCGAGAATGCTAAGTGGCTTGCCCAAGGAACGATCTACCCTGACGTCATCGAGTCTGCAGGTAAGGGCAAGAAGGGTGCACACACGATCAAGAGTCACCATAACGTTGGTGGCTTACCTGAAGACATGCATCTCAAATTGCTTGAGCCCTTGCGTGAGCTCTTCAAGGATGAGGTCCGTGAACTTGGAGTGGCCTTAGGTCTTCCTCGTGAGATGGTGTATCGCCATCCATTCCCAGGGCCAGGTCTTGGCGTGCGGATTTTGGGTGAGGTCAAAGCAGAGTTTGCGAGCTTGCTGCAACGTGCTGACGCCATTTTCATTGAAGAGTTGCGCAATACGATTGATGAAGCAAGTCAAAAATCTTGGTATGACCTTACTAGCCAAGCGTTCGCTGTTTTCTTGCCGGTGAAGTCAGTTGGTGTGATGGGTGATGGTAGAACTTACGAATATGTTGTTGCTCTCAGAGCAGTCCAAACCCAAGACTTTATGACAGCGCATTGGGCGCACTTGCCACATGAGTTGTTGGGTAAGGTTTCCAATCGTGTCATCAATGAAGTGCGCGGCATTAACCGTGTCGTATACGATATCAGTGGAAAACCACCCGCAACGATCGAGTGGGAATAAGGGGTAGGCGATTTAAGCCTGCCAATATTCATGCTTGAGTTACGCGAAGCTTCACTCGCAATCCTAGTAAGCACTGATGCACAAAACAAAGTAAGTCAGTTATTCAGTTTGTTTGGTAGCTATCACAAACAACAAATTACTCTGGATGTTGCCCATAAGATAGATGCTCAAGGCCTTTCTTTGCCTGGGCGTCCGCTAAAGCCAGAATTAGTGCTTCCTAAGCTTGTTCCTAAAAGAAGAATGGATACCCCTGAAGGAAGGGCGGGCTTATTGCACTCACTCGCCCATATTGAATTTAATGCGATGAACCTTGCGCTAGATGCAATCTGGCGTTTCCCAGATATGCCCAAGGAATACTATGAGGACTGGTTAAAGGTTGCCAAAGAAGAGGCCTATCACTTCAGTTTAGTAAATGAGTATTTGCATGCGCTGGGGTTTTCTTATGGAGATTTCCCCGCCCACAATAGTTTGTGGGAGATGGTCGAACGAACAACGGATTCTGTAATTGCCAGAATGGCCTTGGTACCCAGAACAATGGAAGCAAGAGGCTTAGATGCGGTACCAGCGATTCGGGATCGCTTCAAACAAATTAAAGAAGTTCGTGCGGTGGAGATATTGGAAATTATTCTCAATGATGAAATCGGCCATGTATTGATTGGCAATCGTTGGTTTAATTTCTTATGTACTCAAGATAATATTTCTCCAATCACTGCTTATCGAGAGTTGGCTGCCAAATATCGTGCGCCTGTTTTAAAGCCCCCATTCAATATGGAGGCCCGCAAGCAAGCTGGTTTCACATCCGAAGAGTTAAGCCTTCTCGGGGCATAGCAGATGAACATGAAGGTATTGAGCCTCATTCCACCCATGACCCAACTGAACACGCCGTATCCTTCTACGGCGTATCTCACGGGATTCTTGAGGTCTCGTGGTGTTGATGCCGTTCAAGAGGATCTTGCCTTAGCTTTAGTGCTCAGTTTCTTTACTCCAGAGGGCATGTCTGAGATTCATGCTCAAGCCCTCAATGTTCCTGAGGAGAGTCGCAGTGCCAGCGTCAATTTTTTCCTAGACTACTTTGATTCCTATCAATCTACTATTGCCCCAACGATTAGCTTCTTACAGGGGCGCGATAGCACTTTAAGTCATCGCATCAATACCCGGGATTTTTTACCGGAGGGCCCACGCTTTGCTTCTCTTGATGCATTTGATGATGAAGAGGCGGGCGATCCTTTGTCTTGGGCCTTTGGCGCTTTAGGGTCTCAAGATAGGGCGCGTCATTTAGCCACCCTTTATCTCAATGATTTATCTGATGTATTGCGTGATGCTGTTGATCACCGCTTTGAATTCGTGCGTTATGCAGAATCCTTGGCAAGTAGTCAGCCTACCTTTACACCTTTGGCTGGTGCGCTCCAGGCTAAACCAACGCTCATGGACCTGCATTTACAAGAGTTAGCCAGTAAAGCGATTGAGCGTCACCAGCCGAATGTAGTGCTCCTATCCGTACCCTTCCCCGGGGCAATGTATGCGGCCTTGCGTATAGCTCAGGTAATTAAAAAATCACATCCAGAAATCAAGATTGCTTTGGGTGGTGGTTATGTCAATACTGAGCTTCGAGCGTTATCCGACGCTCGTATCTTTGATTATGTGGATTTCATTACGCTAGATTCTGGGGAGAGGCCATTGCTTGCTTTACTTGAGCATATCAGCGGCAAACGCTCCACCGAAAGATTAGTGCGTACCTTTATTCGCAATTCTAGCAATCAAGTGCAATACCTCAATTGGCAAGAACTTGATGTGCCTTTTGAAGAGGTTGGTACTGCCACTTGGGATGGGTTACCGCTGGATTCTTATTTATCTCTTTTGGATATGCTTAATCCGATGCATCGCCTATGGAGTGACGGCCGCTGGAACAAGCTGACTGTTGCGCATGGCTGTTATTGGAAAAAGTGCAGCTTCTGCGATGTATCTCTTGATTACATCTCTCGTTATGAAACTGCGTCAGCCAGTTTATTGGTAGATCGTATTGAGCAAATTGTTCAGGAAACTGGGCAGACAGGATTTCATTTTGTCGATGAAGCTGCGCCACCTAAAATATTAAAAGCACTGGCTGAGGAGCTCATTCGCCGCAAGGTGCTAATTTCTTGGTGGGGCAATATTCGCTTTGAGAAAACCTTCACACCTGAATTGGCGGAGCTGTTAGCCAAGAGTGGATGCATTGCGATGTCTGGAGGTCTCGAAGTGGCCTCTGATCGCCTACTCAATCTCATGAAAAAGGGCGTATCGGTTGAGCAGGTTGCTCAAGTTACCAAGGGTTTCTCCGATGCCGGCATTTTGGTCCATGCTTACTTAATGTATGGCTTTCCTACACAAACCGCCCAAGAGACGGTGGATGCATTGGAATATGTGAGACAGTTATTTGAGAATGGCTGCATACAAAGCGGATTCTTTCATCGTTTTATCTGTACCGTACATTCTCCTGTAGGTCAAAATCCACAAGAGTATGGAATTGAACTCATTCCTTTGCCAGAAATCACCTTTGCCAAGAATGATGTTGCCTTTATTGATCCTACTGGAGTTGATCATGACATCCTTGGTCAGGGGCTAAAAAAGGCCATTTATAACTATATGCATGGCGTAGGATTTGAGATAAAAACTCAGTCTTGGTTTGATGGTTTGGGCGTTGCGGTACCTAAGACAACAGTTTCTAAGAGTTTTATTGAGAAGGCTTTATATCGCTAACCCACCTCTATAAATCAGACTTACAATTATTTTGTCAAGTTCTCAATTAACGCAGGAGAAATCCATGAATTTATCGCGTCGCACTTTTATTGCGTCAGCAGCATTAGCTCCAGTAGCTTGTGGCCTTCCTCTTTCCTATGAGCGCGGGACGCCAGTTACTCAACCAATCCCCCTGCCAACAGTTCGCGCTCCGCAAGTAGGTCAGGAGTGGTCTTATATCAAGCGTAATGTGTTTGATGGAAAAAACTTAGGAATTATTACTGAGCGCGTTGCTAGCGTTGGCTCTGCCATTGTGATTGAGCGTACGGACGAAACCGGTGGCAAGCTGCCAAATGAAGTGCAGGGCCCATGGGGTGTTGTGCAGACCGATCCACAATGGTCTCGAACGATTAGTTTTAATCCAGCTATCCCGTTATGGCCAACAGAGCTGACTTCCAGTTGGAATAAACAACTCAACACTAAATACAAAATTGCGGGCTATTCCGATACGGCTTATGGCTGGCAGGAATTTATGGGTGCGCATGGCTGGGAGCAGATTACTGTGCCTGCAGGAACATTCTTAACCTTGCGTTATCAAAACCTCATTAACTATGAGAGCAATGATGACAATAAGGTCAATTGCATTCGCAAAGAAACGATTTGGTTTGCGCCGAGTATTGGGCGCTGGGTAGCACGAGAGTCCTCTGGTTCGTACATGATTCAGGGGCAGTTAGGCATGCCAAATTTAGAGGATAGTTTTCAATGGCAGCTGACTTCTTACAAGTAAGCACGTTACGTCGCTTTGTCTTATTGATGCTGCCAGTCTTGCTGGCGGCATGCATCTCATCCCAGCCCTACCCCCGGGGTATTCTTGAGCCTCAGCCCATACTGGCTCCAGTTGTAAGGGCACCCAAGGTTGGTCAAGAATGGGTTTATCAAGTTCGAAATGTATTTAATCAAGAGATTGTAGATACCGTCACCGAAAGAGTAGTTTCCGTTGGTAATGAAGTACGTATTGCTCGTACGAGTCTTAAGGCGGGATCGCTTCCTGATGAAATCCAATCACCCTGGGGTTTTGTTGTGCAAGACCCCCATTGGAAGCCAGCTCAGAAATTCTCAAAGCCTATCCCGATATGGCCCCTACAATTGCAGGCCGGCTGGAATGAATTCTTTACAACCCAATATCAAGTGCCGGGATACCCTGATGGCAGTTATTACTGGGGTCTTGGCATGACTGCATCGCAATGGGAGCGCATTCAGACCCCTGCAGGGCAATTTTTGGTATTTCAGATTCATAATGAAATCCCAAATTTTGTCAGCAACGACCTATTTAGGGTCGGCAATGAGCGGCAAGAGGACTTGTGGTTTGCGCCAGAAATCGGGCGCTGGGTTATTCGGCGTTCTTCGGGCCGTTACATCACTCCCGGGGTCTATTGGGCTAATGCCTACTGGGAGGATTATCTGGAGTGGGAGTTAATCTCCTGGAAATAGGCATTGCGCTTAAAATAGGTGCACTGCTATGTATACCGTTAAAGAACTATTTCCCACACTTCAAGGCGAAGGCACCCACACTGGTAGAGCTGCCGTATTTTGTCGCTTTGCTGGATGCAATCTTTGGAGTGGACGTGAAGAAGATCGCGCCACTGCTATTTGTCAATTTTGCGATACCGATTTTGTAGGTAGCGATGGTGCTGGCGGCGGTAAGTTTGAAACTGCTGCCTCACTTGCTGATGCAATCGAGGCTTCATGGCGTAGCACTTCGGCTGGTCCGCAGCAGCGTTATGTGGTTTTCACAGGTGGAGAGCCGCTCTTGCAATTAGACGAGGAGTTGATTGCAGCACTTCATCAAAAAGGTTTCGAAGTGGCGATTGAAACGAACGGCACCATTAAAGTTCCTAAAGGAGTTGATTGGGTTTGTGTAAGTCCTAAAGCTGGTTCTGATCTGATTGTTCTTCAAGCGGATGAGTTAAAGCTAGTGATCCCGCAAAATGACCATAAGGCATTAGAAAAACTCATGGCCCGCTTTGAGGGTATGGATTATCGCAATCGTTTCTTGCAGCCCATGGATGGGCATAACCTCAAAAGTAATACTGAGTTAGCAGTAAGCTTATGTCAAAAGCGTCCCTTGTGGAGGTTGAGTCTGCAGTCTCATAAGCTGATTGGGATTCGATAGTTGACTAAGCTCAAATAGGATTAATTAAGCACTGAATGACAAATAAACAACCTGCCATCTCCATTACGCGCCGCCTTGAGTTTGACTCCGGGCATCGTATTCCCAATCATGATGGTCAATGTCGACATCTGCATGGACATCGCTATGCAATAGAAGTCACGCTGACTGGTGAAGTGGCTGATCATCCTGGCAAAGCAGATGATGGCATGGTGCTCGACTTTGGCGATATCAAACGCTTAACAAACCAATACGTAGTAGATCTTTGGGATCATGCATTTTTGGTGGCTAAAGAGGATGAAGGGCTGGTTGCATTCTTGTCAACCTTACCTGATCACAAGACGGTCATCATGGAGCATGTCCCAACTGTTGAGAACTTAGCTAACGCGGCCTTTGTAATATTGAAACCCGTTTTCAGTAAAGCTTTTAGTGGCCGCTTAGAGCTCTCTTCTATTCGTCTTTATGAGACGCCCAATTGCTGGGCTGACGTGCATGTTGTGTAAATGACGCAAACAGAGCTTGACCAGCAATATATGCGTATGGCAATTGAGCAAGCTCAGTTGGCAGCGCAATCAGGTGAGGTTCCTGTAGGCGCAGTGCTAGTTCGGGATGGCCAAGTCATATCGAGGGCATTTAACAAGCCGATTGCAAACCATGATCCTAGTGCTCATGCTGAAATGCTGGCCTTGCGAGAAGCAGCGCTAGCCGAAGAGAATTACCGTATCCCTGGCAGCACCTTATATGTCACTCTTGAGCCGTGTGCGATGTGCTCCGGTGCTATGCTCCATGCTAGGATTGATCGAGTGGTTTATGGGGCGCAAGACCCCAAAACAGGCTCTGCTGGTAGCGTGCTAGATATATTTTCTTCAAAACAGATTAATCACCAGACCAGTGTTGAAGGTGGCATCATGAGTGAAGAGTGCGGTCAATTGCTGCGTGATTTTTTTAAGGGGCGACGTTGAAATCCATTCACCTCATTGCTCCTTCTGGAGCAAGCTTAGATAGTAAAAGCCCATTGGCTGGTATTGACTGGTTTGGACATCAAGGTATTACTATCCATAACGTAGATTGCGTACATCGTGGCCATGAACGCTTCGCTGGCAATGATGATGAGCGTCTTACTGAGTTAAATGCCATATCCAAATTAGAACCTCAGACTTTAGTGATGTCTATGCGCGGCGGCTACGGTCTCCATCGCTTGCTACCCGGTATTGAGTGGCAAGCAATTGCAAAGGCTATTCAAAACGGCTTGCAAGTATGTGGTCATAGTGATTTCACTGTCTTTCAGTTGGGATTGCTAGCAAAAACTGGTGCCATTTCTTTGGCTGGTCCGATGCTGAACTATGACTTTGGAAGGTTGGGTGATGATGGTTCACCGGTAGTGCCGGATGAGTTTATGTGGAAGCATTTCCAGGCCGCAGCTCAAGACCGAAGACTAGATTGCCAAGTGTCGACCCCACAATCTTTCTTGGGTAATAAAGACGCGCACTCAATCACAGGTTTATTGTGGGGCGGTAATTTAACGGTTCTGGCTGGTTTAGTTGGCACACCATATCTTCCAAGCGCTCAGCAAACGCAAGGCGGGATCTTATTTTTGGAAGATGTGAATGAGCATCCTTATCGAATTGAAAGAATGTTGATGCAACTTTTAGATGCAGGCATTCTTGCAAATCAATTAGCCATATTGTTGGGTGGATTTTCTGCCTATCGTCTTTACGACAACGATAAGGGGTATTCGCTCGAGCGCGCTATTGAGGCGATACGCAAACGTTTGCCGGAAGCGATTCCAATTTTGACCGGGCTGCCATTCGGACATCAGGCCAATAAATTAACTTTGCCTGTTGGTGCGCAAGCCGATTTACATTTCAATTCAAATGGATTTGAACTTAAAGCACAGTGGTAATGTTTACTGAGACCAGTGTGGGAAACTCTTTTTTTAAAAGTCTTTTAGTTTTCATTGCACTCACCTTTACTGGAGCAGTCATGGCAACCGAAGAGCCAAAATATGCTGTTCTCGAAAAAGAACCACCCTTTGAAATCCGCTCTTATGCACCCATGATTGTTGCTGAGGTACAAGTTGAGGGTGATTTAGATGAGGCCTCGAGCCAAGGATTTCGCTTGATTGCTGCTTATATTTTTGGCCAGAATCAAGTGAGCGAAAAAATTGCAATGACTGCGCCAGTGACAGTCGAAGATCAAGCGGTGAAGAGCGCAAAGATTGCAATGACTGCACCGGTAGGAATTGAGTCTAAAGCCGGCAAATGGACAGTGTCGTTCGTGATGCCTGCTGAATATACGATGGAATCGATACCCAAGCCCATGAGTCCGCAAGTGCAATTGCGCCAAATTCCCGCAGTAAAAAGGGCAGTCATTAGTTTTAGTGGTTTTTATAATAGCCAGAAAGTGGCCGAGAAAACGCTAGAACTAGAGCAGTGGATGAAGTCTCGTAATTTGCAAAGTGCCGGCACTCCTAATTTCGCACGTTATAACCCGCCTTGGACTTTGCCCTTCATGCGTCGCAATGAAGTCATGATCACCTTACGTGACTAGTTCTTAGCTTCGAAGCTCTTCAATAAAAATTGGCCACCGCCATTGACGCCTAAAGCCTTTGTTAACGTAGGTAGTGCCTGCGCTAAATGTTTTTCTAGAGTCCAAGGTGGATTGAGAATAAACATCCCACTGGCTTGCAAACGGCGTTCGCCAGGCGCATTTTCAATTCGTAATTCTGTATGTAACCATGAGCGTTTATGTGCGGTAGCAATTTTTTTCAGACGGTCAGGTAGGGCTGCCGATTCTCTTCTGGAGAGTACTGGATACCAAATCGCATAGCAGCCCGTGGCAAAGCGTTGCAGCGCCTCTTCCATGGCAAGCTCAAGATAGCGATAGTCTTGCTTGTCTTCGTAAGAAGGGTCGATTAATACGAGGCCGCGACGACTGGGAGGGGGCAGTAGTCCTTTGAGTCTAGCAAAGCTATCCTCGGCATAAATATCAATCTGTTTAGACTGTTTTAGTTCGCCAATATTGTGGCGCAGAATATCGATCTCTTTGGGGTGCAGCTCAAAGAGCTTGAGTCGATCTTGTGGACGCAGCAGGCGTGCCAGAATAAAGGGGGAGCCAGGATAGGTATTTAGATGGCCCTCAATGTTCTCAGCATCAATGCACTTCAAGTACTCTTGGATGCTCTCGGGGATTGGGGTGTTTGCGTGATGGCAAGTTTCTACATATTGCTTGAGGCGAAAGATTCCGCCATCAGCTTCTTTACTCACTGTAGAAAAGCCATCTTGCAAACTATAGATGCCAGCACCTGCATGGGTATCAACAAAGGTAATGGCAACAGGCTTCTCTTGAAGGTATTGAACCAAGTGAATTAAGGTAAGGTGCTTCAGGATGTCTGCGTGACTTCCCGCATGAAATGCATGTCGATAGCTAAACATCTTGAATTATTCTGCCTTGCGAGGCGCTTGAGTAAATTGCGCCTTCACATAAAAGAGAAGTGTAGAAGCTAGAATTACGATTGAGACATATTGCAATGGCAGATTTAACTCTAGATCCATGATTTGGGTGAGGTGGGCATAAATTGCCACTACGCCTCCAAGAGCAATCAGATGCGACCAGATTTTTCTTGGTCCCAGTTGATTTTCCGGAAATCGATTAGCCGCAAAGGCCCCGAGCATTCCACACCAAATACCAACACCTGCGCCACCTAAAACGTCAGTAAGCCAATGAGCCCCTACAGCGCTGCGTGATAGACCCACTAAAGTGGCAAGCAAAAATAGCGGCAATAATAGGGTGCGCCTTTCTTTAGCTGCGGAAAAGTACAGGGCGCTTGCAATAGCAAATGCGGTCAGAGTATGTCCAGACGGAAAGGCTTTGTAAAGTAGCGCTTCACCAATACGATGAAAGCTGCCATCAGTCAAGACGCCTGCAGGTCGGGGTAAATTAAACAAACCCTTTAAGGCTGTACTTGCTAATGCAGCTAGTCCGCCAGCAAAAATTCCAGCAGTCAGCATCCTTGGTGCAAGTAACAGCAATGGAAAGGTAAGTGCAAATACTCCCCAACCATTACCTAAAAAAGTAAGCCAGGCCCAAAGGGTATCTGGCAGTAATTGCGTAAAGCGGTTAATGAATAAAAAAGTACTGCTTTGAAACTCGCCAAAGTAAATTACGCAAGCGAGCGCAATGGGAGCTAATGGAATGAACCAAGAAAATGTGGGAATTGCCTTTTTGCTCATCCAGCTTAGCGAGCCTTTGCCTTGTCAGCATCTTGCAATTGCTTGATTACTTTATCCAGGACTTGTGGAACGGTGATGGCCTGCATGCACACGTTGTCTTGACAAGGGGTTTTACGGTGATTGGCAGCACTTACGCAGGGCGAGCAAGCTAGATTGGCAGTGATCGCAATGGAATTGCCAACAGAACCATAAAGGGCTGGAGTCTCCGGTCCAAAGAGAACGACTGTTCTCAATGGCGTCACGGCTGAAAAGTGACCAGGACCAGAGTCGTTGGTAACCATGACATCTGATAGCGTGTACAACGGTGGCAGCTCAGCAAAGCCGACCTGTCCAGCAAAATTTAATGCATTTTTAACATTGGCAACAGCGCGAACTTTTTCTACGTAGACAAACTCAGTAGGTGAGCCGGTAATTAAGATGAGATCGTTGGGATATTGCTGATGGATTGCTTGAATCAATTCAGAAAAACGCTGTTGTGCCCAGCGGCGTTGTGGAAGAAGATCGCTTGCATTCGGATTGATCAGAATGAGACGATCCTTCCCCGAGATGTAATTGATGCGGGCCTCTTTAGCCATTTTTTCAATACGCTCGCGCACCTTTTCGAGGGCGCTTGGATTGATGACGGCTTGCTCGAGGCGTACTTCAGAGTCCGGAATCTCAATCTTGCTAAATGGAACTTCAATTTTTTGGGCAAACGCCGCATGAATTAAAGATAGAAAATTCTTAGTAATGTGAATATGTGGGTTGTAATGTACTTTGCGGGTCAGCATGAAGCCGCGCCACAATCCTTCACCATGAAAAATGTGATAACCGACGCGACGACGAGCACCACACATGCCAGTCAGTAGGGCAGTAAATCGAGAGAACAACTCTAGGTCAATAACGGTATCAATACGGTGCTTGCGAGCAAGTATCAGAAAGCGCAGCGTATCTTTAATTAAGCCACCTAAGCTAGATGAGTCAATTGTGAAGATATTTTCTGGTTTAACGGTATTGAGTAAAGTCAGGCTGGCGCGATTGCTTTTGAAGATCAAGAAAAACAATTCTGCTCCACGAGCTTTTGCATTGCGCATTGCAGGATCTACCAGAATGGCGCTTCCCATTTCCGAGAGTTCAATAAAGAGTAATTTTTTTGGAGTCTCTGGGCCGTGATTGAATATATTTTTTATGCGATCAATCAAAGCGATAAATGGGCTAACGATTGCACAAAGAGGCACACCGACCCAATGATCAATCGCGCGCATAGTGTTGACACTAATAGTCATATTTTGGCTCTAAAAAATTATTTTCGTTTTAATAAAAAATAGGCGCCTGGCAACACCGATAAAACAGTAATTGCTCCGTAGCTAATGGAGGCTAATACTGTTAGCGAGGGGTTAACACCCCATAAGGCCAGGACCGATGAAAGGGTGGCTTCACGCAAGCCCCATCCCGAAATGCTAATTGGCAACATGAGCAACAGGCTGAGCGCGGGTAAGCCAATCATTAAGCCTCCGATGGGTGCATCTACACCGTAAGCCTTAAGACAAAAGAGTAGCGTCAAAATAGTGAGGAAATGAATGCCAATCGCCAGGCATGCTTGAGCAATATTGTTAGGCCACGCAAACGCTAGCTGGATACCAGGCATGGCGTTGTTCATATTGAAGCGTTCTAAGAGCTTTTGCAGGAGTTGCTTGCTCGGCCCCCAGGCAAGGATGAGGGCAATTGCTACGCCAGCAAGCAGCATTACCGCCATGACTGCGTAGCCCAAATCTTGACCCCAGGCTGCGAGTGTAGCGCCGCCCAATATCAAGCCAATCCCGCCTAGTAAATTGTTACCCGCTAAACCAAGAAGGCGATCTACCAACACCATCGAAAAACTTAAACGCAATTTAGGAGTGGCGTGCTCAAGGTCTACTGAGTGATGAAGTTCATCATCCAACTCTTTGGTTTCCGAGAGATTGCCGGTGCTGGTCAAATGCGTTGCAGTAATGGCGCGATAACTATCGCCACCCAAGGTGCTAGGCAGGCCTTGGTTTATGAGACCGCCGGCAAAGTAGAGGCCAATGTAAGAGCGAATACGGCGGGGAAATCCCACTCTTTGCATAAACAAGCCCCAGCGATATCCGCCACAAATAAATGCCAACATCATGCTTACTAGAGCCGCCAAGAACCATAGAGGCTGCATCTGAATATGGGTATCAAATAGTGAGCGCCAATCAATTCCACTCGTTGCTTTCCAAAGCAGAGCAACGGAGAGTAGAACGCGAATAGTAGGCCAAGCCTTCTTGAGAATGGATTTCCACCCCGATTGGGTCTTTGGGGTGGGTTGGGCTGGTGAACTCATAAGCGTAAGGATAATGCCTCGGGCGCCTAAGGTCTTGAATTTGGGGGAATTACTCCGCTTGACCAGGGCCTTGCCAGTGACTGCAAAGGCTAAAGTCAAATTTAGATAGAACTCGGCCAAATCGTACGATTTCTAGGCTATCCAAGGGCTCGCAGGCTTGAAAGGCTGCTTTCTTGCCCACCGGTATAGGGTATGGCATGCCAGACCAGCTAATCAGAAGTACATTTACCCCCTTTGGTACATCCCCAAACCAGAGATCAAACTGATCCTGTCTCTGGTCTAAAACATAAACTGGTATAGGTGAAGCATACCAAGCAGCTCGACTTCCTAAGGTCCAGTTTTGAACAGCAATGCCATCGGCTTTAGTGGCCTTAGCAAGGCCTGCTGCCTTTTGACCCGCCACTTTCCAGCCATACAAATCCGCAATTGGATTGGACTTGACTGAGGCCGAACTAATACCGCCTGACAATACGTATCCAAAGCCGATGCAACATAAAGCAATTTGAACAAAAAATAAAATACGAATCCAGTAACGATGTTGTGTAGCCCAAGCTTTTGCTAAGCCAATTCCGGCAAATGGTGCGAGACAGAACCAAGCAGGCGAAGTCCAGTGAGGAAGTCCACCTCCGCCAGAGAGGCTGACAAAAATTGCAAATGGAATCAAAAAGAATCCGAAGAGCGCAAGCAATGACAGTTTTGTAGCGTGCATGCAGTCTTTTAAAAACACAACAGATCCCAAGATGAAAAGAGGACCAAAGACTAGTATTTGAATGCCGATATAAGCGCCTAGCCTGCGCCAGAGCCATTCTCCACCGCCACCATGGGCAAGTTGATATTTGAATGAAATCCAATCGTTAGCCCAATTCCAATACACGACGGGGGTGATCAGGAGTAGAGCGCTTAGTGTGGCAATCCAAAAACCTACTTTGGTGATCCATGGTTTTCTTGGCGTACTCAAAAATACCAACAGCAACGCAAGCGCAGTAAAAGCGGCCGTGTATTTACTTAAGCCAGCTAGGCCTAACAAAACGCCAGTAATAATCCAATCGCCAATGCTAAATTGGTCTTTACTTAACCACCGTAAAGCCATCCACATCAGACCAAGACTTAATGGCGCAAGTAAAGTATCCGGTAGTAAACCGATCGCCAGAATGTGCAACATGGGTGCAGCGATAACTGTCAAGACTGCCATTAGTCCACATAAGTTTGTTGATGGCAGTGCACTGGTGAGATAGCCAGCGTTGCGCCCACGAATAAAGTGATGCACCTCAACCGTAACTTCATAAACTAAGTAACAAGAGAGAATCCACAACAACTCTGGAATGAGACGAATAATGCCTTCTGAAGAGGTGAGCGTCACTAAGGGCCACTGAATCCAACCCACCAACGGTGGGTGATCAAAATAACTCCAGGCTAAATGTTGGGCATATAGCGCATAGTGGGCCTCATCAACTGAAAACTCTATTGAAAAGCCCAGAGCCAGGTGCACTACCGCGGCAATAAGGACGCAGATTGCAGCCCAGCTGGAAGGTGATTGTTGGCGCATTCGATAATTTTAGTCTCACAAAGACCATTCTTTGGGACAATTAAGACATGCTCAAGCAAGTCCTTTCACTTTTAATCCTTGGTGCAGTCGTATTTTTGACTGGCTGTGCTGGGCTGGGCGGAGAATCTGTGCAAAACGAGGCAGGACAGGCATTTAATGTGGATCAATTGCCGGCGCAAGAAGAGCTACCCAAATTCTCTGCTGAAACTGCGCGGGCTGGTATGCCCAATGGTTGGAATTTTTACCGCATAGCACCCTTTAAAAAGAATACGGTATATCGCTTAGAAAACTATCAAGGCAAAACGGTGCTTAGCGCTAATTCCAAAACATCTGCCTCTGGCTTGGCTGTGAAGTTGCGCCCTCGTCAGGTAAATAATTTGTGGCTGCAATGGGAGTGGAAGGCCATCAACCCAATTATGAATGCTGATAATGCGGATGCCTACGCAGATGATGCTCCGCTACGTATCTTGGTTGCATTCGATGGTAATAAGTCAAAGCTACCTTTAAAAGAAAAAATGACTTTTGAAATGGCTAATCTTATTAGTGGTCAAGAAATGCCGTATGCCACACTGATGTACATCTGGTCTGGAAAGTCCCCTGTTGATACCATTATTCCAAATGCGCATACCTCTCGCATCAAAATGATTGTGGTAGATTCCGGTTGGGATGGTTTGGATCAGTGGCACAAGCATCAGCGCGATTTAGCGGCTGACTATAAGCGTGCCTACGGTGAGAGCCCTGGTCAAGTCATTGGTATCGCCTTACTCACCGATACAGACAATACCAAATCAGAAGCGCGTGCGTATTACGGTGACATTGAACTCATTCGCAAGAATCCAAAATAACTTACTTCCAAATAAGTAACAATCTGCAAGCAAGTAACGCTTTTTATGAATTAATGCGCAGGACGCCAGCGCTTGAGTAGTAGGGCGTTGCTAAGAACACAGAAGCTCGATAAGGCCATGGCGCTGCCAGCTAGCATGGGTGACAGATACCCAAGTGCTGCCAATGGAATCCCGGTGGCATTAAAGATAAAAGCCCAGAATAAATTTTGCTGAATCTTTTTCCAGGTCCGCTTAGAGATATCGATAGCATTCGCAACCAGAGTGGGATCGCCTCGCATTAAGGTAATCCCGGCAGCTTGCATGGCTACATCAGTGCCCGTAGACATTGCCATGCCCACATCTGCAGTTGCCAAAGCAGGCGCATCATTCACGCCATCTCCTATCATTGCAACAAATTGACGTTCACCATCTTTCGATTGGAGTTGGCGAATAATTTCTGCTTTATTACTAGGCATAATTTGTGCAAACACTTCTTGAATGCCAATCGTTTTGGCAACACGATTGGCGGCGGCAATATTGTCACCAGAAAGCATTACTGCGCGAATATGCAACTTATGTAGTGAAGTAACCGCCTCTTGAGCGTTATCTTTGAGTTCATCTCCAAAGGCAATGATCGCAATGGGTGAGGAAGGATTTTCATTGCTCATTAATACGGAGACAGTTTGACCGGCATCAAAACAGGCTTGTGCCTTTGTAAGTATTACGGAGTAGTGGGGATTACCTTCTAACGATGCAATGCTTTGTAGGTTCAGACTAAGGCCCAGGAAAACGCCAGTGCTTGGCCTGCCGCTAATACCAATACCGGGCACGGCTTTGCTGTCTGTTGGTGTGATGGGATTTAAGCCTCTTTGTTTAGCGGCATCTAACAGTGCTTTTGCAAGAGGGTGCTCACTACCAAGCTGTAAACCTGCTGCACTCGCGAGAATGTCATCTAGCACATATGAATCACCAAAAGGAATAATTTCTAGCAGTCTTGGTTTGCCAATAGTAAGGGTGCCTGTTTTATCGAAGGCCACTATGTTTAAGCGATGCGCCAACTCTAATACCTGTGGATCTTTAATGAGGATTCCAAAGCGCGCTGCCACGCCAGTTCCTGCCATGATGGCTGCAGGTGTTGCAAGACCCAGCGCGCATGGACATGCAATAACGAGAACTGAGACTGCACGCAGTATGGCGACAGATGCAGAGTCTAAATAAAACCAGTTCGCTAATCCAGTAATGAATGCAATCACAATCACGCTAGGGACAAAAATGGCACTCACTTGATCGACTAATTTTTGTATAGGTGCTTTTTGGGTTTGCGCATCCTCTACTAAAGAAATAATTTTTGAGAGAACGCTCTCAACGCCTACCGCCTGAGCCTCAATCACCATTAGGCCTTCACCATTAAGGGAGCCGCCAATGACCTTTTCACCAAGATGTTTTTTGACAGGATCGCTTTCTCCAGTGAGGAGGGATTCATCAACATGGCTATTGCCAAGTAAGATGATTCCATCTACCGGTATACGTTCACCTGGCAGCACTAAGATGCGATCTTTAGGGAATACCTGATCTAGAGGAAGATCTCGAAATTGGTCTAATGCAGAGTTCTCGCTGATCACAATATTTCGCTCGATGACTTTGGCATGCTCAGGCCATAGCTTTTGCAAGGAGCGTATTGCTTCACTAGTTTGTTGCTTGGCTCTGGCTTCCAGCCATTTACCAAGCATGACCATGCAGATAATGACAGCTGATCCTTCAAAATAGAGTTCATGACTTGCATGCGGTGATGCAATCATTTGATACACACTTAATCCGTAGGCTGCACTTGTGCCGAGCGCGACTAATAAATCCATATTGCCAACACCCGACATTAGAGATTTGAAGCCTGCTTTATAAAAGCGCCATCCTAAAAAGAATTGCACTGGAGTTGCAAGTAATAGTTGCCATGTCGGTGACAGTGACCAATGAATGCCAAAAGGCATGAGGAACATGGGCAGAATGAGTGGGGCTGAAAGACTGAAACCTAGAATGACACGACCCAGACCATCAGTCCCCCAGAATAATTTAGAGGGGGCTAACTCTGGAATGCCGTGGGGCGCACTGATTTTGGCTGAATAACCTGTTTTTTGTACTAAAGCGATGATGTCATCGATTTTGACCCCGGAATCAGCGTTTACGCGAATTTTGGCTTGTTCGGTTGCCAAATTCACGCTGGCTGCTTCCACTCCTGGAATCTTGTCTAGAGCCTTTTCAACCCTGCCAACACAAGAGGCGCAGGTCATCCCGCTGATATCTAGAGTAAATAGCTCTGAATTAGTGTCTTTTTGGGGATCCATATAGAAGATAATCTACTCTATACAAGCTATATTCACAGCAAAAGGCCCTATATGTTGAGTTTAAAGGTTTCCGGAATGACCTGTGGGGGCTGCATTAATGCCGTCACTCGGGCAGTGCAGACCCAAGATCCTCAGGCTAAAGTTCAGGCGGATTTGGCAAGCCAGACCGTCACTCTCGAAACAACCCTATCTGTCGCGCAGGCGAGCCAGCTCATTACAGATGCCGGCTTTCCAGTTGTTCAATAGCAATTGTTTAGAATGTCGGCAAACATAACAAAACCCGTAGTTTTTGTTCCTAAAGGATCGTGATTTATGTTCTTCAGTAAGTTAATGCCTCACGATGGTAATTTCTTCGAGCTATTTAATGAGCACGCTAGCAATATCGTTTCCGCCTCCGAATCTTTTTTGAAGTTCGTTGAGTATTACAGTGATGAAACCTTGCGCGCTAAGTACACCCAAGAGGTAGATAAAGCTGAGCATGCTTGTGATGATGTTGTGAAAGAGGTGCATCGTCGTTTGCATAAGACCTTCATCACACCTATAGATCGCGACCAAATTTTTTCACTCATCAATACGATGGATGACGTAGCTGATTTATTGCAAAACGGCACTGAAGCAATGCATTTGTATGACGTGAAGCAAATGACGCCAGAGATGTTGCAAATGGCAGAGCTTTGTAATCAGTGCTGCATCAGCATGAAGAATGCTGTTGCTACATTAAAAGATATCTCTGATCCAGAAGTAGCTAAAGCGGCGTTAAAGACTTGCGATGAAATAGATCACTTAGAGTCTGGGGCTGATCGCCTTCTATCTACTGCTATTACTAGGTTGTTCCGTGAAGACATCGAAGTGCGTGAGCTGATTAAGTGCCAGCGCATTTATGAGTTGCTCGAGGAAGTTACCGATAAATGTGAAGACGTTGCCAACTTGGTTGAAGGCATTGTTCTTGAAAACTCTTAAGGCGAATTAAGTTGCCAGCGACAGAAGTAGCCTTTTGGGTTGTAGCGCTATTAGTAGTGCTAGCTCTTGCATTTGATTTCATGAACGGCTTTCATGATGCTGCTAACTCTATTGCGACGGTGGTTTCTACTGGCGTTTTAAAACCGCAACAGGCGGTGGTGTTTGCCGCCTTCTTTAACTTTCTTGCCATCTTCATTTTCCATTTAAGTGTCGCTGCTACTGTGGGCAAGGGAATTGTGCTTCCTGCCGCAGTGGATCTCCACGTGATCTTTGGCGCATTGGTTGGCGCCATCATCTGGAACTTGGTGACTTGGTTCTATGGCATTCCATCAAGCTCTTCTCATGCTTTGATTGGCGGCTTGCTAGGAGCGGCGTTGCCTAAGGCGGGATTTGCCGGTTTAGTTTGGGCAGGTATTATCAAAACCGTTGCTTTTATCTTCATCTCCCCATTAGTTGGATTTCTTTTGGGCTCCTTGATGATGTTGCTGGTGTCATGGGTTTGCCGAAATGTCACGCTCTCTAAAACCGATCGCTGGTTCCGCCGTCTGCAATTGGTTTCTGCTGGCGCATATAGCCTTGGACACGGCGGTAATGACTCACAAAAAACGATTGGCATTATTTGGCTGCTACTCATCATTACTGGCTATACAGATGCCAGCGCAAGTATGCCGCCAATATGGACCATTGTTTGCTGCTATATCGCCATTGCGATGGGCACGATGTTTGGTGGTTGGCGGATTGTAAAAACCATGGGTCAAAAGCTGACAAAACTCAAACCAGTAGGAGGCTTCTGTGCTGAAACTGGTGGCGCCATTACTTTGTTTGCGGCAACGGCCATGGGTGTTCCTGTTTCGACTACCCACACAATTACTGGGGCTATTGTCGGTGTTGGTTCAACTCAGAGAGCCAGCGCGGTGCGCTGGGGCGTCGCCGGAAACATCGTTTGGGCCTGGATCTTCACCATCCCAGCCACAGCTTTGATGTCGATGGCAGTCTATTACCTGAGTTTGCTGATTTTCTAATGTGATAGACGGAAGGTGCTCAAGGGCGCTTTCAGCAAATATTGGCGGCTACGAGTAAGCTAGCGCTAATTAAGAAAATACTAAAAAACTTAGAAGTCCATTCTAAGGTTATCCATATTAGGAGAATGTAGTGTCGGTTACACCAGAGTTGGTACAAGCAGCGCTAAAAAACTTAGTTGATCCCAATACGAAGATTGATTTTGTCACAGCAAAGAATATTAAAAATCTCCGCGTAGAAGGCGGCGATATTTCTTTAGATATTGTGCTGGGGTATCCCGCTAAAAGCCAGTTCGATTCGATTCGTAAATCGGTAATCAATGCCTTGCGTGAATTATCAGGCGTCAAAAATGTGAGCGTCAATATCTCTAGTCAAATCGTTGCGCATGCAGTGCAGCGTGGAGTGAAGTTATTGCCCGGTGTAAAAAATATTATTGCAGTGGCCAGTGGTAAGGGCGGCGTGGGTAAATCAACAACTGCCGTGAATCTCGCTTTAGCTCTTGCTGCTGAGGGTGCACAGGTCGGCATTCTGGATGCAGACATTTATGGTCCAAGCCAGCCAATGATGTTGGGTATTACCGGTAGACCGGACTCTATTGAAGAAAATACGATTGAGCCAATGGAGGCCTATGGTTTACAGGCAAGTTCAATAGGTTTTCTGATTGATGATGATGCTCCTATGGTTTGGCGTGGACCGATGGTGACTTCAGCTCTGGAGCAGTTACTTCGCCAAACTCGTTGGCGTGATCTGGATTACCTGATCGTAGATATGCCGCCTGGCACGGGTGATATTCAGCTGACTTTGGCGCAAAAGGTTCCCGTTACAGGCTCAGTCATTGTTACTACGCCTCAAGACATCGCTTTGCTCGATGCCCGTAAAGGTCTCAAAATGTTTGAGAAGGTGGGTGTACCTATTATCGGCATTATTGAAAACATGAGCACTTATGTTTGCACTCAATGCGGACACGAAGAGCACGTGTTCGGCACTGGCGGTGGTGAAAAAATGTGTAAAGAATACGCAGTAGATTTTTTGGGCTCCTTGCCCTTAAACCTTTCGATTCGTGAGCAGGCTGATGCTGGGCGCCCAACAGTAGTGGCTGACCCAGACGGCGCGATTAGCGCAATCTATAAAGGCATTGCTAGACAGGTCGCTATCCGTGTTGCTACTCTATCTAAGGATATGAGCAGTAAATTTCCGAACATTGTGATTCAAAACACCTGAGGCTCTGAACATTTATGCGCTTTGCAGTACTAATGCGTAAACAGAATATCGATAACCCATGGGTCTCGTTTCGCTGGGTACCTCAGGAAGTGTTGCCTGATTTTGGGCAATTCAATAGTCAGCAAAGTAAATCCATTGTGGGTCAGTTTCTTGGGCGCGATGCCGATGGTGAATCCTGGTTATTTACAGGTTATGAGCTTGATCTCTTTCCGGACGAGGCTGAGGGCTACTATCTCAATGTTTCTGCTACAACTCCTGCATGGTTTGTCATGTGGCGCTTGGAAGAAGATATTGAGCGCTATATCGATGAGCAATCACTCTCCTTGGCAAAGTCTGAGACTTCGTTTGCAGTGCCCCATCGTATTTGTGTTAGTTATAACGAAGCCGCTCGCTTGCTGGATGGCGGTGAGTCGGTTGATACGATTCCGCTGAGTGAGCAGCATGCGTCATGGCTGCAAGAGTATGTCAATGACAACTATCGGCCGGAACCTAAAAAACGCCATAAGCCTGCTTCATTTAAGGGCGCTCAACGCCCTATGGAGGAATAATGGCCGATGGATTTCTGGGGCGTTGGTCTAAGCGTAAAGCTGGTAAAGAAGATGTCTCGCTAGAGAAAAAAGTAGAGATTCTTAAAGAAGCTTCTCAGACTACATCCATTGAGGGCGCTCAAGAGGCCGCACCTTCGCCAGTTACCCTAGAGGATGTAGTCAAGATCGATCGTTTTGATCCAGACTTTTCTGCTTTTATGAAGCCAGATGTAGACCCCGCTGTTCAGCAGGCTGCCCTAAAGAAAATGTTTACCGATCCCCATTTCAACATCATGGATGGATTGGATATTTATATTGATGACTACAGTAAACCGGATCCGCTGCCACCTGGAATGCTTGAGAGAATGGTGCAGAGCGATATGCTCAACCTTTTCCACAAACCAAGCGAAGAGCTTACTCAGGAATCACAACAAAGCGTGAACAAAGCGCCTAGCCCCCAACTTGAGGGCGACACAGTGACAGCCCAACAGCAAACTGATTTAACATCCACACAACAAAAATCTACAGATCAGTTGGAAGAAGTGCCCAATAAGGTCTCAATAGAGTCTGAACAGAAAAAAACCTAAGAAGATAGCGCATGAGTCAAAAATTAGTCTGCAACTGTAATGGCACCATGCCTTTGGATGCAAAAACTATCGGGGTTCCGATTCACCAATCCTTGTGCAGGCAGGAGGTCGGCTCTTTTTTAAAGGCCCTAGATGGCTCTGATTCTCTGGTGATAGCGTGTACGCAAGAGGGCGCACTTTTTAGTGAGCTAGCTGACCAAGCTGAAAAGCCATTGGTTGCGCCACTGCGTTTTGTCAATATTCGTGAAGTAGCTGGTTGGACTCAAGAAGCTAAAACATCCGGCCCTAAAATTGCGGCTCTGTTGGCCTTGGCTGATATGCCAGAGGCTGAACCTGTTCCTGTTGTGAATTACGAAAGCCAGGGTAGGTTGTTAATTATCGGCGCTGGGTCACAAGCCATTCCTTGGGCTGAAAAATTAAGCCCATCTTTGGATGTGTCTGTCTTATGTACACAGCCCGGTGACTTACCGCTGACCCGAAGCTACCCAATCTTTACCGGAGCAGTTACCAAGTTGGATGGTTATTTAGGGAACTTTTCAGTAGATTGGCAGTTGCAAAATCCGATTGACCCAGAGATGTGTACTCGCTGTGGGGCCTGTGTTGAAGTATGTCCTGAGGGAGCCATTAATCTTTCCTTCCAGATTGATTTAGGTAAATGCAAATCCCATCGCGATTGCGTTACTGCATGTGCCGGCATTGGTGCAATATCGTTTGATCGCAAAGAGCGTGAACGTAATTCAGAATTCGATTTAATTTTGGACCTACGTGTAGATCCCAAGATGCGCATGAGCCAAACGCCGCAGGGGTACTTCGCTCCCGGTGTTGATCCCCTTGAGCAGGCGCTGGCAGTTAATCAACTCTCCGAGATGGTGGGGGAGTTTGAAAAGCCCAAATATTTTGCCTATAACGAAAAAATTTGTGCTCATGGCCGCAATGGCAAAGTAGGTTGCAGCGCTTGTATTGATGTTTGTTCAACAGGCGCTATTGGTTCAATCTTTAAAAATGGCCAAGGTTCTGTAGAGGTCAATCCAAATCTTTGTATGGGTTGCGGAGCTTGTGCAACTGCATGCCCTTCCGGTGCAATGCGTTACAACTACCCAAGCGTTGCTCATCAAGGTAAAGAGCTCAAAACGGTAGCGAGCGCCTTTACCGCCGAAGCTAAAAAGATCAATCAGGCGATGGCTCCCAGCTTACTTTTGCATACCCTAAAAGCGGGTACGCAAATGATTGATGACTTGGGCAGGTCTGCGCATGTCATGCCAAAGCAATTCGAAGGTCTCCCAGCATTTGTGATTCCTTATGGCATTGAGCATATCGCCTCCACTGGCTTGGACTTATGGTTGGGTGCGCTGACGTATGGTTTTGCGGAAGTGACTTTGTTGTTAAGTGGAGACGAGGATCCCGCATATCGTGCAGTACTTGAAGAGCAGGTAGTTTTAGCAAACAGTATTCTCAATGCGTATGGGTTTGACGATCGCGTTCATTTGATCTTGGCTAGTTCTGCTGAAGATATAGCGACTGTTTCTAAGGCAATGGGCATATTGCGTCAGCGTGGATCACTCAGTCCAATCTGTACTCCTGCAAGTATTGGTTTATCAAATCAGAAACGCGAAACGCTTGAGGCAGCTTTAGAGCATTTGCAAAAACAAGCGAAGACTCCGTTGCCGGAGATGGGTGTTGTACTTCCAAAGTCCTCCCTATTGGGTGGTCTAGCAATTAACAAAGATGCTTGCACCTTGTGTATGTCTTGCGTCAGCGGTTGCCCTGAAGGCGCGCTTTTAGACAATCCCGATGAACCCATTCTTTCTTTTATTGAGAAGCAGTGTGTTCAGTGTGGCATCTGTGTGCAAACCTGTCCCGAGAAGGCTTTAACTCTTGCACCTCGTTTACAAACCGTTGAGCAGCGCAAGCAACGAACCACCCTCAATGAAACCCAGGCATTCCATTGCATCAGCTGCGGCAAGCCTTTTGGAACACTTAAGATGGTTGATTTGATGCTCAGCAAGCTTGGAGCGCATGGTGCTTTTGCTGGGGCTGCAATGGATCGATTGAAGATGTGTAGTGATTGTCGAGTGGTAGATATGGTGAAAAAAGAAACATGAGTGAAATTGCGAAAGAAGCAGCAAAAGAGAATCTATCCGCCGAAGTAGGCGATGTAGGCTTCCCTGAGGATTTGGCTAGGGCCGATTTATATGGCTTGATTGCCCGCTTTTTTCAGATGCCGCCCGATCAAGAGCTTTTGGATCAAATTGCCGCTACCGCTGATCAACAAGATGTTGCTGATGAGGCGCCTTTAGCTAAGGTTTGGATGGATGTAGTAGAGGTCGCTAAAAATAATCCCGCCAAAGCTTGGCATGATGAGTTTGATTTGAATTTCATCAGCGTTGGCAAGCCGAATGTCGTTTTGAATGGCTCCTTTTACATGGCAGGCCATCTAAATGAAAAGCCCTTGGTGAATATTCGCAAGGCTTTAGAGGGTTTTGGGCTTGAGGCCGCAGAAGATGTGACTGAAACTGAAGACCATATCTCGGCACTCAGTGAGGTCATGCGTTATCTCATTGCGGGGGATGACGTGGAGATCTCAAACCTTACAAATCAAAGGGTTTTTTTCAATGAGCATATTCGTCCCTGGTATGACGAATTTTGCGACGCAATAGAAGGCATTCCAGAAATGCACTTGTATCATCCAATCGCAGCCCTAACCAGAGAATTCCTAGCAATTGAAGGGCAGGGCTTCGACATGATTTGATGTTGCATCGCAATATAAATATTGTCGTAATAACTAATAGTTACACCAATATGTCAAAAATGCGATTTCCTATTACACTTGATGCAAATCAAGAATAATCCCATAGGAGCATGCAATGACCACCAAATCCAAGGTTGCTTTAAGCGAAGAAAACAAGCCATCGCGCCGTAAGTTCTTTATTGGTGCAGGCGCTGCAGTTGGGGCCGTTGCCGTAGCGAGCCAAACTCCAGTTGGCAAAGCAGTCATCCAAGAAATTACTGGCGCTAAAGCAGTGCAAGATGTTGGTCAAACGATGACTGCTCACATGCGCAAGTACTACGAATCCACTCTGATTTAACGACCTTCGCTTCACTATTGCTTTCACTGTTTCTAAATAAATAAAAAAACTTTCTCAGGGACATCATATGAGTCTGACTCGTAAATCCAATACCCCACAAAGCAGTCGTTCCACATCGCGCCTGATCGGTAGTCTGTCACGCGGCTTAAAAGCGGCTGTTCCAACGATGGATCGCCGTGCATTCCTCAAGCGCTCAGGCGTAGGAGTTGGCGCTGGTATCGCTGCTAGTCAATTAAGTTTTGTTCAAAAAGCATCGGCTGAGCAAAGCAAGGCAATGCTAGATGGCAAGGGCAAGATTGAGGTTAAGAGATCTATTTGTACCCACTGTTCTGTAGGCTGCGCAGTAGATGCCACCGTTGAGAATGGCGTATGGGTCCGCCAAAACCCGGTATTTGATTCCCCAATTAATATGGGTGCTCACTGCGCCAAAGGCGCCGCCTTGCGTGAGCACGGACATGGTGACTACCGTTTGCGTTACCCCATGAAGTTGGTTGATGGAAAGTACCAGCGCATTTCTTGGGATCAAGCCTTAACTGAAATTACCGCTCAGATGAAGGATATTCGCCAGAAATATTCTCCAGATGCAATGTTCTTCATTGGCTCCTCTAAGCACAATAATGAACAGTCCTACTTGCTCCGTAAATGGGTCTCTTTCTTTGGCACAAACAATACAGACCATCAAGCTCGTATTTGTCACTCCACAACAGTGGCGGGTGTTGCAAACACCTGGGGCTATGGTGCGATGACCAATAGCTACAACGACATGATGAATTCCAAGGCCGCTTTGTACATTGGTTCAAATGCTGCTGAAGCTCATCCAGTTTCAATGTTGATGTTGTTGCATGCAAAAGAAAATGGTTGCAAGGTCGTTGTAGTAGATCCGCGCTACACGCGTACTGCTGCTAAGTCAGACCAGTACATCCGCATTCGCTCGGGTACTGATATTCCTTTCTTGTTCGGCATGCTGTATCACATCTTCAAAAACGGCTGGGAAGATAAGAAGTACATCAATGACCGTGTTTATGGCATGGAAGAGATTCGTAAAGAAGTGATGGAGAAGTGGACTCCCGCCGCAGTTGAAGAGGCTTGTGGCGTGCCTGAGGCTCAGGTTTACCAAGCCGCTAAAACGATGGCGATGAATCGTCCTAGTACCGTTGTTTGGTGCATGGGTCAAACCCAGCACACGATCGGTAATGCGATTGTGCGCGCCTCTTGTATTTTGCAATTAGCTTTAGGTAACGTAGGTAAGTCTGGTGGTGGTACTAATATTTTCCGCGGTCACGATAACGTTCAGGGTGCAACTGACGTTGGTCCTAACCCAGATTCGTTGCCTGGTTACTATGGTTTGGCTGCTGGCTCATGGAAGCACTTCTCAACAGTTTGGGGTGTTGACTACGAGTGGATTAAGGGTCGTTATGCGCCTGACATGATGGAGAAATCTGGCACTACTGTGTCTCGTTGGGTTGATGCTGTTCTCGAGAAGAATGACATGATCGACCAGCAGACTAACGTAAAGGGCTTGTTCTTCTGGGGTCATGCTCCGAACTCACAAACTCGCGGCCTCGACATGAAGCGTGCGATGGATAAGTTGGATCTCTTGGTAGTAGTTGATCCATATCCAAGTGCTACTGCTGCAATGGCTGCAATGCCTGCTGCAGAGGGTCAAGCAGTTAATAAGAATCGCAATGTTTACTTATTGCCAGCTGCAACGCAGTTTGAAACATGCGGTTCGGCAACGGCTTCAAACCGTTCATTACAATGGCGCGAGAAGGTAATCGATCCATTGTTTGAATCTGTTCCTGACCACGTGATCATGCAGGCTTTTGCTGATCGCCTAGGCTTCGGCGAAGAGTTGTCTAAGAACTACAAAATGCTCAGTTCTAAATTTGCTGGTAAGCAATGGAAAGAGCCGCAAATTGAGGACATCCTGCGCGAGATTAATCGTTCTTGCTGGACTATTGGGTACACCGGTCAGACTCCTGAGCGCCTCAAGGCTCACATGAGAATGGTTGCAACCTTTGATCCAAAGACCTTGAAGTCTCGCGGTGGTGTTGATCCAGTTACTGGCTATGACACTACTGGTGATTACTATGGCTTGCCTTGGCCTTGCTACGGTACAGCAGCTATTAAGCATCCAGGCTCACCAAATTTGTATGACACAAGTAAGAGTGTTATGGAAGGTGGCGGAAACTTCCGCGCCAACTTCGGCGTTGAGCGTGAAGGCGTCAGCTTGCTTGCTGCAGATGGATCTCACTCTAAGGGCGCCGCAATTACTACTGGCTACCCAGAGTTTGACCACGTGTTTGTGAAGAAATTAGGTTGGTGGGATCAGTTAACTGAAGACGAGAAAAAACTCGCCGAAGGTAAGAACTGGAAGACTGACCTATCTGGTGGTATCCAGCGCGTAGTCATGAAGAATGGCTGTCATCCGTTTGGTAACGCCAAAGCGCGTGCAGTGGTTTGGAACTTCCCAGACCCAGTTCCAATTCACCGTGAAGCGCTCTACAGTACAAACGCTCCAATGATGCGTAAGTACCCAACAGCTGCTGATAAGAAAAACTTCTGGCGCTTGCCAACCCTCTATAAGACTGTTCAAGATCAAAACTTGAATCAGAAGTTATATGAGAAGTTCCCAATCATTTTGACTTCAGGTCGTTTGGTTGAGTATGAAGGCGGTGGTGATGAGACTCGTTCTAATCCATGGTTGGCAGAGCTCCAGCAAGAAAACTTTGTGGAGATTAATCCTAAGGCTGCAGCAGATCGTGGCATTAAGAACTGGGATTACGTTTGGGTGAAATCGCCAACGGGTGCCAAGATTAAGGTGCGCGCATTAGTGACTGAGCGTGTTGATCAAGGAACCGCATTTGTACCATTCCACTTTGCTGGCTGGTGGCAGGGCGAAAATATTCGGAAGTATTACCCAGAAGGCGCCGCCCCAGTAGTTCAGGGTGAAGCGGTTAATACTGCAACTACTTATGGTTATGACATGGTGACGATGATGCAAGAAACGAAAACCACAATGTGTCAAATCGAGAAATTTGCCTAAGTCAAAAAAATAAGGTCAGGAGAACACAATGGCAAGAATGAAATTTATTTGTGACACGGAGCGATGCATTGAGTGCAATGGTTGTGTCACAGCCTGTAAGAATGAAAACGAAGTGCCTTGGGGTGTTAACCGTCGTCGCGTTGTAACGGTGAATGACGGCATTATTGGTCAAGAAAAATCAGTTTCAGTTGCTTGTATGCACTGTAGCGATGCCCCATGTATGGCTGTATGCCCAGTAGATTGTTTCTACCGTACGGATGAGGGTGTTGTTCTGCACGATAAAGATATCTGTATCGGTTGCGGTTACTGCTCTTTTGCTTGCCCATTTGGCGCGCCACAGTTCCTCAGCAAGGGTGCTTTCGGCTCCCGCAGCAAAATGGATAAGTGCACATTCTGTAGTGGTGGCCCAGAAGAAAACGGCAGCGTTGCAGAGTTTGAAAAATATGGCCGTAATCGTTTGGCAGAAGGCAAGTTACCGCTTTGCGCTGAAATGTGTTCTACCAAGGCATTGATTGGTGGCGATAGTGATGTCATTAGCGGCATCTTTAATAATCGCGTTGCTACCCGTGAGAAGAATGGCAAGTATCCAGGATCCAAAGCCTTTGGTTGGAATACTGCTTACGGTGGACCAGATGTCCCAGCGCCTACACCAACGCCTGCTGCAAAGATTCCAGGAGCTCAATAATGAAAGTCAATTTCAAAACTCTCGGCTTGTGTTTTGCAGTAGCTGCTTTCTTGGGGGCTTGCTCTGAGCCGCCAGAAATTGCTGCTAAAGCTGCTAAGCGTCCAGATGTAGCTCCTTATATGGGCGCTAATGATGGATTTATGACTAAGAATTGGACGCCAGGCAATCTGGCTAGTTGGACCGAGTCAATTGACAAGCGCAATCAAGGTCAAAACGAATACAGTCGCGTTAAGTGATCAACTAAATAACAATAAATAAAACGAAAACGTTTAAGGACATGTGTATGAAACGATCATTTTCTAAAGTTCTACGCACTTTGGTGGTGGCTGTAGGTTTGTCACTAACTCTAGCGAGTGGTATGAGCTTTGCTGAACGTGCACCGATGGCGCCTTTGCCTTCTCCTAGTGGAGTAGACGTGCCTCCTGCATCTGTGCCGGCAAATCCAAACGCTTTGGCCAATGGCACTCAAGCGCAGGCTCAGCCAGCTAATCCATCCATTTTCACGGCGCCAAACAGTGATCCACAAAACTACGTCAGTATTCCGGATAAACAAGCAGGTGTTTTAATCCAGCGTGCTGGTCAAGAATGGCGCGTAATTCGTAACGGCATCATTACTGTATACGGAGGCTGGTTGTTGGCGATTGCCTTCTTTGGCATTATTGCTATGTTCACCATCAAAGGCTCAATCAAACTACACGAGCCATTGTCAGGCATTAAAGTAAAGCGCTTTAGTGCATTGGACCGCATCACTCACTGGGTTATGGCCTTTAGCTTCCTGGCCTTAGCGTTTACTGGTTTGATGATTTTGTATGGCAAATATTTTGCAATGCCATTGATGGGCGGTGTCGCATATGGATCCTTCTTGTTTGTTTGCAAGAATATTCATAATTTTTCCGGCCCATTATTTACCCTAAGCATTGTGATTTTCTTCTTGCTCTTTGTCGGTAAAAATATTCCAGAAAAAGGCGATCTCAATTGGCTGTTAACTTTCGGTGGAATGTTTAGCGGCAAGCATGTGCCTGCTGGCTTTTTCAATATGGGTGAGAAGTTTTGGTTCTGGTTCGGTATGACTTTCTTAGGCCTGGTAATTTCTGCCTCAGGATTTGTGCTCGATATGATTGTGCCGTTTATGCAGATTGAGTACCTGCGCGGCACTATGCAAATCGCCAACATCATTCACAGTAGCGCTGCAATCTTGATGACTACCATGGCGATGGGCCATATTTATATCGGCACCATTGGTATGCAAGGTTCAATCGATGGCATGAAGACCGGCTATGTAGATGCTACTTGGGCTAAAGAGCACCATGAGCTCTGGTATGACAAACTGAATAAATAAGGATAAGGCCATGAAAAGAATCATTGCTCTTACGTTTTGCGCATTTGCTGCCTCCTCGGTACTTGCGACTTTGCCACCATTGAGCCCAGAGGCACAAGAGGCTGCTAATTTGGCTAAAGCTAAAGCCGCTTATGGGGACAAGGTTGGCGCATATAAATTGTGTTTAGTCCAAAATAAGGTGGCAGATCAATTTAAGGTCTCTGGAACTCCAGCGCCAGCAGCGTGCACTGCACCACCACCATTTACTCCGCCTGTTGCAGCTGTTGCCAAATAATTAGGTGGAAAGTAATTCTTGCCGTAAGTAGCGTTTAGCTGCTGGAGTTTGAGGATTGCTAAAGAAGGGGCCTACGGGTCCCTTTTCCTTTATTTCCCCTTGGTCAATGAAGATAATGTACTCAGCTAGTCTTTGTACTTGGGCAAGTTGATGGGATGAAAAAATCACATCTACCCCCTGACGGTCAAATTGACGAATCAGCTCTTCAACCTGTTCGGTAGTCTTGGGGTCGAGATTGGCAGTAGGCTCATCTAGTAGAACCAAATTGGGTTTTTGAAGAATAGCTCTTCCAAGACAAACCTTTTGTCTTTCGCCTGCGGATAATTTATGTGCTGGGCTGTTGGCTAACTCGCTTAAACCTACTTGCTCAATCACAGAGTCTATATCAGCATTCGTAATGGACGCGTCCGCATCACAAACCATTGCGATATTTGTTTTTGCTGAGGCTTTGATCATCGGGGTGTGATGTAAAACCAAAGCCGTTTTTGTTTTAAACGAGTAACTCACTGTTCCGCCATCTGGCTTAACGAGCCCATCTAGAAGTTTCAGAAGAGTAGTTTTGCCAGCGCCATTGGGGCCAATACAAGCAGTAATTCTGTCTGCTGGAATGAGGGCGTGCTGGATATTCAGAATGGTTCTGCCATTGCTTTTGACGATGATGTCTTTGAGCTCAATGAACTTTTCAAAAGTTTCCATTGCATTAACCATAGCGGTGCTCCGCAATTTGGCGAACTGCAAAGGTAAATAAATTGGCCAGAAGAACAATGGCGAGCAAGACGATGCCAAGGGCAAGGGCTAAAGGTAGGTCGCCTTTGCTGGTCTCTAGCGCTATCGCAGTTGTCATCGTTCTGGTGGAATGATCAATATTGCCACCAACAATCATGACTGCTCCAACCTCGGATATGGCTCTAGCTAGACCGGCAAGCACGGCAATAGTCAGCGAGAAGCGGGAATCCCATATCAGCCATTTAAAGCGGGGGAGGGGTGGCAATTTGAGGCTCAGAAAGGAATCGCGATGTATTTTCCAAGAGTCCTCCAGGATTTGGCGGCTAAGGGCTGCGATTAAAGGGGTTGTGAGCAATGTTTGAGCCACAGTCATACCCTTTACTGTAAATAGCCAGCCCCACATGCCAAGGGGCCCTGTACGTGACAGCATGAGATATACCAATACGCCAACTATGACTGTAGGCACACCCATGAGGGTGTTCAGGATCACAATGATGGTCCTTTTGCCCGCAAAACGTTCGGTGGCCAGAAGGGCGCCAATCGGTAGACCCAAAAGCGTTCCAACCAGAAGGGCGGTAAGGCTGACCTGTAGAGAAACCCAGACGATCCCCATTACACCGCCATCGAGGTGGGCTAACAAGGAAAGGGCATCTTGAAAAGCTTTTAACATGCGCCTGATTCTATCAAGGCAATGGCAAAATGACTGTAATGAAATTGATTTCCCTATTTTTGACCTATGGCTGAAGTGGTGTGCCTCTGCAATGAGGTCCTCGACGTGGATTTGCGCGAATATTTAGATACTCACCCGATAGACTCGATTGACGAGTTGCGGGAGCGGGCATCCATTTGCAATAAATGCATGCAGTGTCAAGATTTAGTCGAGAGCGAAATCTACTTGGCGCGCGTTCGACGTCAACGTGCCGCAGGTCAGTTTTAATGAGCCCTAATAAAACTTCTCGTTTCACGGTGCTGAGTATGAATGTCCATAAGGGGGTATCTCCCTTACATAGACATTCCACGATTTACCAGCTGCGAGAAAAAATGCGTAGTCATCACCCAGATCTACTTTTCTTGCAGGAGCTGCAACAGGAGCATCGGGGTAGAGTGCGTCGCTTTAGCCAATGGCCGTTAATAGAGTTGACTCACTTTCTTTCGGAAGACTTTTGGCGCGATTGGCATTATGGGAAAAATGTCGAGTACCGCGATGGGCATCATGGTAATGCCATCCTCTCTAAGCACCCTCAACAAAAAGGAAATAACTACGATATTTCAGCATATCGTTTTGAGAGTCGTGGCCTGCTACATAGCGTTACTACTTTGGATGGCATGGATCAACCGATTCATTGTTTCTGTGTGCATTTGGCGCTTTTCGAGCGGGGCAGAGAGCGACAGTTGGAGGCTATCATTGGGCATATCCAGGAACTCACTCAAAATGGACCTACGATCGTGGCTGGAGACTTCAATGATTGGCGCAATCGTGTGAGCGCTCCCATGAAGGCTGCCGGCTTTGATGAAGTATTTGAATTGCTGACTGGCTCTCCAGCAAAAACGTTTCCTAGTATGAAGCCATTGCTTTCAATGGATAGGATTTATGTTCGAGGAATAAAAGTACATTCAGCGGAAATTTTGTATGAATGGTTAAAGCTATCAGATCACCTAGGTATTACTGCTGAATTGGAACTTGAATGAATGACTTATTAGGATTTTTTATTAATACACAATCTACATTTAATTTGAGATTGATTTTATTAATCCATTTCTCATTTGTAACGTATTTTATTTTCCTTATTATTTCTGTAAGAAGACCTGTTGGCGTAGCTTTTGCGTGGATATTTATTGTGATGACGTTCCCTCTATTGGGAATAAGTTTGTATATTTTGATTGGTGAGCGCCCGGTTGGAAGAGTCTTGACTCGAAAAATTATTCGGATGAATCGCGAATACCAGGAAACTACTGAGCTGATGAGGAAGCAATTTATTGGCGATAGAGAGAAATTGCCAATGGAAGGTAGGGCCTTGAGCCTGCTTGCAGAATCTAAGAACGGCTCACCCGTGGTTGCTGGCAATAAGATTAAATTGCACACAGAATCATTAAAAATTCTACAAAATTTCATTGATGAAATTAACTCAGCCAAGAAAAGCCTCCATTTAGAGTTCTATATCTGGGCATTGGGCGGTGATGCGGATCGGGTTTGCGAGGCTTTGATAGCCGCAGCCAAGCGTGGTGTTGCATGCCGTGTTTTGTTGGACTCACTCGGAAGTAAAGATTGGTTTAAGTCTGCTTGGCCCAAACGTTTTAAAGCGGCTGGCATTCAGGTCACTGAGGCATTGCCGATTCAGATTGGCCGCTTCCAGTTCCGCCGTGCAGATCTGCGCTTGCATCGAAAAATATTTGTGGTGGACGGATTCGTGGTGTGGACTGGCAGTATGAATATGGTCGACCCTCGTACTTTTAAGCAGGACTCTGGAGTGGGAGAGTGGGTTGATGCCATGGTGCGCATTGAAGGTCCAGTTGCATCTCAGTTTGAACTCACGTTTTCTTTTGACTGGAGTGTTGATAACCCTAAAATTACCCACTTCAATGATCGCGAGCTACCAGTATCGCCACATGAGGGTGGCGTTTTAGCTCAGGAGTTTTCATCTGGCCCGGTATACCGAGACGATATTCTTTATCAAGTGCTCTTGTCAGCCATTATGGATGCTAGAGAAGAGTTAACCATTACTACGCCATACTTTGGCCCAGATGATGGCTTACTTCAGGCATTGATGGCGGCTGCGGCCCGTGGAGTAAAGGTTACTCTGATCGTTCCTAAGTTGAATGATTCCAAATTGGTTGCCTGGAGTAGCAGAAGTTTTTATGGTGACTTAATGAATGCAGGTGTCAAAATCGCAGAGTTCCATGGAGGCCTCTTGCATACCAAGAGCTTGTTGATTGATAGGCGGATTGCAATCTTTGGTTCAGTGAATTTTGATCAACGTAGTTTGCGGCTGAACTTTGAAATTAGCTTGATTGTGTATAACGATGACTTCTGCGCCAATCTTGAGAAGCTGATTGAGTCCTACTTAGAGCAATCAGATTATGTTGATCCTAAAGCCTGGGCAAAGCGCCCGCGCTGGCATCGTTATCTCGAAAATGCGGCGCATCTTACTTCGCCACTGCTTTAAATTGCGCCGCTTGCTCTCATGCCGGCAATGTCAGACTCTCCCAACCCTAATTCTTTAAGAATGGAGTCGGTATGATCTCCAATCGCAGGGATGGGGTCCATACGATAGTCATAGCTGCTATTTAATCCTGGGGGCAGCAAGGCAGCAATCGCACCGTTGGGGGTATCCACCTGGGTCCAACGATTGCGCGCTTTAAACTGCTCATGCTTCCAAAGACCCTCCATATCATTAAGGTGGGCATTTGCAATCTGCGCTTTTTCTAGTCTTGCAATTAATTGCACGGAAGTAAGGCCGCCAAAGCAAGTGTCAATAATATCTAAAAGTTCTGCGCGCTTTTCATTGCGCTTGAAGTTACGATCAAAGCGTTCATCTTGGGCAAGTGCAGGGTTTTCTAAAACGGTTTCGCAAAACTGCACCCACTCACGTTCATTCTGTAAGCCGAGCATGACTGTCTTACCATCGCCTGCCTTAAAGGGGCCGTATGGATAGATAGTGGCGTGAGAGGCGCCATTGCGCGGTGGCGGTTCTGCACCTTTGTAGGCGTAATACAGAGGAAAGCTCATCCATTCGGTAAGAGACTCGAGCATAGAGATATCGATGACCGAGCCTTTACCTGTTTTTCCTCTTTGCAAGAGAGCGGCTAAGATATTGGTATAAGCATACATGCCGGCAGCAATGTCAGCAATGGAATTTCCAGCCTTGCTAGGGTTTTCAGGCGTTCCGGTAATCGACAAGAATCCTGCTTCACTCTGAATAAGTAAGTCGTAGGCTTTCTTATCTCGATAAGGGCCGTCACTACCATAGCCCGAGATATCGCACAAAATCAGTTTTGGATTATCTTTCTGCAAAATCTCAGCTGTGAGTCCCATACGTGCAGCAGCACCTGGCGCCAGGTTTTGCACTAAGACATCGGCGGTCTTCAACAAAGTCTTGAGTGCTGCAATTGCTGATGGCTGCTTAAGATCTAGGGTCAAACTTTCCTTAGAGCGATTGACCCATACAAAGTGAGAGCAGAGTCCATCTACTTGGGTGTCATAACCCCTCGCAAAGTCACCGCCGCCAGGCCTCTCAACTTTAATGACTCGTGCGCCTAAGTCCGCTAATTGGCGCGTACAGAAAGGTGCGGCAATAGCATGCTCTAAAGAAACAACAGTAATACCATCCAGTGGGCGAATGCTCATATCAACGTTTTCCTAGAATGATCTTGGGAGACCAAGAACATGTTCAGCAATATAGGAGTAAATTAAATTCGTTGAAATAGGCGCCACTTGGTAAAGGCGAGTTTCTCTAAATTTACGTTCAACATCGTATTCATTGGCAAAGCCAAAGCCACCATGAGTTTGCAAGCAGACATTTGCTGCTTCCCATGAGGCTTTTGCGGCTAGGTATTTCGCCATATTAGCTTCTGGGCCACAGGGTTGGTGATTGTCAAATAACTCACAAGCTTTAAAGCGCATGAGATTTGCGGCTTCGGTTTCAATATAGCTATCAGCAATCGGAAATTGAATCCCTTGGTTTTTACCTATTGGGCGATCAAAAACGACTCGGTCATTGGCATAGCGACGGGCGCGATCAATAAACCAGTACGCATCACCAATACATTCAGCAGCGATCAAGACTCGCTCGGCATTTAAGCCATCCAAAATGTATTTAAATCCTTGGCCTTCGGTACCAATCAGATTCTCTGCGGGGATTTCTAGGTTATCGAAGAACACTTCGTTAGTTTCGTGGTTCACCATGTTAGCAATGGGTCGCACTTCCATGCCTTTGCCAATGGCGTCAGCGAGATTGACGATAAAGATCGACATGCCTTCTGACTTGCGTTGTACTTCACTAAGTGGAGTAGTGCGCGCCAGCAAAATCATTAAGTCAGAGTGTTGAATTCTGGAGATCCACACCTTTTGACCATTGACTACATACTTATCACCTTTTTTAACTGCCGTCGTTTTCAGTTTAGTGGTGTCGGTACCAGTGGTTGGTTCGGTAACGGCCATGCTTTGAAGGCGAAGTTCTCCCGAAGCAATTTTGGGAAGATACATTTTTTTCTGCGCGTCTGAGCCATGGCGAAGTAGGGTACCCATGTTGTACATCTGCCCGTGACATGAGCCTGAGTTACCCCCAGAAAAATTAATCTCTTCCATAATTACTGAGGCTTCAGCAAGGCCTAAGCCGGAGCCACCATATTCTTCCGGAATTAAGGCGGCCAGCCAGCCAGCCTTAGTCATCGCATCCACAAAAGCCTCTGGATAACCTCGTTCGTGATCAATCTTTTGCCAATAGGCAGAATCAAAAGAGCCACAGAGATCTCGCAATGCTTCACGCATTTCTTGGTATTGGTCTGGCTTAGGAATGGGGTGATTCATAAAAGTCTCAATTTATAGGTTTTATGGTTTATTTGCTGATTTGGGTACTAGTTTAAGCAAGATTTGAAAATCTTGGAGATTGCTTAAAACAAGGCAAAATAGACTTCATGAGATCTAAAAAAATTCACTCGTATGGCAGCTCCCTAGAGGCCATGACTTAATGGACACGGTATTCGAGCATTTTTTTGGGTGGTTTGAAATGCCTTCTGTTGGCTTGCCGGCAGTATTTATCAGCGCGTTTATTTCCGCAACATTAATACCGGCTGGTTCCGAACCTATTCTGTTTGGCTATATCACTCTTAACCCCCACTTATTTTGGGCGGCGATTGCAGTTGCCACGGTTGGCAATACATTAGGGGGGATGCTAGATTGGTGGCTGGGGGTGATAGCACGCAATAGCTTTAAGGTAATGGATGAGCCCCGCAATACCCGCCTAAAGCGTTGGCTTGAAGGGTGGGGGCCTAAGTTGTTGTTGCTGTCTTGGTTGCCTGTATTGGGTGACCCCTTATGTCTAGCGGCGGGATGGTTAAAGCTCCCGTGGCAGCCATGTCTGATTTACATGTTTATCGGTAAGCTCTTGCGCTTTATTACGATTACCTGGTTACTTACTTTAGTCCCTGAAAGTTTTTGGCACCAGCTAGGTCACTGGCTTCATCTCATCTAAACGGCGCAATACTTCTGCTGAACCTCGTCATTGTTTAAGAGGTTCTGAGCAGTGTCATGAAAAACAATCTCGCCTTGATCAAGAATATAGGCGCGATCAGAAATTTTCAAAGCTTGTTGTACGTTTTGCTCCACCAGTAGAATGGTTAGACCTTCTTGCTTTAGTTTGGCAAAGAGCTCAAACATCTCTTCAACCAAGACCGGCATGATGCCTTCTGAGGGTTCGTCGAGCAGAATGACTTTAGGCTTACCAATCATGGCTCTGGCAATAGCCAACATTTGTTGCTCGCCACCAGACATTGATGTGCCGTCTTGATGTAAGCGCTCTTTTAGTCTGGGGAAGGTTTCAGCAATCTCATCAACTAATGCACTCATGTCACCTGAGTTCTTCTTGGCGATCACCCCAAGCTCTAAGTTTTCTTTAACAGTCAGCCCGGGAACGATGCGGCGATCCTCTGGAACATATGCCAGACCTAAATGAAAGCGCTCGTGAGCAGGTAAATCTAAAAATGAAGTGCCATCAATGGATGCTTTACCTTGGCGTTTAGATAACAGGCCCATCAGAGACCGTAGGGTAGTGGTTTTGCCGGCACCATTGCGGCCCATCAAAGTAACGATCTCACCTTTGTTCACCTCAAGTGAGATGCCTTGCAATACGTGACTACGGTCATACCAAGCGTTTAAGTTTTCTACACGCAACATAGTTTGCTTTCTGATTAACCTTGACCTAGGTACACACGACGTACCTCTGCATTATTTTGGATTTCTTCTGGAGTGCCTTCTGCCAAGAACTCGCCATGGTGCAGTACGATGATGCGCTTACAAAGGCCCATGATGAGTTTCATCTTGTGTTCAACCAAAATAACCGTGCGCTCACTAGCAAGTGTGCGAATCAATTCCATCATGACCAAAGTTTCTTCTGGAGACATGCCGGCAGTGGGTTCATCTAGCAATAGAAGGCTGGGGTTGCAGGCCAATGCCATCGCAATTTCTAGGGCGCGCTGTTGGCCATGCGCTAAGTCACCCGTCTTCTTATTGCGTAAGTGCTCTAGATTAACTCGATGCAGTAATTCATCGGCGATCTCAATTGGCTTTGGATAACTTTGCGCATTTCGGAGGAAGTTGTAACGCGCTGTTTCCATCTGTGCGGCCACCCGGACATTCTCATGAACGCTGAGTTGCTTAAACACATTAGTGATCTGAAAGCTTTTAGAGATTCCGATACGAGCAAATTCATGCTGCTGCATGCCCGTGATATCTTTGCCATTAAATAGAATTTGACCGCTCGATGGTGGGAACGCGCCACTCAAGACATTAAAGAAGGTGCTTTTACCTGCACCATTCGGGCCAATAATTGCCGTAAGTGTTCCAGGCATAAAGCTAGTGGATACGTCCTGTAATGCCTTGAACTTACCAAAGCTCTTACTGACATGACGCGCTTCAAGAATAGGGGTTGTAGTTGCACTATTCATTATTTAGAATCCTGATTAATTTGTAGCTTGCTCAGAATGGTTCCCCAGATGCCTTTAGGGAAGAACAGTACAAAGAACATGAACACTAAACCAACGACAGCCATCCAATGCTTAGTGAAGGTGGTGACCACGTCTTCCAAGTAGAGCATGACTGCTGCACCGATGAATGGGCCAAAGAAGGTGCCCATTCCACCGAGAATGCTCATCATGACTGCTTGGCCAGACTGTAGATAGTGCAAAGAATCAATTGGCACGATAGAGAGGTGGAGGGCGCGTAATGAACCTGCTAAGCCACAAATCGCTGCTGATAATACAAAAACCAATAGTTTGGTACGGGCTACGTCAAATCCACAAGCTGCTGCGCGCTTCTCATTCTCACGGATTGCTTCCATCACAGCGCCTAAGGGTGAGCTTAGGATGCGGGAAATAAGCCAAATGGCAATCACCACAAAGAAAAGAATGATGTAGTACTTCACTAATGGATTTAAGAAGTCAACTGGGATGCCTAAGATGTTGAATTCATCTACGCGGACACCTCGTAAACCATTCTCACCACCAGTAAGGCTCTCTGCCTTATAGAAGATGTAGTACACAATTTGACCAAGCGCTAAGGTCACCATGGAGAAGTAGATGCCACGAGTGCGAATGGCCAGGTAGCCCATGATGAGGCCGCCAAGAGCGGCGCCAATGACGCCAACCAGAATGGCGGCGCCCCAAGGTAAACCATAGTGAACAATGGCTATGCCGGTGATATAGCTACCAATGCCTAGGAAGGCTGCATGACCAAAAGATAGTAGGCCCATGTAACCAAACAGCAAGTTAAAGCCCATGGCGAATAAACCAAAGATCAAAATATTGATCGCCAAGGCTTCATACGGCATGATGAATGGAAAGATTGCTAAGAACAGCATGCAAGCTAGTACGCGATGACGTGCAATGAGTTGGAAAAATGAATTCATAAATATTCGGAGCCTTAGCCCATTGCTCCTGCTTTGCCAAATAAACCTTGTGGGCGAATTAACAGCACTACAGCCATCAGTACAAAAATGGAAAGTTCTGCTAAGTCGGGGAAGAAGAGGGAGGTCATGCTGTAGACCACACCCACTAACAAGCCAGCCAGCACTGCGCCGACTGGAGAGCCCATGCCGCCTACAACGGTCACCACAAAAGATTCCGCCAGAATGGGAATACCCATCTCTGGATTGACTGAGCGTGTTGGTGAGGCAAGAATTCCTGAAAGACCGGCAATTGCGCAACCCAACCCAAAAACCAAAAACCAAACCTTAGCAATATCGATGCCTAAGACCTTCACAATTTCTTGGTCGGCAGCGCCGGCTTTAATGATGAGGCCATAACGCGTCTTTTGAATGAAGAACCAAACACCCAAAATGACGACTGCAGTAGCCGCAATGAGGAAGAGGCGATATTTAGGGAAATAACCAATGCCTACATTCACTGTTCCGCCAAGACCCTCTGGGGTAACTGACGGAAGGCCTTCGATGCCAAAGGTTATACGTATAACTTCGATCAAAACATAAGAAAGACCAAAGGTAAGAAGAAGGGGGTAATCGAGACCGCGACCATAGAGCGGCCTAACTAAGAAACGCTCGGTTACAAGACCAATACAGCCTGTTATTAGGGGTGTTAGTGCCAGACTGAACCAAAAGCTTCCGGTGATACCCAGGAAGTAGACGCCTAAAAATGCGCCCACCATAAAGAAGGCGCCATGTGCAAAGTTCACCACGTTCAGCATGCCAAAAATGAGACATAGGCCAAGGGCTAGAAGTGCATAAATACTGCCTAAGGCGATACCTGTAAGCAATTGCATGCAGAGAAGTTCGAATGTAAGACCGGTCATAAATGTACTCAGAAAAAACTCCCCTCCACCAAGTGGTTTTGAGGAGTGAATCAGGGTGAATTAGAAATTCACCCTGAAGTTTTGGATTAGGCCTTGTGACCTAGCTCTGCACAAGAACGCATGTTTTTCTCTGTAGTAGGTTCAATCGTCAAAATCTTGAAGACGTCATACTTATCTTTCATATCTTTTGATTTTGACTCGATGATGATGACAGATTGAACTGCTTGATGATCGCATTTACGATAGTATTCGGGACCCTTGTACCAGTCATACTTGAGATTTTCCATTGCAGCGACCACCTTCATAGTGTCGCTAGATTTTGCAATTTTGACTGATGCAAGTACGCTTTTAACGCCTGCATAACCTAATGCACCGTAATCAGAAGGAACGGAGCCGTTGTATGCTTTTCTGTAGGCATCGTTAAATGCTTTTGCTTGCGGGATACGATCCTCCAGACCCCAATAGTAGGAGGTTCCACCAGCAATGCCTTCAAATGCTTCTGCTCCACCGGCAATGCGTGAGGTGTAGAGCAAAACAGGCGCCACAATTTTCATGCTGGATTTCAAACCAAAATCAGTACACTGCTTTGCTGAATTCACCAGGTCACGTCCAAAGTTGCATAAAACTAAAATATCTGGATTCAAGGCTTTGATACGCGGTAAGAATGCTGAATAATCTGATGTGCCCAATGGATGGCGAATATCAGCCAGGGTTGTAGCACCCATTTCTTTACCAGCACGCTCAAACGCGCGCACCATTTCATGGCCGTAAGCATAGTCAGCTGTTAAGAACACAATCTTCTTTCCAAAACGTGGAATAGAGTAACGTGCTACAGCGCCAGCAGTCATTGTTGGGTTTAGTGCTTCGTGGAATGTATAAACACTCCAGTCTTTCGCTTCGTTAATTGCATCAGATTGACTAATGGAGTTAAAGAGAACTTTACGCTCTTTGCAAACGGCGTTGATAGAAAGTTGTGTTGCCGCTGAAAGTGAGCCAACGACAAAGTTAACTTTGTCTTTTTCAATCAACTCCAAAGTACGAGTTGCGGCTTCTCCAGCGTTGAGCTTGGTGTCTCTCACTAGAAGCTCTGCCTTACGTCCGTTAAGGCCGCCTGCATCGTTAAATTCTTTGATGGCTAATTCAGCCGCCTTCACCTGATCCTGAGCTTCTGCTGAGAAGGGTCCTGTCAACGGCGTTGGAAAGCCGATCTTAATAGTGTCAGTCTGAGCATTTGCCACGTTTAACCAAAGTGGGGTGCTTGCTGCTGCGGCTCCACCAATTAACATCTTGCGTCTTGTTTGATTCGTTACTTTTTGTTTCATGGTTGTCTCCTCCATATAAAACTTTGTTAAATAAGAATACTTTTTATTGTTTTAAATCTTAACTGAATGCACCTTTTAATGCGCAGATTCAGGCACTGCTTTCCCTTGAGCTAATAGATCGCTGATATCAATCGCGGTTTCCGCCATCACAGTATCGGCATTTCTTTTTAACTTCTCGTTATCCCTATTGCCCTTACTTCCTTGGGCTTGCATATAGCGACCCAAATATTGGGCTCTAGCCACTACTTGTTGGCCTAGCTCTAAGCGCTCTTCGCTGTATGCGTTGAGCGCTGCTGGGGTAGCGCCATGTGCGGCAATATGCTTTGCAATCACTATTGCCTCATCAGCGGCCTTGGTAACACCCATACCTACGTGCGGCCTACCAACAAAAGCGGCATCGCCCATGAGTGCGATTCTGCCAAAGACAATTTGTTCGGAGCGCACGTCATAAATGGCTTGTAAAAATGGTGCGGCTGTTTTTTCTAATATTTCTGCGTATTGGGGTGCCAAGATCTCCTGCGCCACTTTTCGCATGCGAGCGATATGCTTCCAAGACACTTTGAGTGGTGGGATGCCGGTAGGGTAGTGATGACCATCATCGTCTGTAAGAAGGCTTACCAACTCCTCATGCTCTGAGGCTGGGCGATACCAAACAAAGTTATAGCGACGCTTGCCTGGACGCGTGTCATTGCCAGAACCAGCAACTGGATAACCCAGCATTTGCTCGCCATTGGGCAAACAAAAGCCAAAGCGATTGAATAGAGTCTCTAGAGTGTTCCTTGATAGGCAGGCTTCGTCACACACGCCACGCCAAGCTATATAGCCTGCATATTCAGGTTGAATCTTTGGTGCGACTTGCGCTCGCACTGCAGAGCGTATGCCATCGGATGCAATGAGTAGCTCTGCGTCATACTGACTGCCATCTTCACAAAGTACCTTTACGGCGTTCGCATCTTGCGTAACCGACTTCACTGTCTTGCCTTGAAGGTAGCGCTCGCTTGGAAAGCTTTCTTTGAGCATGTGATAAAGGCGACTCCAAGAGGTTAATACTTGAGGTAACTCCATTTCACCAAGGCTTTGACCGTCAGCACCCAAAGTGACACGCTTAGTCACGGGTACGCCGAGTGTTTCATCAACAGTCACTCCAGCAGCGCTTAGTGCTTCAGCCAAAGCATCATGGGTGACAATGCCGGCGCCACGACCGTCCAAGGATCCAATAGTCTTTTCTAGCAAAGTAACGTCATGCCCTTGGCGCAGCAAAATATTTGCCACGAATAAACCACCAAGAGAGCCGCCTACAACTAGAATTTTTGCCATCAATAACTCCTAAGCCGCTTTTGCATCCAGGGTTGCTTTTTCTTCAGCTGGGTAGTTGAGTTCAATAACTACACCATTAGGATCATCCAAAAAGATTTGGTGGAGCTTCAGGACAGGTACAGTGCGCTCGCGATAAGAAACATTGAGTTTCTTTAGGAGAGCAATTTTTTCTTCTAGGCCGGTCGCAAAAAAAGCAATGTGATCTACTGCGCCAGATCCATGGAGTGTGCTGGGGTCGCGTTCACCTAAATATTTTTTCAGTCCGTTCAGATCATTTTTGTCGATAGCAATGAGGTGCAAGACTGCATTAGCCCAACTACTCTCATCACCGTTGTATAGCCAGACGCCTGGGAAAGGAAACTCAGGTCTTGGACCAACAGTTAAGCCAAGGAGCTTGCTAAAAAATTCAGTCGTTTTTTCAATCTCTAGACTGCGGATGGAGAAGTGATTTAGGCTTAGATTAGACATAGATACCTTTTGAATTAAGCAAACAGTGATTTAGCAGAGTGAAGGTAAGACTGCACTCGGTCGCGAATGATCTCTTGTTCTGTATTGGGGCTTTCGGCGGCATAGATGGCTTGCCCGTAGATCCAACGTCTCATGCCGATATAGAAAACGCCACCATGCAATCCCATGAGAAATTCAAGTTCACGCTGGGTGGGCTTTGATGCATCAGACCTGCCGCAATACTTGCGAGTTTCGCGAATGAGTCTTGGTAATAAGCGCGTGCGCAAGAGCTCGAAGAAGCGATCGCTAATAGAGTGATCACTTAAGCCAGAAAAAATCAAAATGCGCACAAAGTCATAAGTTAAGACTGTGTTGGAGTAGTCCAAATAGAACGCATTGAATTTTTCTTCGGGAGTAAGGGAATCATCATCCAGCAGTTCTTCCCACTCTGGCTTCCAGCGAGATTCAAAGACCTCTTTATAGACTTCTTGAATCAGCGCATCTTTGGTGGGGAAGTAGTGATAGAGCAGGGTGTGAGTGATACCCAACTCTTTGGATAAATTTCTTAATTGGCCATCGATACCATTTCTGGCAAAGAACTGAATAGCGCTATCCAATATTTGGCGTTTCCGCTCGGCTGTACCCATTCTTTTTCGGATGGGCGCCAAAGAGCCCTCTGAACTTTCAGCAGTATTTGGGCTGGAAACACTATCTTCAGTAAAACGCATGGATTCTCAGGGTTTATCCGAATTTGGACTTATTGACCAAAAGTTAAATAATGGTACATTGTTGAACAATTGGTAGATAAGACTCTATTCGTACAAACCCCAAGGAGATCAAATGGAATTAAATGGCGAGCAACTCATATCCGCTCCAATCCCTGAAGTATGGAAGGGTTTGAACGATATTGACGTGTTAGCCAAGTCCATTCCTGGCTGCGAGGAGATTAGTCGCATCTCCCCAGAAGAGATTCATGCCAAGGTGATGTTCAAAATTGGGCCCGTTAGAGCCCGTTTTGCAGGGAAATTGCTCCTAAGTGACATTATCCCGGACCAGTCTTGCTCTATGGCCTTTGAAGGGTCTGGTGGGGCGGCAGGGTTTGCCAAAGGTAAGTCACGAGTGGAGCTAAAGCAAGCCGAAGGAGGTACTTTGGTCTCTTATACGACGGAAGCCTCGATTGGCGGCAAGTTAGGTCAAATTGGCGGTCGCTTAATTAGCGCATCGGCAAAAAAGATTGCAGATGATTTTTTTCAGAAATTTGCAAAAGAATTAGGCGGGGAGACAGTGGCGTTGGAGTCAGACGCTGGCGGTAAATAAAGAGCGGTAATAAAAAAGTAGCGCAAAAAAATAAAAAGCTAGAAAAGCTTAATACATTGGTGGTGGAGGAGACTTAATGAAATCTGCAGCATTCGATTATGTAAAGCCCAAAAGATTACAAGAGGCATTATCTTTGCTTGAGCAGGGCGGCGATGATGCGCAATTAATTGCGGGTGGGCAAACTTTATTGGCCACGTTGAATATGCGTTTGTCTGAGCCCAAAGTGTTAATCGATATTACTGATATCGCTGAGCTCAAAGGTATTTCGGTTGTTGGCGATAGTTTGCGTATTGGCGCTCTAGTGACCCATACTGAAATTGAAGATTCAGAATTAGTTGCAAAACATGCACCACTTTTAAAAGCTGCCGCTCCACATATTGCCCATCGCGCTATTCGTAATCTTGGCACTTGGGGAGGCTCACTGGCATACGGTGACCCAGCCGCCGAATGGCCCGCTTGTAGCTTGACTCTGCGTGCCACCATGGTGATTCATGGTCCAGCGGGCGAGCGCCGAATTTCTGCAAACGATTTTTTCATTGACTTGTATACGACCTCATTAGAGCCCGATGAAATTCTCGTGGCGACTGAGATTCCAATGGCAAGCAAGCAAGCAGTTTTCTATTTTCATGAGCTGGCTAGACGTCATGGCGACTACGCGGTTGCTGGTTTAGCTGCAGTTGCAGAGAAGCAGGGTGATGTTTTGACTCATTGCGCCTTTACATTCTTTTCTGTTGGCGCTACGCCAGTAATGGCAACTAAAGCGCAGGATTTAATCAATGGCCAAAAACTCAACGTTGAGTTAATTACCAAGGCCGTAGCCGAAGCGCGTAATGAAATCGAAGCCATTGCAGACATTACCAATAGCGCAGAAGCGAAACAACATTTAATTGGTGTATTGCTTGAGCGTGGACTCAAGCACATGATTGCTTAATACTCAAACAGCAAGCATCGGCACAAGAATTCGGAGATCAAAATGAGTTTGAAGAAAAAAATTTCAATGACCGTGAATGGTCGACTCGTCAATGCAGAGATTGAGCCACGCAGACATTTGGTGGATTTCTTACGTGAAGATTTACATTTAAAAGGCCCTCACTTGGGTTGCGAGCAGGGCGCGTGCGGAGCTTGTACCGTCAAGGTAGATGGACAAATCATTCGCGGATGCCTATTTCTGGCAGTACAGGCCGATGGCAGCCTAGTCGAGACCGTGGAAGGTCTAACTAAAAACGGTGTTTTGAATGATCTGCAAGAATCTTTCATGCGCCACAACGCTATGCAGTGTGGCTTCTGCTCCTCTGGCATGTTGTTAGCTGCAGCAGAGTTGATTGAGAAACAACCAAAAGCAACGCGCGAACAAGTGCGCGAATGGATCTCAGGTAATTATTGTCGTTGCACTGGTTACCACTCTATCGTCGATGCAATCGTCGATGTATTGGATGCTCGTGCCAAGGGCCAAAAAATTAAACCTGTCCTTGCTAACGCCTAAGGTATTAAGGAAAACGCATTATGAATAAGCCAAGTGATTTAAAAGGAATGGTGCTCGATCCCGTAACAAATGATCAGCGATATATAGGCCATAGCGAACCAAGACATGGGGCTCGTCGTCTGCTTGAAGGTCAGGGCACTTACATTGACGATATTCAATTGCCTCGTATGGCGCATGTGGTGTTCTGGCGTTCCCCGGTAGCACACATGAAAATCGGCAAAATTCATACAGAGCATGCCAGTAAGATGCCTGGTGTTCTTGCAGTTGTAGATGGCGTGCAAATGGCGAAAATTTGCAAGCCTTGGGTAGCCACTTTGGGCCACCTAGCTGGTATGAAGTCCGCCCCTCAACACGCCTTAGCAATTGATCGTGCTTGTTGGCAGGGTGAGCCGGTGGTGGCGGTAGTTGCAGAAACTAGAGCGCAGGCGGAAGATGCTCTGCAGCATATCGATGTTGAGTGGGAAGAGTTGCCGGCGGTCGTTTCCATGGAAACCGCGCTTGATGCAGATACTCCGGTTATTCATCCCGACCTTGGCGACAATTTATGCTTCACCCGTACTTTAGATGTCGGTAATGTGGAAGAAGTATTTGCAACTGCTGACGTGGTAGCAGAAGCTACTTTTGGATTTGGGCGCCATACCGGCGTAACACTTGAGCCGCGCTGTCAGATTGCAGATTACAACCCAGGCGATCGTCGCCTCACTGTGTACCATTCGCAACAAGCGCCACACATGATGCAAGATCTATATTGTCGTCAGTTTGGGCTTTCGGAATCAGATGTGCATGTCATTTGTAAGGATGTGGGCGGATCATTTGGTATTAAGGTGCATGCCTATCCAGATGACTTTGCTACCGTAGGGCTTGCCATGATGCTTGAGCGCCCGGTGAAGTTTGTTGCAGACCGTCTTGAATCATTTACCAGTGATATTCATGCGCGTGAGCATCGTATTAAAGGACGTATAGCTGCCAATAAGGCAGGCGATATATTGGCTTTTGAGATCGATGATCTGACTGCAATTGGCCCATACTCCATGTTCCCTAGAACTAGCGCTATTGAAGGCAATCAAGTCGTGAACTTGGTCGGTGGTCCTTACAAGCATCAAAACTATCGCGCTAAGCTGAATGTCGTTTTTCAGAATAAAACACCCACTTGTCAGTATCGTGGGGTAGGTCATCCGATTGCTTGTGCTGTGACCGAAGGTTTAGTGGATTTGGCTGCGCAAAAATTACAAATGGATCCGCTCGAGTTTCGTAAACGTAACGTCATTCCGGATGATGCTTATCCTTGCTCTGGAATTTCTGGAATTAAGTTGGAAGTTCTCTCACATGAGCAATGTTTGCGAACAATCGAAAAGATGATGGATTATTCTGCATTGCGTAAAGAGCAGGCTGAGTTGCGCAAAAAAGGGATCTATCGCGGCATTGGGTTTGCAACATTAATTGAGCTAACCAATCCAAGCCCTGCTTTCTATGGCGTAGGAGGTGCTCGCATTGCCTCTCAGGATGGCGCTACCGTTCGCATGGATCCTAGTGGTGTGGTTTCAGTCTTGATTGGTGTTGGTGAACAAGGTCAAGGTACTGAAGGTATCTATACCCAGATTGCGGCTGATGCTGTCGGTGTTTCAATCGACCAAGTGCGCGTTATTACTGGTGATACCGATGTGACTCCTTACGGCGGTGGCACGTGGGCTTCACGTGGAGCAGGTGTTGGCGGTGAAGCGGTTCTCTTGGCTTCTCAAGCCCTACAAGAAAATATTATTAAACTGGCGGGCGCCATTTTGAATCGGCCTGTTGCAGAACTCACTGCGCGTCGTGGATACATCTTAGATAAAGCGACTGGTGAGCAATTGTTGCCGTTTGGTGAAGTGGGTAGAGTGGGTTATTTCCGCACTGATACTTTACCGGCAGGATTTTCTGCAGATCTCATGGTGACACGTCACTACACTCAAAAGGAATACCCATTTATCTTTACGAATGGGGTCCAAGCATCTTATGTTGAGGTTGACCCAGACACAGGCTTTGTAAAGTTATTGAAGCATTGGGCGGTAGAGGATTGTGGACGCGTTATCAATCCAATGTTGGTCAATGAACAAGTGCGCGGTGCAATCGTTCAAGGTATTGGCGGCGTTCTGTTTGAAGAGTGCCTCTATGACGAAAGTGGTTTGTTGCGCAATGGCAGCATGGCAGATTACTTAGTGCCGATGGCTAATGAGATGCCGGATATTGAGGTTGCTCACGTTGAGACGCCTACCCAATCTTCCAAATTGGGTGCTAAAGGGGCGGGTGAGGCTGGTACGGCCGGAGCGCCAGGTGCAGTTCAAAACGCTATTAATGATGCCTTGGCGCCATTAAATGCATCCGTCTTTGATCAGCCCATCACCTGCGAAAAGATCCTGCGGGCTCTCAAGAAAATCTAATATTTATAGGTTCTGACTACCCCTGGTGCATCGCCTCCAGGGGTAGTTCAGCACATCCTGTAACATCAAGTTTTGGGGCCATAAAGCAGTCTGCAGCCCTTTTAATTAACTTGATACGGTAAATGATATGTCCACATTAAAAGGTAAAACAGCACTAGTTACTGGTTCCACTAGCGGTATTGGCTTAGGAATGGCTATTGCACTGGCTAAACAAGGCGTCAACATCATGGTCAATGGTTTTGGCGAGAAAGATGAAGCCATTGCTCAAATTAAAGCTTGCGGAGTAGAGGTTGATTACCATGGCGCAGACATGAGCAAGCCCGCTGAGATCGAAGATCTAATTAGGCAAACAGAGAAGCGTTTTGGTTCGCTGGATATCTTAATCAATAATGCTGGCATTCAATACACTGCAAACATTGAAGAATTTCCAACAGATAAGTGGGATGCCATCATCGCCATTAACTTAAGTTCAGCATTTCACACAACACACCATGCCTTGCCTGGTATGAAAAAACGTAACTGGGGCCGCATTATTAATATCGCCTCAGTACATGGCCTAGTAGCTTCTACTCAGAAGGCTGCCTATGTTGCTGCAAAACATGGCATTGTTGGATTAACCAAAGTGACGGCCTTGGAAAATGCTCGCACTGGTATTACTTGTAATGCAATTTGTCCGGGCTGGGTTCTTACTCCATTGGTTCAGAAACAGGTAGATGCTCGTGCAGAACGCGAAGGCATTTCCAATGAGGCCGCTAAGATTGCCTTGGTATCCGAAAAGCAGCCATCTGGAGAGTTTGTGAGCCCAGAGCAATTGGCAGCCTTGGCGGTTTTCCTATGTGGGCCAGATGCCTCTGAAGTGCGTGGAGTAGCTTGGAATATGGATGGTGGTTGGACTGCTCAATAATCCTTAGTAAACACTATTGAAATTAATGCCAGTAAGCTGCTTTACTGGCCTTTTTCTTGGATCAAACAAAAACCGCAGAATAGTCTATAGTTATCCAAAATTTGTCTATATTTGGCGTAATGTAATTAAAAGGAATACAAATGGAACATACCTTACCTCAGTTGCCATATGCACTCGATGCTTTGGCCCCATATATCTCTAAGGAAACTTTGGAGTATCACTATGGCAAACATCACCAGGCTTATGTCACTAATTTAAATAATTTGACTAAAGGGACTGAGTTTGAAAATTCATCTCTTGAAGACATCATTAAGAAATCTACAGGCGGTGTATTTAATAACGCTGCACAGGTCTGGAACCATACCTTTTATTGGTCAAGCATGAAGCCAAATGGTGGTGGAGCACCTAGCGGCCCATTGGCTGATGCTATCAATGCCAAGTGGGGCTCATTTGATAAATTCAAAGAAGAATTTACAAAGTGTGCTGTAGGAACTTTTGGCTCAGGCTGGGCATGGCTGGTTAAAAAAGCAGATGGTAGTCTTGATCTTGCTTCCACTAGTAATGCTGCAACGCCTCTCACCACAGATGCTCAGCCATTAATGACATGTGATGTTTGGGAGCATGCCTACTATATTGATACACGTAATGCACGTCCAAAATATGTAGAAAATTTTTGGAATGTAGTGAATTGGGATTTTGCTAGCCAAAATTTTGCTTAATTTAATTTATCTCATTTAGGAAAATCTAATGACATCAATCTTGACCTCTTTGGGACGCACTATTTTTGCCGGTTTTGTCCTGCTCGCCCTTATTATTTTGGCTTTAGGCGGCAACTTTAGTTCTGCTGAACTTCCGTTTGTCTTCCGCTGGTTGCACGTGATGTGCGGTGTGATGTGGATTGGTTTGCTCTGGTACTTTAACTTTGTGCAGATTCCATCAATGCCAAAGATTCCCGATGAGCAAAAGCCAGCGATTGGCAAAGTCATTGCTCCAGCAGCATTGTTCTGGTTTCGTTACGCGGCTTTGTTTACTGTGCTAACGGGTTTGATTGTGGCCGCTTTAAATGGTTACCTTCATCAAGCCTTCACATTGCAAGCCCCGTTCCGCGCAATCGGTTTAGGTATGTGGATTGCCTTGGTAATGGCTATTAACGTTTGGTTCATTATTTGGCCAAATCAAAAGCGCGCTCTTGGTATCGTTGCTGTTGAAGCTGACGTTAAGGCAAAATCTACTCGCGTTGCGATGTTGACATCCCGTTTGAATACATTGCTATCCGTACCAATGTTGTTCTTGATGGTTGCTCAATCACACAACACTACATGGTTCGTGATCGTTTCTTAATCACTACCAGCTGCATAAAGAAAAGGCCCGCAATCTGAACTGACCCACAAAAGTTGGACATCAAATCCAACTCAAAAGGGTCAGCCTCATGTCCAAATACAGCAAAGACTTTAAGCTAGAAGTCATTCATCACTATCTGTCAGGTAAAGAAGGATTTACCGCAACGGCAAAACGGTATGGCGTTAAATTTACCTATGTCCGCACATGGGTTCATGCCTTTAAAGCTCATGGTCAAAAAAGTCTAACCAAGACTTACACTCATCACCCCAGTGCCTTTAAGCTTGCCGTACTCAAGGTAATGGCGCAAGATCAGCTCTCCATTAATCAAGCGGCAGCCCACTTTAATATCGCCTCTCCCAGCACTATCTCCGTATGGCAACGCCTCTACAATGAAGGCGGTATTACAGCCCTAGAACCTAAACCCAAGGGACGGCCACCCATGTCAAAACGAAGTGAGATCCAAGCGCTCCTAGCTAAACCTTCAGAGCAGCTTACGCATGAAGAACTCTTACTGAAGTCGCACTATTTAGAGGTGGAGAACGCTTACTTAAAAAAGCTCGAAGCCTTAGCTCAGCAAAAGTACTTGGCAAACAAGAACAGGTCCAAGTCGTCACCGAGTTAAGGCAGCAGTACCCTTTGCAAACTATCCTAGGCATTGCCAATATGGCCAGGAGTGTCTACTACTACCAGCTAAGTGCTAGCGCTAAAGTCGACCCCTATCTGGATGCTAAGACTCAAATTGGCGCAATCTACCATCGCCACAAGGGCTGCTATGGCTATCGGCGAGTCCATTTAGAGCTGAGCAACCAACATCGTTACCTTGATCCCAAGACCGTACAAAAGCTGATGGGGCAACTAGGGCTTAAATCCCTTGTTAGACCTAAACGCTATCAGTCCTATAAAGGCGGTATTGGTAAGGTAGCACCCAACTTATTAGAGCGTAACTTTGCGGCCAGTAAACCCAATCAGAAGTGGGTTACTGATGTGACGGAGTTCAACATCAGGGGTGAGAAGGTATACCTCTCGCCGATCTTAGATCTTTATAACCAAGAGATCGTCTCCTATGAGATTAGCGATCGGCCACAGATTAGCTCGGTCATGCAAATGCTCCAAAGCGCATTTAAACAACTGGGACCAAAAGACAAACCTATGTTGCACTCAGATCAGGGCTGGCAATATCAAATGGGGTTTTATCAACAGGCTATAAAGAAACAAGGCATTACTCAAAGCATGTCTAGAAAAGGTAACTGCTTAGACAACGCAGTGATGGAAAACTGGTTTGGGATTATGAAAACAGAGTTCTTCTATCGGAAGAGGTTTGAAAGTATCGAATCATTTAAAACGGAGCTTAAGGAATACATCCACTACTACAACCATGATCGGATCAAACAAAAACTAAAGGGATTGAGCCCGGTTCATTACCGAACTCAATCCCTTCTGGTAACCTAATTAAACTGTCCAACTTTTGTGGGTCAGTTCACATCGCGGGCCTTTTTGTTTGATCAATCAAATAAATTCCAGAGAATTTAAGCCAGAATAGCCGGCAACTCCTTGGTGAGGGTACCACGTTGTGCGGTGGCAGTTCCCATTAATACAAAACCCAACAACTTGCCATCAGCAGATTCAAAGCGAGACTCCATGCCACCTTCAATAGGTGTTGTGGTCCATTTACCTTCGGCACCTTTAGCGGGTGGAGAAACAATTGTGGCTAGGGAGGGGGTTTTGACCATGACCGGCATCGCTGGATAGGTGAGTGCAGTAGTTTGTCCAATTAAGGTTGGCGCCAACGCTCTTGCTGCTTGCATGATGGGCATCACGTAAGGCAGGACTAAGCCGTCCACCTCTGCGCAATCTCCAATTGCGAATATGTTTTTAATGTTGGTTTCGAGTTCGCGGTTTACCTGAATGCCAGCTCCTGTATTCATGCCACTTTCTTTAGCTAATTCAATTCTGGGCTTTAGACCAACGGCCGATAAAAATACGTCGCAAGAGATTGTGTTGCCATTAGCTAGTGTGACCTGCAAAGAATCTCCGTGACGATCTAGCGCCTGCACGGTTGTGGACAGATGCCAGCACACCCCGGTCGCACTGAGCTTTCCCTGTAGCTCTAAAGCTGCAGCTTCAGGCAAGAGCCGACCAAGAGCCTGCGGGGCTAAATCAATCACATCTACCTTATAACCTCCCAGCACAAGATCATTGGCGAATTCACAGCCAATCAGGCCCGCACCCAGAATGGCAATCTTCTTTTTTCCGGTGATTGCATTACGAAAGCGTGCGTAGTCTTCCAAATCATTTACTGTGATGACTTCGTTCGCAGCGCTCCCTTGAAGTGGGAGACGAATTTGATCGGCACCCAAAGCCATTACCAGTTTTCCATAAGGTACTTCACCTTTACTAGTTTGAATGGTTTGCGCACTAGGATTAATTGAGATGACATCACACTCACCCAAGACAGTCATTTCTAGTTGCGTTGCCATGCCATCAGCTGGCGTAGAGATTAATTGCGCCGCTTCTTTCTTGCTTGCCAGAGCGGTAGAAAGCATGGGTTTGGAATAAAAATATCCAGGCTCACGCGTTACCAGCGTAATTGGAACTGCTTTATCCAATTTTCGGATTTCACGAATGACGGTGTAGCCAGCCAATCCACTGCCAATAATGACAATTGTGGATTGGAATTGAGGGGTGGTTTGATCCAAAGCTAGGCTCTCCAAATAACGAATAGGTAAACAGGGTGAGGGGGTGCTGAAGTGGCCTTAGCTTACCTGAACCATTTCAAAATCTGCTTTTGCTACACCGCAATCAGGGCATTCCCAGTCTTCTGGTACATCAGCCCAGAGTGTGCCAGCTGGAATGCCATCTTCTGGGATTCCTTTGGCTTCGTCATAAATATAGCCGCACACGATACATTGGTAAGTTTTCATTTTGATTCCTTAAATAGTCTGTTGATTTTAAATTTAATTTCTAATTATTTCTGGGCCCGTCTTATTGGGCCGCAAAACCCTTTGCTTTTTCCAAAGCCTGCTTGTAATGGTTTGCATGACGCTCTTCAACGTTTGCCAACGCAGCGAAGCGTTTTGCTGCTTTTGCCAATAACGCCTGAAATTGCTCAGCATGCTCTTTAGATTCCGCAATTTGCTCATCGATTTCTTGTATGGCCGCAGCATTGCCTTCTTCGACTGCCGTTTTCCGAAAGGATGGGTACATCTCGGTGTATTCATAGGTTTCGCCTTCAATAGCAATCTCCAAGGCACGTGCAGGAGTAATGGCGCCAGCGGGGTAGAGTAAATCTAAGTGGCCAAAGGCATGCATCACTTCTTGGTCAGCGGTAGCTTCAAAGATCTTTGCGGTTTCTTCGTCACCAGCAGCGCGAGCTAATTTTGCAAAATAACGATACTTGATATGAGCCATAGATTCGCCGGCGAAGGCGGACTCTAAGTTTTGGATAGTTTTGATTTCTGGGCGTGTCATTTTGATTCCTTTATTAAGACATACGGTTTGTTGAGTATTCTTTGCTGCTTTTTCAACCATGAATGCAGTGTGCGCCTTATTTATTGATCAGTCTAATGAATCATTATGATAGTATTTATCTAATTATTCGATAATGGAGGGAAAATGGCCTATTTACCGTCTTTAAGGCAGCTGGGGTATTTCGTTGCATTGGCAAAAGAACTCAATTTCACGCGCGCAGCACAGGCTTGTTTTGTTGGCCAGTCCACTTTAAGTGCCGGCCTGAAGGAGTTGGAGGATGCGCTGGGAATCCATTTGGTGGAGCGTGATCGACAGAATGTATCCATCACTCCAATAGGTTTGGAGGTTCTTGAGCGTGCCAAGCTCATCTTGGCGGCATCTGAGGATTTGGTGGAGTATGCAGGCGCAACCGGCAAGCCCATGACTGCCACAATTCGTTTGGGCGTCATACCCACTATTGCACCATTTCTATTGCCAACAGTGCTTCCGGAAATTCGTAGCCGTTTTCCAGAACTTAAAATCACACTCAGAGAAGATCTCACTGCCAATCTCCTTTCCAGATTAGCTGAGCATAAATTGGATTTTGCTCTGATAGCACTTCCATATGATGTTGAGGGTCTTCTCGTTCAGGAATTATTTGACGACCATTTTTGGTTGGTTGCGAAAGAAGGTGATCCCGCCTTGAAGGGAAAAGAAGTGACCTTACCTGCCAAGATGGCCGAACGCCTCTTGCTACTTGAAGAAGGGCATTGTCTACGAGAGCATAGTTTGCAAGCGTGCAAGCGCACTGACATTCGTAAGGCTGAGGGGATGGAAGCCACTAGCTTGTTGACCTTGTTGCAAATGGTGGAGTCTGGACTTGGCATTGCTTTACTTCCCGGAATGGCAGTTAAAAGTAGTCTATTAAATAACTCTGAGTTAGTGGCAAAAGAGTTGGCCTCACCAGCGCCCAAGAGAGTGATTGCCTTAGTTGCAAGACCTTCTACCGCGCACACTCAAGAATTTAATGCGCTGGCAGATTGCATACGCGAACAATTTGGAACCGCATAATCACATGCTCAGCAAAATTTGTTAATCCTTGTTACAGTCAATCCTCTTTTTACTCATTTAAAAGGCAGCAAATGTCAGGCAAAGAAATTATGTTCACCCCGGTAAATCTGGGAGCACTTCATTTAAAAAATCGTTTAGTGATGGCACCGCTCACGCGGATGCGTGCTGTTGGTGGTGATGTTCCTAACCCGTTAGCGAAAACCTATTACGCACAACGTGCGAGTGCTGGACTCATTATTACTGAGGCAACACAGATTTCTCCATTGGGTAAAGGTTACCCAGCGACGCCTGGAATTTATTCGCCCGAGCAAACCGCTGCATGGAAAGAGATTGTTGAGGCAGTTCACGCCAAGGGTGGTGCGATTGTTGCGCAGCTATGGCACGTAGGCCGCATCTCCCATTCTTCCTTGCATCCAGAGCAGGGTGCACCTGAGGCGCCTTCCGCAATTGCTGCGGCTGGTCAAACCTATGGCGCAGACTGGAAGTTGCATGATTATGAGATGCCAACCGCGATGAGTTTGGAAGATATCGCTCGCTTGCTCAAAGAGTTTGAGTTAGCGGCACAAAATGCAAAATCTGCAGGCTTTGATGGTATTGAAATTCACTCGGCTAATGGCTACTTGTTAGATCAGTACTTGCAAGACAAAACCAATCAACGTACGGATGAATATGGCGGTTCGATCGACAATCGTCTACGCCTATTGGGTCAAGTCATTGAAGTTGTAAGTAAAGTATTCCCGAGCGATAAGGTAGGAGTTCGCCTTTCACCATACGGCACTTTTAACGATATGGGTGATAGCGATCCAGTAGCGTTATTCACTGCTGCAATTAAGAAGCTCAATGGCTATAACTTAGCTTACGTGCACATGATTGAGCCACGTTCAACTAGCGCTGGTGGTGGCGATCAGGTCTTGGAAGATGCCCCGATTACTTCAGAGATGTTCCGTGCCGCTTATCAAGGACAATTTATTACTGCTGGTGGCTATGACCAGGCAATGGGTGAAAAGGTGCTAGAAGATAGCTTGGCTGATGCGGTAGCTTATGGCCGTCTCTATATTTCTAATCCAGATCTAGCAGAGAGATTTCAGCAGGGTGCCGCACTAAATCCATATAACCGCGCTACTTTTTATGGTGGCGAGGAAGTGGGCTACACAGATTACCCAACTCTGTAATAGAAGTCCCAGATTCTGGGATGGTTGCTAATAAATCCCGCTCTTAATAAAGCGGGATTATTTTTTGTCTTCAGTGTCTTTAAGAAGACCGTATTGGTTTGCTGCGAGTAAAAAGGCAATAGATGCGCAACCCATAGCAAAAAATTGCCATTGATGCAGCAATGCGGTGCCCACCACCGTCATTAGGACTGTCCAGCCTATTGCCATCTTGGCTTTTTTAGAGAGAGGTTTCATTTTAAGCATCAACTTTATTCAACATACGACGAAGTGTATCGTCCTTTACGACGTAATGTTGCCACAAGCCTGCTAAAGCATGAATGCCAATCAAAAAGTAGAGCGAGTTTCCTAGGAATTCATGGATGCCTTCAACTACTTTTTTCATCTCTGGATTAGGGGTGACTAGTTGAGGCCACACCAGGCCAAAAAAGTAGATTTCTTTGCCGCCATACTGAAAATACAGGATGCCAAAAATAGGCGATATCAAGAGCAGGGCATACAGCAGCCAATGCATGACCTTGGCTAATGAGATGAACAAAGTCTTTGGGTTTGTGGGCTCGGGAACACCATAAGTCAAACGGATGATGAGGCGAAGAGCCATAGCTATAAAAATGAGCTGTCCAATAACGCCATGAATTGATTTGCACAGCTCACGAGGCTCGCTGCCTTTGGGAAATTGTCCTTTGAGCTCAATCACTGCAAAAGCAGCGACAACTAGGAAGAAGACAAGCCAATGGAAGAATATGGAGGCTGGGTGGTATTTGGTTTTAGGCATTACATGGGAATGTTAAGTGGACTCATCACAAATGATAATGAATCTCATTAACAGCATTAATGCCAGGGGCTTTACCCCTTAAAAAGGCAATTCAAGCTCAGTTATTAAGTCTGACTTTAGCGCTAAGCTCATTTACTAAGCCGCGTTTATCTATTTGTGAGAGTCTAAGAGCTTCAACTTCGAAATCTAATTGCCCAGGATGAAATTCCTCGTCATTCTGAAGGTGGATGACATAAGTCCACACCAGTTCACGCCCCCGGTTTTTAAAAACATCCACTACTCGTTTCATCTGGACCGCCTTTAAGGTGAAGCTTATTGATTGCCGATAGATGGACTGGCAATTTTCATCTGTTGGCTTAAGTTAATTTTTAGTGCCACTAAGTTTCTAGCTTCAATCCGAATGACTCCACCTCTTGGACTATCAATATCAGCAATCAAAAAGAAAGATACCGCAATAACAAAAGGGAAGATCATGAATAGAGCGATATTCCTCTCAAAATTGCGCGCGCCAAATCCAACTAGGAGGTTGGCGCAAATAGCGATTGCTGACATCAACGCCCAGGCCGTAAGGGGGATGCGATTCCACCAAGCTGCTTGTACATAGCCTTGAGAATTTAAGACATCATTCATGCCAGAAGCTACTAAAGCCATAACTGGCGTAGCTTGGGTTCTAGCGACCGGAAGGATTTCATTCCAGAGGGCGGTTTGCAGTTGATCTGTTTTATTGCGAATCTCTTCAATCTTTTCCGGGGTCTGCTTGGAGTAAAACAAAATACGTTGATCTACATATTGAAGTAAGAGGCCCTTGGTTGCCGCCGCAGCATTTGGGGGCAGCAGATCGGCTCTTAAGAATTCGGTGCCAATGGCATTTGCCTCACCTTCCTCAAAGATCTCTCGCTGATCATGGCGATTGATAGCCATTGAGAAGGTAAAGCCAATAATTAAGGCTAGCAAGGTTAAGGTAGCCGTCTGAATAATGCCAAGATCTGCGGATGTCTCAGTATCTTTTGTGCGGTAACGACTCAGTGCGGCATATCCAAACCAAACAGAAAAGGCAAATACTATAAGTGAGATGCCAAAGACAGCAAGAGGGTGGTTGAGGATAGGGAAAATTTAAAAGGTTCCTGGATACAAAATATCTTTAGTCACATTCTGAATATCGCGATGACCTGTGAATGCCATGGTGATATCTAACTCATTGTGAATTAACTCTAAACACTTAGTGACACCAGCCTCACCCATGGCGCCTAAGCCATATAGGAAAGGGCGGCCAATCATCGTGCCGCGCGCACCCAAGGCCCATGCTTTTAAAACATCTTGACCTGAGCGAATACCACCGTCCATCCACACTTCAATATCTTTGCCAACGGCATTCACAATTCCAGGTAAAGCCTGAATACTAGAAATCGCACCATCTAATTGACGGCCACCATGGTTAGAAACAATTAAAGCATCGGCGCCAGAGTTTGCCGCTAAGCGCGCATCACCTTCATCTAGGATGCCTTTGATAATTAATTTTCCGCCCCAGAGTTTTTTAATCCATTCCACATCACCCCAATTGAGGCCCGGGTCAAATTGTTCTGCAGTCCAAGAGGACAGTGAAGACATATTACCGACACCAGTAGCGTGACCAACAATATTGCGGAAGGTTCTACGTGGTGTCATAGCCATACCCAAGCACCAGCGGGGCTTAGTCGCCATATTGATCATATTGGCAATTGTCAGCTTAGGAGGTGCGGACAGGCCATTCTTTAGGTCCTTATGGCGTTGACCTAAGATTTGCAAATCCAAAGTTAAAACCAGTGCTGAACATTTGGCTGCTTTAGCGCGCTCAATCAAACGCTCAATAAAGCCGCGATCTTTCATGACATAAAGTTGGAACCAAAAGGGTTTTGTAGTGTGCTCCGCTACATCTTCAATTGAGCAAATACTCATAGTAGATAAGCAAAATGGCACACCAAACTTTTCAGCAGCCTTGGCTGCCAAAATTTCACCATCGGCATGTTGCATGCCAGTAAGGCCTGTAGGTGCCAGTGCCACCGGCATGGCAACTTCTTGACCAACCATGGTTGTCTTAGTGGTGCGGTTAGTCATATTGACCGCTACACGCTGACGCAATTTAATCTTTTGAAAATCGGATTCATTGGCGCGGTATGTTGACTCAGTCCACGATCCTGAGTCTGCATAATCGTAGAACATCTTGGGGGTGCGCTTTTGATGGAGGACCCGCAAGTCTTCTATATTGGTAATGATTGCCACAATGTATCCTTCTTTTTGATGCTATTTTGTAGAAGCAAAAGCTTAATTTAAGCTCTATCTTAGCAATACCGGGGATTTGTTTCTACAATGTTAGGTTATCCCTTGCTTGGGGACCTCAAATAACTACTTCCCCATTAAGCCCCTCTGTATGTACCAACTGAATTTCGCCACAATTGCCTACTTGCTCATAGCCACCGCTTTATGGGCGGGTAATGCAATCGCCGGGCGAGTATTGGTTGGAAGTATCTCCCCTATTACCTTAAGTGCGGTCCGCTGGGGATTAGCCGCCTTACTTTTGCTTCCTTTGGGTTGGCGTGTGCTGATGCCGGGAAGTGCCTTATGGCAAAACAAGAAACGTTTCCTTCTCTTGGGTTTATTCGGGGTAGGTAGTTACAACGTACTGTTATATCTCGCTCTTCAAACATCTACCGCTATTAACGTCACCTTGATCGGCGCTAGCATGCCAATCTGGATGCTATTCATTGGTGCAGTGTTTTATCAAGTAAAGCCTAGCATCTTGCAGATGATTGGCGCAGTGGTGAGCTTATTAGGTGTGGGTATTGTGCTTACCCGTGGAGATCTAGCGGCCTTACTGTCTATGCAATTAGTAGTGGGCGATCTTTTAATTATGTTGGCCACAATCTTGTGGGCTTTTTATAGCTGGATGTTGAGTCGTCCGGGTTCTAGTTCAGAGCGTCAATGGCCATGGGCTGAATTTTTAATGGCGCAAGTAACAGTGGGTCTGTTGTGGACGGGATTTTTTGATGGTTTTGAAATTGCAGCTGGGCATGCTTTTCTGGATCTCAATTGGTGGACCGCCTCTTTAATTGTCTTCGTGGCAATTGGCCCGTCCTTAATTGCTTATCGTTGCTGGGGCCTAGGTGTGAATGGGGCGGGGCCTACGGTTGCCGCCTTTTTTGCTAATTTCATACCCTTATTTACTGCGCTGTTATCGGCCGCCATTCTGGGTGAACCCCCCCAACTATTTCATGGGCTCGCCTTTGGTCTGATTGTGGCGGGTATTGTTATTTCCTCGAAAAAGGAAAAGTAAAACTGCCAAAACTGGCAAAAACGCCCTTTTAAGCAGGGTTTTGGACCACAGTCCCCAAGAAAGCCTTAAATCAGTATCATTTAGGGCTAATCACAGAAATCCCTAGGAAATTACTATGCCAGGCTTACTCCCCAATGTTGATCCAGATGGTTTATTAGAGTTCTCGGTTGTTTACACCGACCGCTCCTTAAATCACATGTCTGAAGAGTTCAAGCGCGTGATGGTCGACATTTCGAGTGTCCTTAAGGATGCTTATAACGCTAGCTCTGCAGTCATCGTGCCTGGTAGCGGAACTTTTGGTATGGAGGCGGTAGCTCGCCAATTCGCTAACAATGAAAAATGCTTGGTCTTGCGTAATGGCTGGTTTAGTTACCGCTGGACGCAAATCTTTGATTTGGCCAACATCACTAAAGACGTGACTGTTATCAAAGGACACCAATTAGAAGATTCAACGCAGGGTGTATTTGCACCAGCTCCAATTGAGGAAGTGGTTGCCTATATCAAGAAGGAAAAACCAGCAGTGGTATTCGCGCCGCACGTAGAAACTTCTGCCGGCATTATTCTTCCAGATGATTACCTCAAAGCAGTCGGTGAAGCAGTACGCTCTGTAAATGGTTTGTTTGTATTAGATTGCATTGCCTCTGGCGCAATGTGGGTTGATATGAAGGCTTGTAATGTTGATGTATTAATTACTGCACCTCAAAAAGGTTGGAGCAGCTCCCCTTGCTGCGCATTGATCGCTCTAGGCGACCGAGCACGTGAGCGCATTGATGCAACCCAAAGCAGCAGCTTTTCTATGGATCTCAAAAAGTGGCTTCAGATTATGGAAGCATATGAAAAGGGTGGTCATGTGTATCACACCACCATGCCGACTGATGCCTTAAAGATTCTGCGTAATGTGATGAAAGAGACTCAGTCGCTTGGCTTCGCTGCATTGAAGGATAAGCAAGTAGAGTTGGGTGCAAAAGTGCGCAACCTATTGGTCTCTCAAGGCTATAGCTCTGTAGCCGCCAAGGGCTTTCAGGCCCCTGGCGTGGTCGTAAGCTACACCAAGGACCCTGATATTCAATCTGGTAAGAAGTTTATTGCTCTGGGTATGCAAACAGCTGCAGGCGTTCCCTTGCAGTGTGACGAGCGTGCAGATTTCCGCACCTTCCGTCTTGGATTGTTTGGTTTAGAGAAGTTGGCAAATGTTGATCGCACAGTTGGACATCTTGCTACCGCATTAGAAAAAATTACCGAGACTGAAGCGCAGCCTGCGTAATCAAGCAATATAGTTCAGCATTAAGAAATAAAGGCCATCATCTGATGGCCTTTATTACATTCTAGGGTGATAACTAATTTTATCTAGCTAAGGGATTAGGAGTGGCTTCACCGATCTTATGCAGGGTGTTGTTATCAACGTGATGAAATAACGCTGCTTGATCTTTAATCTTCATCACCGTGTCTTGTTCATAAGACCAAGTGCCATCATCGTGAATTGAAACTTGAATATGAAATTCAACTGTTCTGAAGGCGTAATCTAAAAATGGATTGGATGAGATGCCTGCGCAGCGATCATCTTCCTTTGCATGCAGTTCAAATTGCCTTGCATTTATAGCAGCATTACCAGAGGCCATCGTAATCATGCCCCGAGGAATACTCAGTGTATGAATGATGTTGCCAGTTGCAGGCTCCCATAGCCAATACCCCACTTGATCATGATAGGTCTTTACTTGATCGGGTTTGGTGATGTGGGTGTGGTATCTCAAACCATAAAACAGCTGAGGACCATTAGTTTGGGGGTCAATTGGCTGAAGCTCAATTCTTTCTACATAAGCTTGCTTCTTAGGCCCTTCTGCTTTGGGCTTTACGTCTAACCCACGAATACCTTCCCAAATCCCAGCCATGCCAGTCAAGGGCCCAAGCTGTTCTAGGGTATTGACGGAGTAGCCTTGGGGTTCGGTAAAAATGTCGTTTGGAAAATCACTCATCAGCAACCCTTAAAAAATGAAGCATTTTTCTCAAATTTTTGAGTATTATTAAATTATCCACAAACTATCTTGGAGAATTACATGATTTCTCGTATCGCGCGCTTGAGCCTGGCAACCCTGATTTCTGCTGCTATCGGTATCGCCCCTATCTCCGTGATGGCTGCTGATCCAGCTCCTGCAACTGCACCAGTAGCTGCACCTGCTGCCGCTCCAGTAGCCGCACCTGCCGCCACTCCGGCTGAGAAGTCTGCTGAGAAAAAAGCAAAGAAAAAAGCAAAGAAAGAAAAGAAAGCTGAGAAAAAAGCAAAAAAGAAATCTAAAAAGAAGGCTAAAGCAGCAGCTGACGCCGCAGCTCAGTAATACACTTAAATGAGTCCCTCTTAGTTGAGGGGCTCTGCACCATCGAAGTCATCAGATCTTTTGGGGTCTGGTGACTTTTTTCTTTGCGCATCATTGCGTACTAACAACCACATTGCAGCCATCACCAAAGTCATGCCGCTAATTTGCGTCCAAGTGATTGGTTCCGCAAGAATGAGGTATCCCATGAAGATAGTGGAGACTGGGCCAAGTATTCCAGCTTGAGCTACGAGTGGAGATCCGATGCGATTGATGGCAATCATAATCAGCAGCATTGGAATAACGGTGCATAAGCTGGCATTCAGCAGGCTAAACCAATAAATGGGTAGAGGCTGTTCAAATATAGCCATTGGGTTATGGATGGTTGATTGCGCTATGCTCAAAAATGCCGAGGCTGAACTGGCATAGACAACTAAGCGCACGCTACCAATACGCTTTACCATTTCTCCAGCACCAATCATGTAGGCCGCATAAGAGCAGGCGCTGCCGAACACGAGAGCCATGCCTAACCAGGCATCAATGCCGGTGGAACTCGCATCTTGAATAAAGACGATAAACACTCCAATGTAGCCAACGATGAGTGAGAACCACTGTACTTGAGATACGGGTTTCTTTAAAACAAAATAAGAGATTAATAAAACAATGGTTGGCGTGAGGTAAAGAACAATTCTCTCCAGGCCAACTGAGATGTATTGAAGTCCCAAGAAATCAATATAGCTTGATAAAAAGTAACCTAAAAATCCAAGAAAGAATAATTTTGCGCGATCAAGCCAAGTGATGGGGTCCATTGCCTTACGGCGGGACTCCCACCAGAATATTCCCCAGAACAAGGGAAGTGCCATGAGCATGCGTAAGGCTAGAAGCGTCTCCGCATTTGCACCATAACCAAAAGCGAGCTTGACCAAAATCGCTTTGCCAGAAAACAGCATGGAGCCTACTCCGGCCATCAAAATGCCATAGAGGTAACGTCGGTGATGATGTGCTGCGCTTACTGAATGCATAACGATTTATAACAGCTTATTGAGTAGCGCTCGCATTTCTAAAATGGTCTCGGAGGGGGTTAGGCCTATAGGCCCAATCCCTTTATTCACTAAGCTATCTGCAGCGCTAGCGTGTAATTCAACTGCAATCCCAGTAGCTTGCCATAAATCCAGTTGATGCCGAATTCCTTGGGCAGCAATGGCAGCAATGCTTCCCGTCAGAATATCCCCCATGCCTCCAGTGCCCATTCCGGGATTTCCAGCAAGGCATTGAACCGGAGGATGTTGTGGAGAGGCAATCAAAGTATGTTGTCCTTTGAGGACAACAATCGATTGAGTGAGCTCAACCAATTGTTTAATTGTGCCCACACGATCTGATTGCACAATTTCTGTTGTGGTCTTCAAAAGTTTTGCGGCCTCACCAGGGTGAGGGGTAAGTACAGCGAACTCTGGAAGTGCTTGATTGCGAACTTGTAGTTTCTCGAGTAGCTCGGTGGATTCGCTGATTAAGTTGAGGGCATCAGCATCAATTACCAATGGTATGTTTGGATATAAGAGTGACGCACGCAGACATTCAATCGCTAAAGCGGATTTGCCAAGGCCTGGGCCAATAGCAACAACATCGGGCTGAGCGGTATTCAGTGCTTGGTGAATATCGTCTGTCGCAAGGCGAATCATGAGCTCGGGGTGATCGACATCCGCACGCGCTGAAGCAGGATCTAATATTTCTAAGATAGTCCAGCCTGCGCCAAGATGAAGGCAGGCATTGCCCGCCAAAATTAGGGCGCCCGCCATTCCTGGAGCGCCGCCAATTAAAATGACTTTGCCTGCATTGCCTTTATGCTCTGCAGGCTCTCGTTTTAGGTGTACCACAAGAGGAAGGGTATTCAGTTGAGCAGGAACATTCATGAGTACAGTATCGTACTAAATTGCATGCATACACACTAATCTGCACTAACCCAATAGCTTTATTATTCAGCTACTTTTGCGCCTTGGATATTGTGACGTTTCATAGCGTCTGCCACAAACCCAGACTGCTTGAGTTCTGCGATGACATTGCTTAAATAGGTGTTTGTACTTTCATATCTAGGCCTAGCCTTCGGAATGCCAATCGCTTGATTAATCACCATGAAGCGACCAGGTAGCATGCGCAGTCCCGCATAGCGCTTAGCATCACTTTCTAACTGCTGTTTGACGCCTGCTGCAACATTGCCTGTTCCCGACATGAAGTCATCAATCACTGCCTGTGAGCTAGCAGCTCGTAATAGGGCGGCATTCTTAATCTCACGTGTAAGGTAAAGATCATAGGCGCTGCCTTTGCCTACGACAATTTCATTGCCGGCAGCATCTACTTCATCGTTAGTCTTTAATGGAGAAGAGGCTTTCACCATATAGGCACCTTCAATTTGTATATAGGCTGGGGTATAGCTGATGTCTGCGCCCCGGACTGGATCAATCGCCACAAAGACTAAGTCAATTTCTCCAGTCTTCACTGCATCTACTGTTGCACCTGCCGACTTAAAGGGGATTAATTGCACGGGCAATGAAATGCGTTTTCCAATCTCATTGGCAATATCAATCGTCACTCCGTACAAGTTTTTTGAATTTGGATCTTCATTAGCAAGAACCGGATTTCCCAAATTAATGCCAACACGCAAAACACCAGTTGGGGCGAAAGAAGATAAGGTGGGCTGATCAATGGTTTTCATGGGCTTGGATGATTGACTAATAGCAAGATGCGATATGCACAAAAGCGTCAGAGATAGGAGTGAGGAAAATATCAGCTTCATTAAAAGATGGAGATAAAAAAACCGCGGCGGGCCGCGGTTTTATCAGTAAAAGAAGGAATTACTTCTTAGCGTCAGCCGCTGGAGCAGCGGCAGGTGCTGTTGGAGCAGCGGCAGGAGCATCTTTCTTAGCCTCTTCCATATGAGCCGCTTCTGCACCATGCTTTTCGCCGCCCATATCAACGTTGCCGTCGCCTTTGAGAAGTAAGTAGGCTGTGGCACCAATTAAGACTAGTACCATGATGATGATTGAACGGTTGCTCATTGCTTTTCCTTCGATTTAGTTGAAATTCTGGCAATATTAACTCGCCTTTAGTACCAGGTAAATCCCAACAATCCCTAGAAGCCATATTCTTCGAGAGAACTAGGTATTAACACTAAGTTAATACGCGGGTTAAGATTGATCTATACATGCCCTCAAAGGTTGCAATATGAGTCCGAAGCTCCCTATTAACAACTCACAGACTATTACTGAGTTTTTAAATCTTCACAAGAGCCAAATAGCAGAAGAAGATTCCGAGGATTCTTATAAGTTTGCTTTTGGTGACGAAGCCTTTTTAGCTCGCAGAGAGACTATGGGTATTCGCTTTGAGTTGGAGTTACTCAAGCCCGATGTGCTGCTTAAAGAGCACGGTATCGAGCATACGATTACCGTCTTTGGTTCGACTCGATTCATCAGTCATGCTGAAGCGCTGGCTCAAAAGGAAAAAGCAAAGACTCCAGAGGAGATTACAGAAGCGAACAAAGCACTTTTGCACAGTAAGTACTACGAGTCAGCCCGAGAGTTTGGGTCATTAGTGGCTCATTACAACGCTACTCAAGAGAATAACTTTAATAAACTCCATATTTGCACAGGTGGTGGCCCTGGAATTATGGAGGCCGCTAATCGAGGTGCATTTGAGGCGGGCGATAAAACTATCGGCTTTAATATCAGTCTACCTCGAGAGCAGCAACCCAATCTATATGTCAGCCCGGGCTTAAGTTTTCGCTTTCATTACTTCGCGCTACGCAAGATGCACTTTATGTTGCGCGCTAGAGCAATCGTAGCTTTTCCCGGGGGGTTCGGTTCCATTGATGAGTTATTCGAGGTGTTGACACTGATCCAGACTAAAAAAGTTGTTCCTATTCCAGTAATATTGGTGGGCAAGGACTACTGGAATGAGATGATTCGTTTTAAGCAGATGGTGGAATTTGGCGTCATTGATGAGGAGGATATGCAAACTATTCACTTTTCAGAGACTGCCCAGGAGGCTTGGCAGGTGATTCGGGATTGGTATCAATTGGGTTAACAAGCGCTCGCCTGTAAAATCACTCCTATGAATCCTTCGCAAACTAGCATCGCTACATCACTAGATCTTCCAGGCTATCTTTTGGGTGCCTCCATGCTCCTGTTGATCATGGTTTTTCATGGGGTAGCGTTACTGCAGATTGCCAAGCGCTATGAAGTGAAAACTTTTCTGTATTTGGCAGAGAAAAAATACTCTGCTGTGGCTCTCTGTTTTTACGTGAGCGTCTTCTGTTTGTTCTTAACCCATATCGCTGAAATACTGATTTGGGGTATTGCTTTGTACGCATTCAAGTTACTACCCGCTCTGGGGCAAAGTATTTTATTTAGCGGCAGTACCTATACGGCAATGGGATTTATGGAGGACATTCTTCCCGATGGCTGGAAGATGCTGGCAGTGATCATCGCTTTTTCTGGAATGTTTTCCTTTGCATGGACTGCATCAGTCATGATTTCCATGACCAAGAACTTCCGCCAAGCCTATACCAAGCTCCATATGAGAAAACTTAACATCTCATCTGACATCATTGATCGTTTTGAGTAATCGATGAGTAAAACTTGGGATGCCATCATTATCGGTGGCGGGGCAGCTGGCCTATTTTGCGCAGGAATTGCTGGTCAGTTAGGAAAAAAAGTACTTGTGCTGGATCACGCAGAGGTTTTGGGCGAAAAGATTCGTATTAGCGGTGGTGGACGTTGCAACTTCACCAATCTCCATAGTAGCCCAGCTAACTTCTTATCTCTCAATCAGCATTTTGTAAAAAGTGCACTCGCTAGATACCCCTCAACAGAATTTATCAAGCTGGTGACATCTCATGGCATTAATTATCATGAGAAACACCAAGGCCAATTATTTTGCGATGATTCTGCCAAACAAATCATTGAGCTGTTGTTTGCAGAGTGCGCCAAAGGAAATGTGACCATACGTCATCCAGTCTCCGTGCAATCAATTGAGCAAGAGGATGATCGATGGCTCATCCAAACGAATGCTGGCACCGAAAAAACCAAGTCAGTAGTCATGGCAACGGGTGGTTTACCAGTGCCCGCCATTGGAGCCACTGCTTATTCCTTGGATGTTGCAAAGCAGTTTGGATTAAATGTGGTTGATCCTAGGCCTGCTTTAGTGCCACTCTCATTTACTGCAGATAACTTCGGTGATCTCAGTGAGTTGGCCGGTCTAGCTGTACCAGTCAGAATTGCCTCCGGTTCAAAGGGCCATCGATATGGCGCCTGTAGATTCAATGAGGATTTGCTTCTGACTCACAAAGGATTATCAGGACCTGCCGTTCTTCAGGCTAGCAGTTATTGGGAAGAAGGCGAATCTATTCACATCGATTGGCTTGGTGCAATTGAGCGTCCTGGAGGATTTAATTGTGATGAACTCTTTAATAACGAAGAGAATCGCTTAAAGCTTACTGAAACGATTTTGGCTTCTGTGCTTCCTCAGCGCTTAGCTAAAGCATTTGCAGAGCAGTGCAATCTAATGGGCCGCAAGTGGGCCGAAGTCTCTAAAAAAGATCGTCAAGCTCTTAAGGAGCTGCTAACGAACTGGTCTGTAAAGCCAGCGGGTACCTTAGGTTGGAAAAAAGCTGAGGTGATGTTGGGTGGTGTAGATACCAAAGAGCTCGACGGACAAACAATGATGTCGCGTAAACATCCGGGGCTATTCTTTATAGGTGAGTGCGTTGATGTCACTGGTCATTTGGGTGGGCATAATTTTCAGTGGGCTTGGGCAAGCGGCTATGCTTGTGCGCAATCCCTATAAATTTCTCATCACACCAGGGCTTACTTCAGTTTTTTCTTCTTTTCACGCGAGCGGATATTTAAAAGCTCAACCGATAAAGCAAATGCCATGGCAACATAAACATAACCTTTAGGAATGTGAACGCCCATTCCTTCTGCGATCAGTACCACGCCTACAACGGTCAGAAACGATAATGCCAATACTTTGATAGAAGGATGGCGCTGAACAAAATCCCCAATGGGCTTAGCGGCAATGAGCATGATTAGGACAGAAGCAAGGACTGCTGCGATCATCACGCTAATTTGATCCACCATACCCACTGCTGTTATCACGCTATCTAGGGAAAAAATAATATCTAGTAAGCCAATCTGTAGCACGGAGCCAATAAATAAAGAGAGCATTGACTTGGCGCGGTCTTTCCCCTGAGCGTCAGTTTGTTCATCGCCATGCTCACCCACCTCTACTTCAATATAAATTTCTTTGGAGGCCTTCCAGATTAGGAAGAAGCCACCAAGCAATAAGATTAAATCTCTGCCGCTAATCAGGTGGTCGGAGATGCTGAAGAGGGGGGTTGTGAGACCCATTACCCACGATAGACTTAGCAATAAAAGAATGCGAGTGACAAGCGCAAACAAAAGACCGAGGCGGCGAACCTTCTCCCGAATTTCAGAAGGGAGTCTGTTGGCAATAACGCTAATAAAAATGATGTTATCAATGCCGAGAATAATCTCAAGGGCAGAGAGCGTTAGAAAGGCAATCCAAGCATTGGGATCACTCAGGAGCTGCATTGTGCTTTCGATCATTTTCTACTTTACTAATGTAACTATTGATCAGAGTTTAGCGAATAACGATAAACATCCATCCCAGTTTAATGACCACATCATTAGTTGGGTTGATTCCTCATCCAATCCGCAGTGTTCAGAAAAGACTCTTCAAGTTGTTTCGCGGTATCACCGGTTATTCCGCACTCTTCCATAGCCTTATACATGCAGGCTAACCATTGATCTCGCTCTTTTAAACCAATCTTGAATGGCAGATGTCGAGCCCTTAGCATGGGATGACCATATTTGGGTGAGTAGATATCAGGACCGCCCATCCAGCCGGTGAGGAAAAATTTCAACTTTTCTCTAGATCCTGAAAGATCCTGGGGGTGCATGGACCGTAGATCCTCAAAATGGGGTTCTAGGGCCATTAAATCGTAAAAACGATCTACTAATGCGTCAATTTGGTCTATACCGCCTATAGACTCATAAATGGATATTTTTTCACTCATTTTGTCATTTTAATGCGGTAAATTCGGGGAATTGGCAGTTCGTCTATTTCGGTATAGAGTTAAATGCTAAAGCTTTATTAACCCTTGTTTATAGGAGTGTAAAAATGGATGCAAAAGAACTTCAAAAATGGCAGCGCGAAAAAGCAAAAGAATTATTTGATTACTCACATACTTTGCTTGAGGCAGCAAAAAAATTAAGTGAGCATCATATGGCTGAGATTGAGTGGGGCATGAAAAATGCCCTCGATAGCGCCAAATCAGCTGCTAAGAACGATTTAGCTAAATTAAAAGACTTGCAGGAAGAAGCTGCAAAAGAAGCTGCGAAACGTGCAGCAGCATATCAAAAGAAGGTAAAAGCAGTTTTAAAAGATCTCGGCGAAGGTGCTGCTGATGAAACTGAGAAGCATCTTGAAAAGGTTCGTAGCTCTTTGGTAACTTGGCTTGAGGACGCTGAAAATAAAATCCCAGCGCATGCTGACAAGCTATCTAAGGTAGTTCATGAAATGTCAACGACCGGTCAGAATATGTTTAAAGAAGGGCGCCGCATTGTGAACCAAGTGGCCGAGACTGCCGAAAAGAATATTGATGATCTGGTTAAAAAATCTGGTGGCAAGAAGAAGGCTGATGAATAGCCCTGATTAAACCAAACAAAAACAAAACCGCCTCAGAACTGGGGCGGTTTTTTATTTCCAGCCTTGTAGCCATAGCTCGCTATTGGTGAGATCACGCCATGCAATTTGCGTAGTTTGCTTCGAGTAGACCGCCTCAATTTCGACGAACTCAATTTTTTCGTTTGGTGGTTCTGGCAGGATTACTTTGCTCACCAAGAAATGCTTTTGTTTAGCAATCGGTTGAACTGCCGTCCATTTGGTGAGGAGTAATTTCTTGGGGCTGAGTCGATTCATCAGTAATGCATTCCGATTCTTTTTATAAGGCAGTGCACTGGAATTCTTGACCATTGGTCAAAAGCAATCCTGAGGAGGGAGAAAATACGGTCTTCGATTGACTGGTTTGACCTGAGCATTTTTCATCAAAGTAGCTTTGGGTACCCAAACTACCGCAATAATCCAGTACCGCCCCCTTAAATTCCATTTGGGCCTTTCGGAGTACCATGGAAATTTTAGACTCGGAAGGGGAGCTACAACTCCAGGTGGTGTATGTCTCTCGACCGCAGGCACTGAGCCCGAGAAGGATCGCAAGGTAGAAGGCTAGGCGAATTTGGGGAGGGATTCTCAAGGATTGCACCCCTAGAGGATAGCGATATTTCCAATATTTCGCCTAAGAAACAGGTTTGGTATTAATATTTACGGCAGATTGTTTAATAAACAACAAATAAGTCTTAATAAGACATTTAAAACAAAATATTGAAGGAGATGCTGTGGATACAAATCGGAGAGATGCGCTTAAATTGGGTGCATCTGCTGCTATTAGCGGTATGTTTATTTCTAATGCAATTGCTGCGACTGATGGTCAGCCGCCGATTGTGGTGGAGCCATTGACTGGTAAAGCAGGCCTTAGAATTGCAAACTATCTGCCTAAAATGGGTGCCACCTCAAGATTAGGTTTGGTTACCAATGACGGTATGGTGGTTGATATCCCTGCAGAAGCGGCTCGTCAAAAAGTACAGCTCTCATTTGATCCTACTTCAATGATTTCATTGGCTGCCTCTGGCAACAAAGGCTTGCTGGAGTTGGCTACATTATTTAAAGGTCGCGGAAGTAATTTGGCGAATGTGAATAATGTGATCTTGCTATCACCTATTCCTAAGCCACAAAGCAATATTTATTGTGTGGGCTGGAATTACCTAGACCATTTTGAAGAGGGCCTCAAGCATCGTGCCGATACTGCTGTGAAGGAGTATCCAAAGGTTCCTGTGCTCTTTACTAAAGGCACGCAAACCATGAATGGCCCGTTTGATAACATTCCTTATGATGCTGGCATCTCCACCATGATTGACTGGGAGGCTGAGCTAGCAGTGGTGATTGGTAAAAAGGGTAAGAATATTTCTGAAGAGAATGCAATGGACTATGTCTTTGGCTATTCTGCCTTCAACGATACTACGGCGCGTGATATTCAGCAAAAGCGTCAGTCCGGCCAATGGTTTAAAGGCAAGAGCTTGGATGGTCATGGTCCAATGGGTCCATGGGTTGTTACTGCAGGTGGTGTCAATTTAGATGACACTCGCATTATTTGCCGTGTGAATGGCGTTGAAAAGCAAAACGCTAGTTACAAGCAAATGTATTTCAAGATCCCGGCAATTATTGCTGAGCTATCGCGTGGCTTAACATTATTGCCAGGCGACATTATTGCAACTGGCACTCCTTCTGGGGTAGGCGCAGGCAGAACTCCTCAGGAGTTTATGAAGCCAGGTGATGTTATGGAAACAAACATCACTGGCATTGGCATCATCCGCAACAAGATTGCTTAACCGATTAACTCAGTAAGCTTTCAGAACAACAGCAAGGACCTAGAGAACCCAGAAGTGATGAGTTCCGTCCTTGCCCAGTTGTTCCACTAAACCAAACTCCCAATCAAGATAGGCCTGCATTGCTGCAGGATCTACACTAGTGCCTTCATAAGGGCGCTTATAGCGATCCAGGGGAGGTGAGGCTAAATGACTCGGACCTTTTTCTAGATCTAATCCTGCCCTTACCCAGGCGGCATTACCGCCTGCCAAAACGAGTACCTCAGCTTTAGTCAAGACTTGCACTTCCTGGGCAGCAAAAAGACTTAATTCAGCTGGTGCGCTGGTAATAATATAGCGATCTACCTGAGGAATTTTTTTCATTGCTTCTGCTAGTTGGGATCGAAGGGCATACCAACTTCCAGGGATGTGTCCTTTAACGTAGTTAGCATGGGTGCTGAAATCGATGGCAATGGTATTGCTATCACTCTTGAGCCAGTTGGAAACGGTCGCGGCATCCACACTTTCAATTGTTGGAAGAGTGGGTAGGGGTATCTTCCAAATACCTTTTTCTGTGAGATCGGAGGCATTGACTCCATCAAGGACATAAACATCCCAAGCCATTTGGGCCAACCATGAGGCGGGCATATTGGCACGCACTGCACCACCACTAGGGTCTACCAACACTACCCGTGCGCCACGAACCGGAGCAACCATCTCGGTTTCTTGTACAAGCTGTCCGCCTGGTGCCGATCTAAAGTCAGGAAGATGACCTGCTTCATATTCTTCCGGAGTGCGCGTATCAAAGAAATAAGTTGTTCGATCAGATTGCACTTTCCATGTCTGTACATCGCTGAGGCTAGCGCGCTTAACCCCTGCACGATCAGCAACGCTGCGAGCGCGAATTGCCGCCTCGTTTCTTGTGTCGTCACTCACTTCCTGAAACTTTCTGATTTGCCCTTTATCCAATTCTTGGCCGGCAAGCGTCCAGCCAATCGTGCCATTACGTAGCGCATTAACTTTGTTTGGAATGCCGGCATTAATCAGCGACTGAGTGCCAATAATGCTGCGAGTTCTGCCGGCGCAGTTCACAATGACCTTCGTCTTTGGGTTGGGTGCTAACTCTGGAAGGCGCAGAACCAGCTCTGCACCTGGAACGCTAATACCGGTGGGAATGCTCATCGTGTTGTATTCATCAAAGCGGCGTACATCAACAACAACGACATCTTCTTTGTCATCGATTAATTGTTTTACTTCTTGCGCTGATAAAGAGGGGGTATGGACCTTGGATTCTACAAACTCACCAAATGATTTACTGGGAACATTCACATCTTTAAATACTTCACCGCCAGCTGCTTTCCAGCCTTGAACACCTCCCTCAAAAACCGATACATCGGTGTACCCAAGATTGATTAAGCGTTGCGCAGCTAATTGAGAAAAACCTTCGCCATCATCAAGGGTGACGATAGGTACATTTTTCTTTGGTAGCTTTGCGTAAGCATCAATCTCTACTCTGGAAAGAGGCAGGTTTGCGGCAAAGAGGGGATGCTCTTGCGCATGAGGATCTTCTTCGCGCACATCTAAGAATGCAATTTCTTCTTTGTTGAGGAGTTTATTGCGAACGAATGAGTGATTTTTAGTTTGAATTGCCATACTGTCTTTTGTATTTTTAATTGAATGATTATCTTTTAGTCTAACTTGGCGCCAGATTTTTTGACTACCTCACCCCAGCGTACAACTTCTTGATTGATATAGGCAGCCAGTTCAGGACGCGTCATTTTTGGTACGCTTGCGCCCATAGATGCCCAGCGTTCCTTAATATCAGGAGAGGCAAGTGCTATTTGTGTTTCTGCGCTCATCTTGTCAACGATGTCTTTGGGTGTTCCCTTGATTGCCCACAGAGCATACCAACTTGATACAATGAAATTAGAGATCCCTAGTTCTTGAGCGGTTGGCACATTTGGAAACGCATCCACTCTTTTGGAGGTTGCAACCGCAACCGCAATAAGCTGCCCATTCTTAATGAATGGTGCTGCACCTGCCAAGGTATCAAACATCATGTCCACTTGACCGGCGACAAGGTCTTGAAGGGCTGGCCCAGTTCCACGATAAGGAATGTGGGTGATAAATAATTTGTTCTGTAACTTAAATAGCTCACCTGTTAAATGCTGCGAAGTCCCATTGCCTGTAGAGGCGTAGTTATATTTTCCTGGATGCTTACGAATCTCTTCCATGATAGATTTCAAATCATTTTTTGGAAACTTATTTGGGTTCACAACAATGACATGAGGAACGCTAGCAATCATTGCGACTGGCTCAAAATCCTTGGTAATGTCATATGAGAGGTTTGTATACATGCTTGGGGCAATGGAGTGATGCACTGCACCAAGAAGCCAGGTATAGCCATCCGGTGCCATTTTTGCTGCAACTGCGGCACCCAAGGTTCCACCTGCACCGCCCCGGTTATCAACCACGATCGCGTCATTTAGCTGTGTTGAAAGCTGCTTTGCTAAAGGGCGTCCAAAGGCATCCACAGCCCCGCCTGGTGGGAAGGGGTTAATAAAAGTAATTGGCTTGTTGGGGCTTGGCCAAGAGCTGGTTTGGGCATTTGCTGAGAGTCCAATTAGGCTGCCAATAAGCAATAGAAGGAAATTTCTAATCATTTTTTGTCTCTAGTTTATTTATAGTATTTGTAGGTCTATTTTGGCTGAAGCCGCCAATATAAGAGTTATCCCTGATTTAGGGGGCGATTTTCTATGGTTTTTATAGGGATATACTGATCCGGCTGTCGGTATAAATATTCATTTGTTAATAGGAGACGAGATGTCACAACACGATACATTGTTGGCTGCTTTTGAAACATACAAAGCTGAAAACGAAAAATTCATTGAAAAAGGTATTAAGGCATCTGCTGCTCGCGCACGCAAGGCCTTGCAAGAAATCGCCGGTGCCTGCAAAGAGCGCCGCAAAGAAATCACTGCCGCTAAAGAGGCAATGGAAGCTAAGAAGTAATTCTCACTCCGGACTGATTGATAAGCCTAGCTTTTGCGAGCTAGGCTTTTTTATTAGTGACTTGCACTTACAGTACTTTGCTTAAATAGCAATGCTAAACAAAGTTAGTTTCATTGCTTTGCTACGAATAGGAACGAGCATTTGATATTCGGGGCTATTGGCCCAAGCATGAACGTCTTGCGCGTTGGGAAACTCGAGCTCCACAAAAGATCTGAAGGACGCAATTCCTAATTCATTCCAGAATAATTCTACAACTGAGCCACGGTTCTTGATAGAGCCCTTTTAGAGCTCAACCGTTTGCCCAACTTGAGAACGGTATTGCTCAAAAGCGCTATGATCCATTAACTCCATCAGCCCAATGACCTTCACCATCATGACTCCTCATATAGATTACCTAATGCTAAGAGAGTATATCCACGCTATAGTTAGGTCATGAATACAGAGCAATTTCAACGGTTACTTGAGCAGGAAGGATTTCCTGAGCCGTTAGAGGTTGAGCAAGCCCCCAATAGTCAGCTTAGTAATCACGAGCATCTATTTGAAGTAAGGGCGCTAGTGATTCAAGGCAGTATCGACATCACTATTCATGGAAAGAGTAGGACCTACCAGGCTGGTGATGTGTTTGAGTTGGGATTTAAAGAGGTGCATTCCGAGTCATATGGGCCTGAGGGGGTGAAATACCTAGCCTCTAGAAAACAATAAACAATATTAAGAAATTGAGAGTGATATGAAAATCGGTTTTATTGGACTTGGCAATATGGGCTTACCAATGGCCCTGAACTTATTAAAAGCAGGACACCAAGTTACAGGTTTCGATTTGGTAAAGAATCAGCTTGATGTTTTTGCAGCTGCAGGAGGTAGCGTTGCAGCAAATGCAAACGACACTGCAAAAGATGTCGATGTTTTGATCAGCATGCTGCCCGCCTCTCGTCATGTGGAGGGCTTATATCTTGGTGATGCCGGTTTGTTGGCAAGCGCGAATCCTAAAACATTGCTCATTGATTGCTCAACGATTTCGCCAAAGGTAGCTCAAATAGCTGCCGCTGCCGCCAAAGCAAAAGGCTTTGCCATGATTGATGCGCCAGTCTCGGGCGGAACTGCAGGTGCGCAAGCGGGTACTTTAACGTTTATGGTCGGTGGCGAAACGAGTGCAGTGGAGTGCGCACGTCCTATATTAGAAAAGATGGGCAAGAATATCTTTCATGCTGGCGGCAATGGGGCGGGGCAGACCGTTAAAGTTTGTAACAACATGATGTTGGGCATTCAGATGCTGGGAACAAGTGAGGCGCTGCGATTAGGCATCGCAAATGGCCTAGACCCCAAAGTTCTATCTGACATCATGTCTAAGAGTTCAGGGCGAAACTGGGCTTTGGAGCTTTATAACCCATGTCCAGGCGTCATGGAAAATGTCCCATCCTCAAGAGGTTATGCTGGTGGTTTTGGTGTAGATCTCATGCTCAAAGACATGGGGCTGGCAGTTGAGAATGCGGAAGATCTGGATGCTAGTATTCCCCTTGGGAAATTAGCGCAACAGCTCTATGAGATTCACAGCAAAGCCGGTAATGGCCAACTGGATTTCTCAAGCGTCTTTAATTTAAAAAAATAAATTAAAGACGCTCCGTAGCCCAGACAGATCAACTCTGGAGGGTCTCAAAATCCTAATTGCAGCTTGGTTTAGCGGTTAAAGCTTCTTTTAGGTGGGCTACTACGCTTGGCAGGAGTCTTCTTCGCTGGAGCTCCAACTGTTCCGGCAGGTCTTGGCTTGCGAGATTGCTGGTGTTGCTGACTACGCAGCTGAATCGGTTGCGCCACGGCATTTGGATCTGGTTCAAATCCAGCAATCACTTCTTGAGGCAACTTTTGCTTAATCAGTTTTTCAATATCTCTGAGCATTTGATGCTCATCAACGCACACCAGGGAAACTGCTACGCCATTTGAACCTGCGCGACCAGTACGCCCAATACGATGGACATAATCTTCAGAAACGTTTGGAAGGTCATAGTTCACTACGTGAGGGAGTTGGTCAATATCAATACCGCGTGCAGCAATATCGGTGGCAACCAATGCGGTTAACTTACCTGCCTTGAAATCAGCTAAGGCTTTAGTACGAGCAGATTGGCTTTTATTGCCATGAATGGCCATACTGGTGATGCCATCCTTTTCCAGCTGAGTAACCAACTTATTCGCGCCATGCTTAGTGCGGGTAAAAACTAGTACTTGCTTCCAGTCGTTAGTCTTAATGAGATGGGCTAGCAGGGGATGCTTGTTGGTTCTATCTACTGGATGAATCAATTGGGCAATTGCTTCATTGGCGCTATTGCTACGAGCTACCTCAATCAACTCGGGCGAATTGAGTAAGCCATCTGCTAATTGCTTAATTTCGGTAGAGAATGTTGCTGAGAACAAAAGATTCTGGCGCTTTTTAGGTAAGGCAGCCAAGATCTTTTTAATGTCTCGTAAGAAGCCCATGTCTAACATACGATCGGCTTCATCTAATACGAGAATCTCAATATCGTTGAGTGATACGCAATTTTGTGACATGAGATCAAGCAGTCGACCTGGCGTAGCTACCAATATATCGAGACCGCCAGCAATGGCTTTGATTTGCGGATTAGCGCCAACTCCGCCAAAAATCACAGTGGATTTCAAGCCGGTATATTTTCCATAAGTCACAACAGACTCTTGGACTTGGGCGGCTAACTCGCGAGTGGGAGTCAAAATGAGAACTCGTAATAATCTTTTGCCGCTAGATTTAGGGGTGCTGCTTAAACGTTGCAGAATTGGAAGCGTAAAGCCAGCTGTTTTTCCTGTGCCGGTTTGAGCGGCAGCCAAAAGATCGCCACCTTTTAGGACGGCAGGAATCGATTTTGCTTGAATTGGGGTAGGGCTGGTGTAGCCTTCTTCAGCAATAGCGCGAAGAATGGGTTCTGATAAACCAAGATCTGTAAATAACATAGGGGCCAATAAAGTATTGACCCGTATTCAATTAAACGACTATCCCGGTCAATGGGGTGAGCTGCCACGCTGGAGCGTTTGCAGTAAGAATCTCTATTTTAAGTCATCAACCTCAAAAGCTCGGTAATTAGAGAATTACGCTGGATTCCAGAGATTTGGCACGACAGTATTGGCATAACCGGAGACGAATGACTTTTCTGCACCGGTTTCAGGGTTAAATACCGAGCGATGAATGCGGCCGATATTGCCACCATACACGTGAATGCTGATTGAAGTTTTGTCGTGCAAACTATTCTCGACCACATGAATGTCGTGAGTATCTGGTGATACGGTATCAACGTGCCCGGGCAGGCTGACACATGCATTGCCTGCTTTGAAGCTGGAATCTGCTTGGCGATAGTAGGGTGTGCCGGTTTCTTGACCGCGCAACTGACCAATCATTCCCCAAACGGTGTGATTATGCAAAGGCGTTTTTTGTCCGGGGCCCCACACAAAACTCACTACAGAGAATCGATCCAATGGGTCTGCATAGAGAAGATATTGCTGGTAGTACTGCGGGTGCGGTTTAGTGAACTCTTCTGGCAACCAATCATCCACTGCAATCAGCTTCTCTAATATTTTCTTGCCTTCAGTAAAAACGATCTCTTCACTTGGCTTTTTCTCGAGTAGCAAACTGAGTTCTTGAATAAAGGTCAGTAATTTTCCGTCAGACATTTTTTGCTCCATTACATACATCACTCATCTTGGAATACACAATCAGGCCATGCCTTAGGTTTGAGTGTGTTGGTATCAACGCAAACGATATGCAGCAAGGCGCTCGCAATAATTTGGAATTCTTCGCTGTCATGAAGCTTTCTTTGCGCAGTCTGTTTAACGCTCACCTGGGTGCGGCCGCGATGTTCAATCACTTGGTCTATGTAAAGCAAGTCATCTAGACGCCCTGGTTTATAGAAGTTCATTGTGAGTTCGCGCAACGGCATCACCATATTAAATTCATTCTCGAGTTTGGTAGGGCTTAAGCCTTTTTGAGCAAGCCACTCTGCACGGCTGCGTTCAAAAATCTCTAGATAACGTCCGTGATAGACAAAACCTGCTGCATCTGTATCTGAGTAACAGACTCGATGGGTATAGATAAAGGCGCTGGTATTTAGATTGGTGTTAGAGGTCATCGGTTATTAAATTTATTTTGACAATACGAGAATCATATTACGATGAGCAATACCAGCCTCATCATAGGTGGGCCCCTGTACCTGAAAGCCTAGTTTTTGATAGAAAGGAATGGCGGCTACTTGGGAGTGCAAAACGATAGACTCTGCCCTTTGAGATTTAGCGAGGTCAATCAGCTTTTCCAGGATCTTCCTTCCAATTCCCTGATTTCTAAATTGCGTCAAGACAGCCATACGTCCAATTTGGGATCGCCCGCCACCCAGATCCACCAGTCTTCCAGTGCCAATACAATGTGACTCCAGATAGGCTAGGGCATGAGCGGCAGAAGGGTCGAATTCATCCAATTCAAGCTCGGCTGGGACTCTTTGCTCTAGGATAAAGACCTCTTGGCGCACCCAAAAGGCGTCTACTTCAGCCTCTTTCCACGGTTTTATTAGTATTTCCAAGATGCCCAGTGCCTCCAAGTGCTGTTTCCATCCAATTTACCAAATAAAGGTAAATATGAGCACAGTTCGAAGCTGTACAAAAAGCGCCTCATTCCATGGTTACAATGAATTGTGGCTCTGGATTGAGCCCATTCGTAACCTTTTACTCAATTAGGAGTTATCTTGAAGAAATCTTTATTAGCTGGTTTATTTGCTGCAGTTGGCATTACCTTTGCAAGCTCTGTTTTTGCACAACTTCCTGCAAAGATGTTGCCTTTAGCTGCGGACGTTGTCGTTTCGAGTGCAACTGTTGATTCAGTAGATGCAAAGAAGCGCATTGTTGTATTGAAAGATGCTAACGGTAATTTGGCGCAGATGAACGTCGCTAAGTCAGTAAATGATTTAGATAAAGTTAAAAAGGGCGACGTATTCTTGGTTGAGCATGCTCAAGCGGTTGCGGTTGGCTTGACTGCTGTTGGTAAAGGTCAAAAACCAGGCGTCTCAGGTGTGCGTTCTGTAGTGATCGCCGGCAAAGGTGCTACTAAGCCTTTTGAGGAGACAACAGAAACTGTTTATGCAACTGTAAAGATCTCAACCATTGATCAAAAGACACGTATCGTAAGCTTCACATTACCAAGTGGCGAGAAGCAAAAAGTTAAAGTAGATCCAGCTGTTTTGGGCCTTGAGAAATTCAAAGCTGGTGATGACGTCATGGTTGAGTTTGTTGACGACACAGCAATTGGCTTCGTAACACCAAAGAAATAATCAATACTAAGTAGCCTATAACTGGTCAGTAGGACGGTTGTAAAAAAGCCCGCAAATGCGGGCTTTTTGTTTGATGCGGCTAGATTATTTTTTAGCGTTCGGAAAGAAAAGCTGCTCGCCATCAATCTTGTAGCTAGCAATAACATCTTGACCATTTTTCGAAATGAGCCAATCAATAAATTCTTGACCCTGTGCTTTTTTCACATGAGGGAACTTAGCTGGATTAACCAACATCACACCATATTGATTGAATAGCTTTGGATCGCCCTGCACAAGGATCACGAGGTCACCACGATTCTTAAAGCTGAGCCAAGTAGCGCGATCGGCCAAAATATAGCCATTCATTGCAGAAGCAGTATTCAGAGCAGGCCCCATACCAGAGCCTGTTTCTTTGTACCAAGACTGATTGGAAGAGGGGGTGATGCCTGCACCTTTCCAGTAGCGAAGCTCTGCAGCATTTGTACCGCTTTTATCTGCACGTGATACAAAAGGAGCTTGTGCAGTAGCAATTTTTTGGAGTGCAACTTGAATATCCTTACCACCAGCAATTTTTGCTGGATCTGATTTAGGTCCAATGAGTACGAAATCGTTGTACATCACTTCGTAGCGTTTAGTTGAAAAGCCTTCTTCAACAAACTTCTCTTCAGCAGGTTTGTCATGAACAAACACCACGTCTGCATCACCACGGTGGCCAATATCTAGTGCCTGCCCAGTTCCAACAGCTACAACCTTAACTTCAATACCAGTCTTCATCTTAAAGATGGGGAGCATGTAATTGAAGAGGCCAGATTGCTCTGTGGAGGTAGTGGATGAGACCACAATACTTTTTTCTTGGGCGAAAGCCTGTGAGCCGTTGAGGGCAATGGCCGTTAGGGTCGCTAGAAGTAGGTTGCGGATTGATTTTTTCATAGGCGTGCACTGAGTAATTTATTAAGGTAATATCATCGCATAATTATTACCACTTGAATATGCAATCAATTACATATGCAAATTGAAGTTAGACCAACCTTAGTATTAAATAATCAAGCCAAAGGCGGGGTCCCTATTGATTTGGTTTGGCTGTCTCAGCTGTTAAGGGATATCGGTCGCGGTAACTCGTTAATTTCAGCAAGTAAAAAATCCAGCACCTCTTATCGAAGCGCCTGGGGCAAGATGAATGATGTGGAAGCTGCGCTTGGCATGCCACTCATTACGAGGACTAAAGGACATGGCTCAAAGTTAACAAAACTCGGCGAGTTTTTAATTGAGTTTATTGATGAGATGCAAGCGGGGTATGTTGAGCATGGAAGCGCATATCAAGATACCTTACTTAAAGAAATTAAAAAGATTCAAAAGACTGATAGTAGAAAATGGAAGTTTCTCTCTAGCAGTGATTCCATCATTCAAAGGGCCGCCGCAGAGATTAAAGGCTTCGATTTGAAGATTGCTGGTTCGGGAGAGTCCCTTGAAAAGCTTCTGAGTAACGAAGCTCATATTGCCGGATACCATGTATCAGATGAGCGAAGCTCAAAGGCTATTCATCATCGCTTGTCAAAAAATGATATTCAAATATATCCTGTCATGAAGCGCACACAAGGCTTGCTGGTGAAAAAAGGAAACCCCCTCCGCATCTCTGCTCTCTATGATTTGGTGAATCCAAAAATTCGCTTTATTAATCGTCAGATCGGCTCTGGCACAAGACTACTACTTGATGGTCTGCTGATAGAGGAGGGTATTGATCCTTCTGAAGTGAATGGCTATCTGCATGAAGAGTTCACTCATTTAGCGGTTGCGAATGCTATTTTGGCCGACAAGGCTGATGTAGGTTTGGGCGTGAAAAATATTGCTATTGAAAATGGTTTGGGGTTTATACCGCTTAAAGATGAGTTATTTTTCATCGCCATGCATAGGGAGATGGTTGCTCAATCAGAGGCCTCCAAATTAATCAGGAAGATAAGAAGCTATTCGGGAGATACGCCTGGATATAAGGCTGTAGGCCTTAATCGACAAATTGAAGGTTGGTTGTAACGTAAAGAAGTAGCTACTGTGTAGTAAATATAACTATAAATAGGAGGCAACATGTTTCATCTATTAGATAAAGAAAGAACGATTGCAGGACCAGGCTTTAATCGCTGGCTTGTGCCACCGGCGGCGTTAGCTATTCACCTGTGTATTGGTATGGCGTATGGCTTCTCAGTGTTCTGGTTACCGCTATCTAAGGCATTGGGTGTTTCACTAGGCGGTACTGAGGCAATTAAATGTGCTGCCGATGTTGGCTTCTTTGCGCAACTTTTCACAACTACTTGTGACTGGCAAATTTCGACCTTAGGTTGGATGTATACATTATTTTTCGTGTTCCTTGGTATCTCTGCTGCTATTTGGGGCGGCTGGTTAGAGCGCGCGGGTCCACGCAAAGCGGGTGTTGTAGCGGCTTGTTGTTGGGCTGGTGGCATGCTCTTTTCTGCCTGGGGTATTTATCTCCATCAATTCTGGATGATGATTCTCGGCTCAGGTGTGATTGGAGGTATCGGCTTGGGGCTGGGCTACATCTCACCAGTTTCAACCTTGATTAAGTGGTTCCCAGACCGTCGCGGAATGGCAACTGGCATGGCCATTATGGGCTTTGGCGGTGGCGCAATGATTGGCTCACCATTGGCCGCAATGCTCATGAAGAACTTTGCAACGCCTACTAGTGTCGGTGTGGCACAAACATTCGTGGTGATGGGTGCGATCTATTTCATCTACATGATGATTGGCGCAATGAGCTATCGCGTGCCGGCGAGCGATTGGAAGCCTGCTGGTTGGACACCTCCTGTTGCTGATACATCTAAGGCGATGATCACTACACGCAGCGTTAGTGTTAAGAAAATTTGGGGTATTCCTCAATTTTGGTTGGTTTGGATTGTGCTAACTATGAACGTTTCTGCTGGCATTGGTGTGATTGGCATGGCATCTCCAATGCTCCAAGAAATTTTTGCTGGTAGCTTAATTGGTAATGCATTGAAATTTGGCGAGCTCGATAAGGGTCAGTTAGTAGCGATTGCTGGTATTGCCGCTGGCTTTACTGCGCTGCTGAGCTTGTTTAATATTGTCGGCCGTTTCTTCTGGGCCAGCTTGTCAGATAAGTTGGGTCGTAAATTAACTTACAGCATATTTTTCATATTAGGTGGGGTGTTGTATTTCAGCATTCCCTCTAGTGCTGCTGCAGGTAGTTTGGTTCTCTTCGTTGGTGCCTTCTGCATTATCTTAAGTATGTATGGTGGAGCCTTTGCTACTGTCCCTGCTTATCTTGCTGACTTGTTTGGTACTCAAAACGTAGGCGCAATTCATGGTCGATTGTTAACTGCTTGGTCTACAGCAGGTATCCTGGGTCCAGTGATTGTGAACTACATGCGTGACTATCAACTAAGTCTTGGAATTGCGAAGAGTCAGGTGTACAACCAGACGATGTACATCCTTGTAGGTATGTTAGTTATCGGCTTGATTGCTAATTTGATGATTCGCCCAGTTGCAGATAAGTGGTTTATGACTGATGCTGAATTAGCAGAAGAAAAGCGTCTTGCCCATGAAAAGGCAATGGGATCGATTGTTAAAGGGGAAGCTGGCCATGAGCATACCTCTACTTTGACAGTCATTTTGGCGTGGGCATTTGTAGGCATACCACTTGCTTGGGGTGTCTATAAAACCTTCTTAAGCGCTTTAAAGTTGCTTGGTTGATCAGGTTTCTAAGTATCGATAGCCACCCTTCGGGGTGGTTTTTTATTTCTATCCGCTAGAATTAACTCAATCATGTTTATTCGCCCGACTTCCCTATTCGCATCACTGATTTTATTTACCAATCTTGCCTTTGCGCAGACCTCAACTGTTGCCGTTGCTGCCAATATGAAAGATGCTTTTAACGAGATTATGGTTGCCTTTAAGGCTAGCGGTAAAGCAGAGATGAGAGTGGTCTATGGCTCATCCGGTAACTTCGCGGCGCAAATCATGAACGGCGCTCCATTCAATCTTTTTATTGCGGCAGATGAGCATTTTCCGTTGGAGCTATTTAAGAATGGTAAGACGGTAGATGAGGGCGCTACATATGCGATTGGTAAGCTTGCCTTAATTGCCAAAACCTCATCTGGGATTCGTTTGGCTGACAGCAAGACAGAAATTGCTCGGGCAATTGCACAAACAAACAAAGTGGCAATTGCTAAGCCAGAGCTTGCTCCTTATGGTAAAGCTGCGGTTGATTATCTCAAGGCAGAAGGCCTATGGGATCTGGCTAAAGACAAGCTTGTCTATGGAGACAACATTGGCGTAGCTACAACATATGTGGTGAGCGGTGCGGCAGATATTGGTTTTACTGCCTTATCTTTGGCCAAATCTCCAGAGGTCGCAAAAGAAACTAGCCTCCTTTTGGTCGACGCTAAGTTATACGAGCCCATTAAGCAGCGCATGGTGCTAATAAAAGGTGCGCCCCAAGAATCAGTGGATATGTATCGCTTTATGCAGGGACCCCAAGCCAAATCCATTTTGCAAAGGTATGGATACATCACACCTTAGTTGCTAATTACTTGGGCGCTCTCATGTACTTCAGCATCTCTTGTAAAGCCTCTTGCGGTGACTTCTCTAGCTGCCCTACTACTGCGTCATAGTCTTCGGCCGGCCGGTTCTGGCTTAGCTTAAATTTACCCACCAAACTACCGACCTCAATCTCGATGCCAATGATGGCCTTGAGCATCATCTGCACGTATTCTTCCGGAGCATCATCTAACTTCCAGGTGGATTGATAGGTAGGCTCATGAAGATTGGTCATTTGTGATACATGACTCCTCAACCACTGCGCATCCTCAATCAACTTGATGCTGCCTGCCGCGTGAACCACAGCATAGTTCCAGGTTGGAACTACTTTCCCACTCTCTTGTTTTGATGGATACCAAGATGGGGTTACATACGCATTCGGTCCATTAAAGATTGCTATAACTGATGTGTTGCTGCTGCTCGCCACCCTAACAAGCGGATTCATTTTGGCGACATGTCCATAAAGCTTGGTTTTATCTGGGCTCAACATGAGGGGTAGGTGATTGATTTCAAAATGGCTATCCAGATTCGCAACAATAGTCGCCAATGGATATTCAGAAATCAGCTGGGCTAATACCGCTTGATCTTCAACTAAAAAATGTTTTGGTATGTACATAAGAGGCTAGGCAGAATGGGTAAAAGGTTGTATTTAATAAGAACATAGCAGAGATTGAGCTCTTGTTCTTAAAATTCGTACTCCACCTGCATTCTGATGGTGTTTTTTGGTGATGCGGTGGTGGTTCCCCAGAGGTAGGCTACGTTGTATTTCAAAGCTTCCTTGCGGCCCAGTTTGGTTTTCCCAAAAATGGCTGGCCCCGCACTAGATTGTTGCTGTTCATTGGTGTTCCAGTTATTAACCTGTCCTAGCCATGAGTAGATCTGAGCTCCAAGCTCCAGCTCTGGCTGAAGGCGATACTTCACCTGGCCCTGGTAGCCGAAATAAGTACCCTGATTTTCAGTGCCCGTGTAGTGTCCTTGCATCAAGACGTTGAGATTGGCGACCCACTTTTTCCATTCACTTTGAAATAAGAAACCGTATTTCGCTTCATATCCTTCATTGCGATTTTGAGGGCGCTCTAGCTCAATTAGAAAGCCGACATCAACTGGATATTTTCCAGTTTCAGTCAGTTGAAATTTATTCTCCCATTCCACGGCATCAAATTGGGAGTTAGTACCATCCCAAGTGACTTTTCCATAAAGCTCCGTAAACCACCATGAGTTCACGCCATATCCAAATCCAATGGAAGCACCTGATTGTCTATTGTCTTCACCATTTCTGGGGGTCTGGGTTCCAAACTTCGTGTCTATCTCTCTTTCACCTTCTTCTACTCTTGGTGTGTAGATGTAATCTGCCGGTCCACTTAAGTACTCTCCAGCATGAACCAATGCACTGGCAGAGAGAAGGGCAAGGCAACACACGCCTTGCATTAAATTATTTCTCATCATCATTTAACCCTCACCACACCTTGAGCAGTTTCCGGACTAAATTCACCTTCAAATTTATAGATGCCAGGACTAAAAGGTCCGATGTAGAAAGAGGCCTTGCTTTTGGCCTTGATTAACACCTCTCTGTTGAGGTCATAACTTTCAAATTCCTCTGGAGTGTCATCCAGGTTTTCAATCGTGAGTTTTACTTTGGTATCGGCGGGGATATCAATCTCTGATGGTAAAAATCGCCCATTTTTAATTGAAATCTGGATATCGTTGCTTGCTCCATAGGCAATATTTGTCAAATTTAATAACAAGAAAATGCTGATAAGTAACTGTTTTGTAGCAGTATTTTTCATAAATGAGTGTATATATAAATGAGAACCATTCTCAAGTATAAGGTATATAATGAGAATCGTTCCTATTTATTGATAAAAGTGACAATCCTCCATGCATTTGGACCAGGTTGATTTGGAAGTTCTTTACCGAGTGAGCGCGGTTAACGCGCCTAAGGGTGCCCCTCAAATTAAAGGGCAGCTGGAAGACATTGGGTTTTTACCTGGTGAGCAGGTGGCTGTTTTGCGCAAAGGTTTGCTTGGTAAAGGGCCATATATGGTTCGCGTAGGAGCCTCAACATTCGCATTGCGTCAAGCAGAAGCACGCATGATTACGGTCGACGCTATTCCGCATGTCTGAATCTAAAGTTCACTTTTTCTCGAGTGAGCCACTCGTGGCTTTATTGGGTAATCCCAATTGTGGCAAAACGGCATTATTCAATTTGCTGACTGGCAGTCGTCAAAAGGTAGCGAACTATTCAGGCGTTACTGTAGAGCGCAAAGAAGGGCGCTTATCTCTTGAGTCAGGCAAAAATATCCGCATACTGGATTTGCCTGGCGCCTATAGCTTGTATCCGAGATCCTTGGATGAGCGGGTGACCTGTAATGTACTGCTTGGTCGAGCCGAGGGTGAAAAGCGTCCCGACCTAGTGATTTGCGTATTGAGCGCCATGAACCTGCGTCGCAACTTGCGCTTGGTACTTGCTGCAAAGCGCTTGGGGCTGCCTTGTATCGTGGTGCTCAATATGCTTGATATTGCTAAGCGTCAAGGCTTGCATATAGACACTGCTGCACTTTCAAGTGAATTGGGTTTGCCGGTGCTCACTAGTATTGGCATTCAGTCTGATGGCGCTGATGAAATCAAGCATTTCTTATCGAATCTGGACTGGCGTAATCTCAATGGATTGCGCACAGGTACTAGTGATGCGACCCTAGAGAATGTCGCTTCTCATATTGCCCATACTGAATCTGACAATATTCAAGTTCAAAGAATTTTGCAAAATCTCAAGCTGGATCAAATCATTCCCGATCAATTGAGCGATCGCTTAGATGCCGTATTACTTCATCCAGTTTTTGGCCCCATCATTTTGGTGGCCTTACTCTTTTGTATTTTTCAGGCCGTATTTAGTTGGGCTACGGTACCCATGGACCTGATTAAATCCGCAGTAGACTTTCTGGGTGCTCAGATCATTGAAGTATTGCCCAATGGATGGCTGCGTAGTTTGTTAATCAATGGAATTTTGGCAGGTTTAGGTGGTGTGGTGATTTTCTTGCCGCAAATTCTAATTTTGTTCTTCTTTATTCTTTTGCTAGAAGAGTCGGGTTATCTTCCAAGGGCTGCCTATCTACTAGATAGGGTAATGGGCTCTGTTGGCTTATCAGGTAGATCCTTCATTCCACTCCTTTCCAGCTTTGCTTGTGCCATCCCCGGAATTATGGCCACCCGAAGTATCTCTAATGCGCGCGATCGCATGGTGACGATTCTAATTGCACCCATGATGACTTGTTCTGCACGTCTGCCGGTATATGCCTTATTGATCTCAGCATTCATTCCAGAGCAAAAGCTATGGGCGGGCATTGATTTACAAGGCCTAGTTTTATTCTTGCTTTATCTCGCTGGAATTTTGGGGGCGATGGCAGTGGCCTGGATTCTGAAGCGCTTTACGAGTGAGCAATTTAGGATGAACGCGCTCATGATGGAGTTGCCAAGCTATCACTTGCCTCGCTTAGGAAATCTAGCTATTAGCTTGTGGCAAAGAGCAGAAATCTTTTTGCGCCGTGTTGGCGGAATTATTTTGCTGATGACTATTGGTTTGTGGGTGTTATCTAGCTTTCCGTTCCCGCCTGAGGGTGCAACAGGATCGCCGATTCAATATAGCTTTGCTGGAATGATGGGGCAGGCCTTAGCGCATGTGTTTTCACCAATTGGATTTAACTGGCAAATCAGCATTGCTCTAGTGCCAGGTATGGCAGCTCGTGAGGTTGTGGTGAGCTCATTGGCAACGGTTTATGCGCTATCTAGCTCGAGTGTCGACGCGGCTGATGCGCTGATTCCTTTGATCTCTAGCGGCTGGTCCTTAGCCACGGCTTTATCTCTACTAGCCTGGTTTGTATTTGCCCCCCAGTGCCTATCTACCATTGCTGCAGTGAAGCGCGAGACGGGCGGCTGGAAGATTCCGATCATCATGCTGAGCTACTTATTTGGCTTGGCCTATATCGCCTCCTTTATTACCTATCACTTAGCTATTTATCTGGGTCTGGGTTAAGCCTACTGACATTTATATTTGCTGCGGCACCGCATAAAAGGGTGCGGTAGTATTCCTTTTGTAGTTAAAAAATAGATAACAAAACAAGGAGATATAGATGAGTTCACGTCGCCAATTTATGAAGACTGCTTCAGCTGCTGGGGCCGGTTTAGTAGCTGCCTCTACTATGGGTGTAATGAAAGAGGCTTCAGCACATCCCACCTCAGTATGGGGAGGGGAGGTTTACACCGGTCCACGTGAAATGGTCAAAAACAGCAAAATTCTCTCGATCCAAAATGCGGATGGAACAGAAACCTTGGGTGTAGTTACCCCAAAAGGTGTTATCGATATTCGTGCCGTAGCTAAAAAAATGAAGATTGCAGCACCGACTACCTTGGATCAATTATTGCAAGAGGGTAATGCTGCGGGATTTAATAAGGTAGTAGCAAGCGCTGATAAATCTGGCGTGCCTTATTTAAAAGAATCGGACATTACTTTCGGGCGCCTGTTTAAAAACCCTGGAAAGATTGTTTGCGTTGGCTTAAATTACCGTGCGCATGCGGATGAGGTTGGTATGGCTCGCCCACGAGTACCGCCGCTATTCAATAAGTACAACAATAGTCTTACGGCTCACAACTGTTTATTGCAAATTCCACCGCCATCGGTTTCTTATAAACTAGATTATGAAACTGAGTTGTTGATTGTTGTCGGCAAGCAGATGCGCAATGTTCCTGAATCGGCTGCTTTGGATTATGTGGCAGGTTATTGCACCTCAAATGATTTCTCATCACGTGATTTGCAACTGGAATTGCCAAGTGGGCAATGGATGATTGGTAAGACCTTGGACCAATACGCACCAATTGGACCTTACTTTGTTACTTCTGACTTAGTGGGTGACCCTAATAAGCTTGACGTAAAGACTTGGGTGAATGGTGAGTTGCGTCAGAACTCAAATACTTCCGACTTTATTCACAATACCCAAAAAATGTTGTCTTACATCAGCACTTACTGGACATTAGAGCCGGGAGATATTGTTTTCACTGGTACACCGCAAGGCGTTATTGCTGGTATGCCAAAGGACAAGCAGGTATGGCTGAAGAAGGGTGATAAGATCGTAAGTTCAGTAGAAAAACTTGGAGATTTAAAGTTCACGTTGGCTTGATCACTCTAGAGTTTGTTTATCAAAAGAAAAGCCACCCTAGTGAACTGACCCCCAGTAGTTGGACAGTTTAATTAGGTTAGCACAAGGGATTGAGTTCGGTATTGCACCGGACTCAATCCCTTTAGTTTTTGCTTGATTCGATCATGGTTGTAGTAATGGATATATTCCTTTAACTCGGTTTTAAATGATTGAACACTTTCAAACTTCTTTTGGTAAAAGAACTCCGTCTTCATAATGCCGAACCAGTTTTCCATCACGGCATTATCTAAGCAATTGCCTTTTCTAGACATGCTTTGATCTATGCCTTTTTCCTTTAAGGCTTGTTGATAGAGCCCCATTTGGTATTGCCAGCCTTGGTCTGAGTGCAGCATGGGTTGATCTTTTGGCCCCAGTTGTTTAAATGCGCTTTTGAGCATCTGCATGACGGTGCTAATCTGCGGCCGATCAGCAATCTCATAGGAGATGATCTCTTGGTTATATAGATCCAGGATGGGTGAGAGATAAACTCGCTCGCCCTTGATATTGAACTCAGTCACATCGGTTACCCACTTTTGATTGGGTGCTTTAGCTATAAAGTTGCGCTCTAACAAGTTGGGAGCTGCCTTGCCCACAGGCCCCTTATAAGACTGATAGCGCTTGGGGCGTACGGTGGACTTGAGGCCAAGTTGGCCCATGAGCTTTTGTACGGTCTTGTGGTTTAAGTGTTGATGTTGATTACGTAGCTCTAGTAGCACCCGCCGATAGCCATAGCGACCCTGGTGGCGATGGTAGATTGCGCTAATTTGATTCTTAGCATCCAGATAGGGATCGGGCACATGACTACTACTGGCTTTAAGCCAGTAGTAGTAAACGCTTTTAGCCATCTTGGCGATAGCGAGTAAATCGATTAAACGGTAATGCGGCCTTAGCTCAGTAATTATTTGGGCTTGCTCTCTTTTGTTGCTTTGCTCTGAGCTAAGGCTTCTAACTTTTTTAGGTAGGCAGCCTGTGCTTCGGCATACTCCAAACGTCTTCGCAACTCTGCCGGCGTGAGTTCCGAGATCGGCTTTTTGAGTAATGCTTTGATATTAAATTGGGACATAGGCGGTTGTCCTCTCTGTCGATTGGCAAGGGCTGTAATACCGCCCTCATTGTAGAGTTTTTGCCATTGCAAAA
>NZ_JAYGQU010000007.1:0-122484 GCF_035012985.1 Polynucleobacter sp. MG-28-Ekke-A2 | reverse complement strand
GATCCTTGGCTAGTTCGTTGGCTAAGGCTTGTAATTTACTACGATCCATTGTGTGATGTTCCATGTGGCTATCCTTCTGTGAAGGTTAATTGGCCGAGGGAACTTACACAAATTTATTTACAGGGTCGCGCCGCCGCCTCCACTGCTGCTGGCTTGTTCTTTAATTGCCTTTAATTCTCGATACAGAAATTCGATTTGCTGTTGTTGTTTGTAGACGGTCTCATTGAGTTTCTCAATTAAGTCTTCTGTAAAGCTCAATTTGATTTCTAGATTAGTGATGCGTTCTTCTGACATAACTTACTTTCTATTCTGAGATAAGCTCAAAGCGCCCATCTTCCATTTCTGCTTTGGGTCTAATCCAAAAATCATGCGATTGCATGGATTCGTAAACATATGCTGGCTCCAGATTTGCCTCTACGTTAGCCAAGAAGACCACCTTATAAAATCCACCAGTCTTAATGTGGCGCAATCTACTGCCTGGCTTAAAGAGGCCATCGTCAGGATCGGCCATTTTGGGTTTACTCATGTCAACAATGCACTTTCTCTGTATGATCTAGCGATGGCAAATTCCATCCCATACTCCATTCTAGATATATCTCCGATTCCCCAGGGTTTTACTGCTGCCGATGCACTGCACAACTCTTTGGATGTGGCAAGGCATGCTGAAAAATGGGGCTATACCCGCTATTGGGTGGCAGAGCATCACAATATGACGGGAAATGCGAGCTCTGCAACTGCAGTCTTGATTGGCTATATCGCTGCGGGCACCTCCCATATCCGAGTGGGCTCTGGTGGCGTCATGTTGCCAAATCATGCTCCCTTAGTGATTGCTGAGCAATTTGGCACCCTAGAAGCTTTATACCCGGGAAGAATTGAGCTTGGCTTGGGTCGTGCACCTGGTACCGATCAAATGACTGCCAGGGCATTGCGCAGGGATTTATTGGGTAGCGATGATCGTTTTCCACAGGATGTTCGTGAGTTACAGCATTATTTTGGCCCGCTACAAGAGGGGCAATCTGTAAAAGCAATACCGGGAGTGGATAGCAATGTTCCGATCTGGATTTTAGGTTCTAGTTTGTATGGAGCTCAATTAGCCGCTCACTTTGGCTTACCTTATGCCTTTGCTTCTCACTTTGCGCCAGAGCAACTTTTAGAGGCAATGAAGATTTATCGTGAGCTCTTTAAGCCATCGGCACAACAAGATAAACCCTATTCAGCATTTGTGATGAATGTAGTTGCAGCAGATACAGATGAAGAAGCTCAACATCTATTTACTACTTTGCAACAAAATGTTGTCAGAATGCGGCGCAATACCCGCGGGCAATTACCGCCTCCAATTATTGATATGAATGAATTTTGTGAGCCTCATGAACTAGCAGCGGCAGATCATACCTTGCAGGTTTCAGTAGTTGGTTCGCTGGAGACGGTAAAGAAGGGGATGCGTCGTTGGTTGGATCTTACTGGCGCAAACGAAATCATCTTGACTGGACAAATTTTCGATCATCAGGCTCGTCTCCGATCATTTGAGATTGCCGCACAAGCCGCACAAAGCCTATAAGATCGCTGCGTTGTAATCTGCGGTAATCAATACTTGTTCTTTTGCAGCCTGATTCGCAAATCGCAGCACTGCATTGTCTTTGCTGATTAAGAAGCAGGGCTTTGCAGTGTAAGCAAGGTCTAAAAACACTTGGTCATCTAGGTCTTGGCATATCCAGGGGGCTTTGGCTAAGTTTTTATCATCCATGATTCTTGCTAAACCATGCCATTGCTGGCGAATTTGCTCTTGTTGCACTTCATCGAGCGAAAACAGGGGGCGAGCAATCACATCAGCAAATTCTTCTAAAGTATTTGGAGTTGCGAGTGCATCTATTTTGCCTTCGATCAGCGCTTGCTTTAAATGAAGCGCTCTAAAGTCATTAAAGACAAAAAGATCTAGCAAGACATTGGTATCGAAAACTACTACCTTCATTTTTAAGGCCTATTGATTGTTGCGCCAAATCTCTGGAGTAATGGTGACCTGCCCTTTATCAGAGGAGACGTAAGCTTCACCATCTTGAATATTGACATGGATCACCATGCTGCGCTCAACCAACTTGTTCAGCTCTTCCGCTTGTTCTGCTGGTATAGAGACTATTTGTAAATTACGAGCACGAGTGAGTTTGTTGGCAATGCCATCCCACCAGATTTTGCTGGTATGTCCGCCGTAGCAATAGACAATCACTTGATCAGAACGACCACAGGCTTTCAGAATACGACGCTCGTCTGGTTGGCCGATTTCAATCCACAACTTGATTGCATCGGTAAGATCTTTAATCCACAGATCGGGTTCATCGGTATCACTCAAACCCTTTGTAAACGCTAGATCCTCATTTGCCTGCAATGCAAAGGCGATGATGCGGATCATCATGCGCTGCTCAGTCTCAGAAGGGTGCTTAGCAATAGTTAACGAATGACTGCCATAGTAATGGCGATCAGAATCTGCGACATGAAGGTCGGCTTTGTGGATAGTTGCGCGTAGAGCCATGACCTATTATCGCCTTTATGAACCAACTCCTGGCCTGAGTGAGCTCATAACCAGTATTATTTGGCTTGAGGCTCATGATGAGCCTAGAAATGCCTCAAATTACTGTGTACCGTAAAACCCATGATCCGTATTACTGAATTACGTCTGCCAATTGACCACGCTCCAGAAGCTCTGGAGAAGGCGATATTGAAGCGCCTCAATTTAGACGTTAAAGACTTAATACGATTTGAGGTCTATAAGCGTAGTTACGATGCTCGAAAGAACGTCGCCCTCTCTTTTATCTATACGGTTGACTTATCTGCAAAGCATGAAGAAGTTCTTCTGAAGCAATTTTCTGGAGATATTCATGTAAGACCATCTCCGGATACGAGCTACCACTTTGTAGCAAAAGCCCCTGAAACTATAGACTCTGGAAAAGCGCTGCGCCCAGTAGTCGTTGGATTTGGCCCATGCGGTATTTTTGCCGCTCTAGTATTAGCGCAAATGGGTTTTAAGCCAATTGTCCTTGAGCGTGGCAAGAAAGTTCGTGAACGCACTCAAGATACTTGGGGCCTGTGGCGTAAGAATGTTTTAAATCCAGAATCCAATGTGCAATTTGGAGAGGGCGGGGCTGGTACGTTTTCAGATGGCAAGTTGTACAGCCAGATCAAAGATCCTAAGTTTTATGGACGCAAAGTCATTCATGAGTTTGTGAAAGCTGGTGCTCCTGCAGAAATTACGTATGTAGCTAAGCCGCATATCGGCACCTTCCGCCTAGTTGGCGTAGTAGAGAAGATGCGCCAAGAAATTATTGACTTAGGCGGTGAGATTCGATTCTCGCAAAAAGTAATTGGCTTTGATATTAAGAATGAGCAAATTACCGGGGTCCAGATTGAAGGGCAAGAAGATCTACCTGCCAACCATGTCATCTTGGCTTTGGGGCACAGTGCACGAGATACCTTTGAAGCATTGCATCATGCTGGTGTCTTCATGGAAGCCAAACCTTTCTCTGTTGGTTTTCGGATTGAGCACCCACAATCCCTGATCGATAAAGCACGCCTGGGCCCTCATGCTGGCAATGAGTTAATTGGCGCGGCAGATTACAAATTAGTCCATCACGCCAAAAATGGTCGTTCCGTCTATAGTTTTTGCATGTGCCCTGGTGGGACAGTAGTCGCTGCCACCTCCGAGCCGAATCGAGTTGTAACTAATGGCATGAGTCAATATTCTCGTAATGAACGAAATGCCAATGCGGGAATCGTTGTTGGCATTACTCCAGAAGATTACCCGGGTGGCCCATTGGCGGGAATTGAGTTTCAGCGTGCTATTGAATCAAAGGCTTTTGAATTAGGTGGTAGAACTTATGAAGCGCCGGGTCAACTGATTGGCGACTTTTTAGAAGGCAAGCCTTCAACTCAGTTCGGTAGCGTCATGCCGTCATATAAGCCCGGCGTTCATTTAACGGATCTGGCAGATAGCTTGCCTGCTTATGCCATTGAGGCCATTCGTGAGGCGATTCCCGCTTTTGAAAAGCAAATCAAAGGCTTCTCTATGAAAGATGCTGTTTTAACTGGTGTGGAGACACGCACTTCTTCCCCTTTGCGAATTACTCGAGGCGCCAACTATCAGAGTCTGAATATCAAAGGCCTTTATCCAGCGGGAGAGGGTGCTGGCTATGCCGGTGGAATCTTGTCGGCAGGTGTTGATGGGATTAAGGTAGCAGAAGCAGTCGCGCTAGACTATCTGTCAAAGTAAATATCACATAAGAACCCCATGAATTCTGCAGTAACTCATTCATCGACCGAAGAAAAAGAAGTTCTTTTTCATCCGGAGTTATTGAAGAGGTTTGATATTAATGGACCGCGCTATACCTCTTATCCAAGTGCAGATCGATTTCATGGGGACTTTTCTGAAGCTGATTATCTTGAGGCATTGGAGCGGGTAGCTCAAGCGAATGAGCCGCTGTCCTTATATTTTCATTTGCCGTTTTGCCCCAATATTTGCTATTACTGTGGTTGCAACAAGATCATCACCAAGGATCATGGGCGTAGCGCTAAATATATCAAGTATCTTGCCAAAGAAATGGCCATGGTTACTAAAGCCATGGATGCTCAGAAAAAGATTCCCGTTACGCAATTGCATTGGGGTGGAGGCACGCCTACTTTTTTATCTCATGAAGAGATGACCGAGTTGATGCAGCACACTCGCGAGCATTTTGAACTGCTGCCTGACGGTGAGTATTCAATTGAGATTGATCCACGCCGTGTTACTGAGCAAGATATTGCACTCTTGGCTGATCTGGGCTTTAACCGCATTAGCTTGGGTGTTCAGGATTTCAACTTGGCAGTTCAAGAGGCTGTTCATCGCGTGCAAACGATTGAAGAAACTCAAGCGGTGATGGATTGGTCCCGAAAGTATGGATTTAAATCACGCAGCGTCGATTTAATCTACGGTCTACCAAAGCAAACACCGGAAACGTTTAAAGAAACGGTGGATGCAGTGCTGGCCATGAATCCAGATCGCTTGTCTGTTTACAACTATGCGCATTTGCCGCATATCTTTAAGCCGCAACGCCGCATTGCTGAATCTGATTTGCCTGCTGCTGCTGATAAGTTGGATATTTTGTCTAATACCATCGCACGGTTAGGCGAGGCTGGCTACGTCTTTATTGGCATGGATCATTTTGCTAAGCCTGATGATGAATTGGCTATAGCCCAAAAAGAAGGAAGGTTGCATCGCAACTTCCAGGGTTACTCCACCCAGGCGGAGTGCGATCTTCTGGCATTTGGAATCTCTTCTATTGGTAAAGTGGATGATTGCTACTCTCAGAATGTCCGTACTTTGGATGAATATTACGAAGCATTAGATGCGGGTCGCTTACCGGTACTCCGAGGTTTGCGTCTTGATAAAGATGATCTTCTGCGCCGTGAGTTAATTGGTGAGTTGATGTGCCAATTCGCCTTAGACACCAAAGCGTTTTCAATATCGCATCAAATTGAATTCTCAAATTACTTTAAGACGGAAATGGAAGAACTCAAGAGTCTAGAGGAGGCCGGTCTCCTCAGCTGGGAGGGTGAAAGTATTCTAGTTCCCACGAAGGGTCGCCTCCTGGCTAGACGAGTGGCCATGACTTTTGATCGGCACCTCCGGGAATCCCAGGCTAAAGGGACTTATTCCAAGGTTTTGTAGTGTCAAACCTTAAGCAATTTGATTTAGATCAAATGCACTCAAAAATACTGTTGCTTTTTAGCAAAGAAAAAAATCCCAGGGGCTGTTGATTTGATTTGTATCAAATCGCCCACTCTGTATCAATTCGAAAATGATTTCATCGAAATTGATAACAAAAAGGGAAACCATCATGCGTATTAAGACACTCGTAGCAGCAATGGCTGCTGTAGCATCCTTAGCCCCAATCGCGGCTCAAGCTCAAGCTGAAGAAAATCCATGGATGTTGCGTGTCCGTGCGGTCGACTTGCTTTGGCAAAATGGACAGTCTGGTTTGGTTCAAGCCGCAAACGTAAAAGCTAAAAATCAAGTTATTCCTGAGTTTGATGTTTCTTACTTTTTCACAAAAAATATTGCTGCTGAGTTAGTGTTGACATGGCCGCAACAGGTGAATATTACTTATGGCCCAGGTAATGCCAACGCCGGTAAGATTACAGCTTTACCGCCATCACTTTTAGCCCAGTACCACTTTACTGACTTAGGTGCTTTTAAACCTTATGTTGGCGCTGGCATCAATTACACCATCTTTGGAAATCGTCAAAATTTCCCTGTGCTCGGAAATCAGGTACAAGTTGATCAGTCAAGCGTTGGTTTTGTTGGTCAAGTTGGCATGGATTACATGTTGGATAGAAATTGGGGTTTAAACGTTGATGTGAAATATGCAACTATGAGTACCAATGTAACTGGTAGCGGAGCGCTTGCCGGTGCATCTGGCAAGTTGACATTGAACCCGTGGATGCCAGCAGTTGGCGTAACTTACAAGTTCTAAGAATTCAGTACTTGGGTATTGAGATAGGGCTCCTTAGGGGCTCTATTTTTTTGTCTCAAAATTACCGGGATAAGTCATCGACGAGTTTTTCAAACCCCCCTTCATTAAAGGTGAAATTATTAAACCGATGCAATTTAGCGTGGTCTGGCGGCTCTATTCTCCGCTTAGCATATTGATCCCAGTGAGCAAGCTTCCATTCGTCTCTTGGGTCAGCTCGTTTCTCCATCCGCTTTTTGGCTTCAGACTCCTCTAGGTCAATCCAAGCAATCTGAATAGAGGTCTGTGGGGGCACCCCCAATTTCTGCGCATCAAACATCTTGCCACTCTGAATCTCCTTCGAGAATGGGCCGATCAGAATGACATTTACCCCTAAAAGCAAATTCTCCCTGGCGATATTAATGAGACCTTGGTACTCCCAATCGCGCAGATTCTCAAGGTAGAAAGGGCTGTCACGGTCATTTGGGTTCTGAGTAGTGAGGCCCATGACATGGGCGCTGAAGTCGCCATACACGGTGTCTTTATCTAAAAAGAAAAAATCTTCTCCAGTTTTCTCAATAATCAGAGGCAGAGCCTTTTTGGCTAAAGTCGACTTTCCAGTGCCGGCATGTCCCGCAAAGAGGATCAGGCGGGGCGCATAAGGAGTTAATTTACAGACCATAAGTAGCTAGTCTCGCAGAAATAAGTGGAAATATCTCCTCTTTTAGGGAAGTGACGATAATGTTGCCATGGCCTTAATCGTACTCACTGATGCAAAACTGGCTTTTGGCCACGTTGACCTCCTCGCAAACACTGCTTTTTCACTGGAATCCGGTGAACGTGTTGGCTTAATTGGCCGCAATGGCACTGGTAAATCTTCCTTGTTGAAGATATTGGCTGGTATAGAAAAGCTGGACGATGGTCTCTTGCAGTATCAGCAAGGCCTCAGAATCGCATATGTTCCCCAAGAGCCTATATTTGAGGCGGAAGAGACTATCTTCGAGGCAGTTTCCAAAGGTGTTGCTCAAGCAAAAGCCTTGCGCGAGGAATACGAGGCCCTCAGCGTTGGCGAGTGGGATGATGCCTCCCATGATCGCCTTGACGAAGTGCAATCGCAATTAGAGGCCTTGAGCGGCTGGAATTGGGAGCAACGTGTTTATGAAACATTAGACCGTTTGCACTTGGAGTCTGATCTCAAAATCAATACACTTTCTGGCGGTACTAAGAAACGGGTTGCCTTAGCGCGTGCTTTAGTTGAGATGCCTGACGTGCTACTACTTGATGAGCCAACCAACCATTTGGATTTGGATTCGATTGCGTGGTTGGAAGAACTTCTTAAGGAGTATCAGGGTTCAGTAATTTTGATTACCCATGATCGCGCCTTCTTGGATAACGTCTGCACCCAGATTGTTGAGCTCGATCGCGGCATTCTGCGCAGTTACCCAGGTAACTTTACTCAATATGAAGTATTAAAAGAGCAAGAGCTCAACTCTGAATCCTTAGCTAATGCTCGTGCCGATAAATTATTGGCGCAAGAAGAGGTCTGGATTCGTAAAGGGGTTGAGGCTCGCCGTACTCGAAGCGTTGCCCGAATTGCCCGTTTAGAAAAATTACGGAGTAGCCGTGCCGAACGCAGAGATGCGATGGGGCAGGTGAAGTTGGCTGTTTCTGCAGGAGATCGAAGCGGCAAGATTGTGGCTGATCTTCAAAACGTCAGCAAAACCTACGACCGTCCAATCGTGAAAGATTTCACGGCAACGATTTTGCGCGGCGATAAGGTTGGTTTACTGGGTCCTAATGGCGCAGGTAAAACAACTTTGCTGAAATTAATTTTGGGAACTATTGTGCCAGACTCCGGCACTGCAACTATGGGTACACGTATTGAGGTGGCTTACTTCGACCAAATGCGCGAAGGTTTAGATCTGAATGCTTCGCTGGAAGATTACATTAGCCCAGGGAGTGAGTGGATTGAAATCAATGGAAATAAAAAGCACGTTAAGAGTTACCTGAGCGATTTCTTATTTGCTCCAGAGAGAACCAATTCCCCGGTAAGTACTTTGTCGGGCGGTGAGCGTAATCGTTTATTGCTAGCACGTCTATTTGCGCGGCCTGCAAACGTCTTGGTCTTGGATGAACCAACAAATGACTTGGATATTGATACTTTGGATTTGCTTGAGCAACTCCTGCAAGACTATAAGGGCACGGTCTTCTTGGTCAGTCATGACCGTTACTTCCTAGATAACGTCGTCACCAGCATTATTGCCAACGAAGGTGATGGCTTCTGGCGTGAGTACGAGGGGGGTTATGAGGATTGGAAAATCCAGAAAGCGCGCTCAGACAAAATTCGTGCAGCGAATGGAAATGCCAATGCCAACTCGAAAGCTGTAGAAAAAGTTGAAGCCAAAGCAGAGGCAAAGGTAGAAGTTAAGGCGGAAGTTAAGCCTATAGCTAAAAGTGGGGTTCAGAAACTCAATGGTAAAGAGCGCCAAGAACTGGAAGTTTTGCCATTACAGATTGAGACATTGGAAACTGAGCAGACCGATATTGGTATTGCTATGAGCAATCCCGATCTCTATAAAAATGAACCTGAGTTGGCAGCGAGCATGCAAGCGCGCTTGAGTGAAATCACTGCTGACTTAGATCAAAAGCTGCAACGCTGGGAGCAGCTATTGAGTCTTTCAGAGTCTTAGTGCTATAGCCTAGTCGCGCGGTAAACGAGCGCGCAACTGGGCGATTTCATCAAGCAGGTCTAGCGCCAAGGCAACCCCAGGCACATTTAATTCAAGATCATGGGTAAGGTGTGCTGCGGTTTTTGCTCTTCGCAAAGAGTCGCCACTGAAGCGCCAATCCTGAGGTGAAGAGCCAGCTGGACTTAAAACACCTTCGGACACCCAAGTCATGATGAGATCTTCTGGTGTGCGGGATGCATGGGAGAGCTCCACAATGGTCATGTGCACCTCATTCTCTACAACAGCGCCTTCAATCCAAGTGATATTAGTTTGTGTCATATCAATCATCCCTTCAGGTGTGTTCTAGGATTGAAATCAAAAGCCTTCTCAAAGGCTTGATAAGCTTCTTTTTGTGATTCAGTATCAGCAGGAGGTAAGGCGATAGAAGGTACCGCATATAAATCACCTGGCTCTGAACTTGGTATGCCTTTACCTTTAAGGCGCATCTTTCGACCAGCAACAGTTCCTGCGGGGATCTTCAATTCTAAAGTGCTGCCTGCAGGAGTGGGGACGTTGACGGTAGTACCGAGTGCCGCTTCCCACGGTGCCAAAGGAATATCGATGAAGACATCTTTGCCTTCTACGCGATAAATAGCGTTAGGATGAAATTCAATTTCGAGATAGAGGTCACCAGCAGGGCCCTCGCCAACACCAGGACCACCTTGTCCGGAGAGTCGCAAATTTTGTCCGGCCTTAATGCCTTTAGGAATACTGACATCTAACTTGCGTTCTTGGGTGCTGACGTGGCCACTCGCATCTTGCACGGGCATATGCAATGCAATAGTGCGCTTAGCTCCGTTATATGCATCAGCGAGATCAATCAAAATTTTGGCGTGATGATCTTGGCCTTTGAAATTCATACCCTGGCGAGGATTGCCACCACGACCACCTTGGCGATGTTTGCCGCGACCAAACAGAGATTCAAAGAACTCACTTTGATCACCTTCAAAGCCACCACCATAACCTGGATGACCACCACCAAAACTGTCATCAGAATAGTCAAAGCCTTCATTCCAATTTGGGGGAGGGGTAAAGTCTTGACCGTTTTTCCAGTTCTCACCAAAGCGATCGTAGGCTGCACGTTTCTCAGTGTCCTTTAATACGGCATAAGCTTCGCCGATTTGCTTGAATTGTTCTTCAGCACCAGGCTCTTTATTAACATCCGGATGGAACTTGCGCGCCATCTTGCGATAGGCTGATTTAATCTCAGCTTCAGTGGCGCCACGAGCTACGCCAAGAGTTTCGTAGTAATCCCTAAATTTCATAAGCCTGTTTCAGTTCGGTTTCTGCCTGGGTTAAGCTAATAGGATTGATTCTACAGTTCTCTTAGCTCATTACACCAATTTGCCATGGAACAAATTCATAGTCTCCCAGGCCAAGAAGTTCGCTTTTGGAGGCCTCCCCGGAGGCGGTACGCAGAAATAACTCAAATATCCGTTGTCCCATTTCCTGGACGGATACCGTGCCGTCCAAAATCTCACCGCAATTGATATCCATGTCTTCAGTGAGGCGCTGATACATTGGGGTATTGGTGGCTAGTTTGATACAGGGCGCAGGCTTAGAGCCAAACATAGACCCGCGGCCGGTAGTAAAGGCAATCAGGTTGGCGCCTCCAGCAATCTGGCCGGTGGCCGATACAGGATCAAACCCCGGAGTATCCATAAATACGAAGCCTTTGGTGCTCACTGGCTCTGCATACTTATAGACTTCCATTAGAGGACCAGTGCCGCCTTTCATGGAGGATCCTAGAGATTTCTCAAAAATATTAGCGAGACCACCAATTTGATTGCCAGGGCTTACTTGTCCGTTAATTTGCACATCTCTACCAACAGAGTATTCATCTTTCCACCAGCGAATTCGTTTAATGAGCTTTTCACCCACTTCTTTGCTAACAGCGCGGCGGGTAAGGGTATGTTCCACGCCATAGATCTCTGGTGTTTCTGAAAGAATTCCAGTGCCACCATGGCGGGACAAAATATCAATCGCGGCACCTAGTGCGGGATTGGCTGTAATTGAAGAGAAGCCATCGGAACCGCCACACTGTAAGCCAACCGTCAGGTGACTTGCCGACACTGTTTGCCGTTTTGCTTGATTGGCTGCAGGCAAAAGTGCTTTGACAGCTTCGATACCTGCCTCAATGGTTTTGCGCGTGCCGCCCGATTCTTGCATGATAAAGGTATGCAGAGTATTTCCTTCGGCCAGGTCTTCTTGCTCCATCAAGCCTTTTAGTTGATTACGCTCACAACCGAGACCCACAATTAGAGCGGCTGCTAGGTTGGGGTGACGAGCATACCCAGCCATAGTACGGCGAAGCAATTGCATTGGCTCACCACTCATTTCCATGCCGCAGCCTATGTCATGACTAAACGCCACAACGCCGTCTACATTGGGAAAATCTTTCAATCTTTCGGGGGTAAACCAATCTGCAATTTTGTTCACAACGGTTGCTGAACAGTTTACTGTCGATAGGATGCCGATGAAATTACGTGTTCCTACTTTTCCATTGGGCCTGACATAACCCTGAAAAGTAGCGCGTTGATCTTCAGGCAGTAATTGGGTCGGCTTATATTCGCTTGCGTAAGCATAGTCACGATCAAACTCGCGAAACTCGGTATTGTGACTATGTACCATCGTGCCGGGTTCAATGTCAGTATTCGCAAAACCTACCATGACGTTGTATTTCAGAATGGGCTCGCCTTTGAGGATCTTTTTGGTGGCAATCTTGTAGCCAGCAGGCACTTGGCTGCGACTTGTAAAATTCTCGCTAGGAACTTCAGCACCAATTCCAACATCAACCCTTGCGACCACAATATTGTCATTAGGATGCAGGCGAATAATAGGGCCAGCCAGTTTTTTTTCAGAGATTTCAATCATAGGTTTCTTTCGATTCAATAGTTTATTTATTCAGCAGTTGCGCCAGATTTCTTAACAATAGGGGCCCACTTAGCCACTTCGGACTTAATGTAGTCACCCAAATAGTTTGGGGTGCTGGTGACCACTTCAAAGCCCTTGCCATTGATTTGCGCTTTGATTTCTGGATTGTTAAGCACGCTGATTAATTGTGCATTCAGTTTGTCGACAATCACTTTTGGTGTCTTTGCTGGTGCGACGATTGCGTATACAAGCTCAACTTCAAATTTAGGGATGTACTCTGAGATCGCCGGAATTTCAGGGGCGCTTGGAGAGCGTTTAAGACTGGTAATGCCTAGTGGGATCAATTTACCAGAACGCACATAGGGTAAAGCTGCTGGCGTTCCGACGAGCGCAGTTTCAATTTGACCACCAAGTACATCAGTTAATGCTGGTGCGGCCCCCTTATAAGGCACATGCAGAATATCAGTTCCCGCTTGCGTATTAAACAGTTCACCACCTAGGTGAAGTGGGGTCCCAGCACCTGATGAGGCAAAACTCACTTTATTAGGGTTAGCTTTTGCGTAGGCAATGAGTTCTGGAATTGTTTTGAAAGGTGCCGATGGGTTAGCCACAAATAATAGCGATGAAGATGCTACCAAGCTGACAGGAGCAAAATCTTTAACGAGGTTGTAATTCAGTTTTTTGTAAAGCGTTTCGTTAATGGCTTGGGTGCCTACCATCATTAGAAAAAGGGTGTAGCCATCTGGTTTGGAATTGGCTACATACTCAGCAGCAAGATTAGCGCCTGCACCCGGCTTGTTTTCAATAATGATTGGTTGACCAAGGTTTTCGCCAAGCTTGGGAGTAAAACCTCTCGCCAAAACATCAGAAGGCCCACCCGCAGCAAACGGAACGATTAGCTTGATGGGTTGAGTGGGATAGCTCTGCGCCTGTATGCTATTGGTAAAGCCAATGCTAACTAGCGATAATGCTATAAAGATTTTTCTCATGTAATGTTCTCCGTATTCTTATTGTTTATTCTTATTTAAATGTTGTGTAAAAAAATGAAAATCACTCAGGCAACCATCTTCCCGCTTTCAATTCCACTCATTGAGCCAATCAAGATGGCTAAAGAAGTGATTGTGGATGCCAAAACTGTATTGCTTTGCCTCACCGATGAAGAGGGTCGCCAAGGTTGGGGTGAGGCATCTGTTGCACCCCTCATGACTGGTGAGACTCTCGAGAGCCTATTAGCGAGCGTAAAGTATTTGGTAGAAAAAGCACGTGCAATTGAGTGGGGTGATCCTAAGGATTTTTCTAAACTGTTTGATGCAATTTTGTATGGCAATCCATCAGCTAAATCTTGTTTGGAGATGGCATTACTTGATCTGTATACACAGAAAAATTCGATCGCGTTATGGAAATATTTGCGCTCATTTGCCGTAGGCGTTGCTTCACCGGAAGTGGCCGGGATTCCCTTGCTGCGCATGCTTGGCGGTTCATTAGAAAAAGAAATCACTGACGCTAAATCATTTCGTGAAGCAGGATTTAAACATTGGAAAATAAAGATTGGTTCTTTATCGGTTGAAGAGGATTTACGTCGAGTCAAGGCGCTCTCAGATCTGCTAGAGGGTGACGTCATTTCAGTGGATGCTAACGGCGCAATGTCATTAGAAGGGGCTATCCAGTTTTGCACCTCAAAGCAGGCGTGCAAACTGTCATTTGCTGAGCAGCTGATTAACGCAGATTCTGCAATGGCTGATTTCGTCTTGCTCAAGCAGCAATCCCCAATTCCAATTGGCTTGGATGAATCTATCCATGGCACAGATGAGATAGAGGAATTTGTGAAAGCTAAGGCCCTTGATGGCGCCAGTTTAAAACCCATTAAAACGGGTGGAGTACTGGCGGCCTGCAAAAGCGCACAAACCTTGCGAGCAAATAATCTAAAGCTCAACTTAGCTTGCAAAGTAGCAGAAACATCTCTAGCGGGGGCTGCAACAGCAGCCATCGGTTTTGCAATAGGGGATGTGCCTTGGGGATTTAGCATGTCAAATCAATATCTACGCTTTGATATCTGCGATCGTCCATTAACGGCAACGCGTGGCCATCTTGATATCGCTCAATTGAGCTCTATTGGTATCGGGATTACTCCCAACCTCGATCGTGTGAAAGATGCTGTAGCTCAAGGTTACTCAATCATTCAATATTGAGAACGTCAAAAGCCGCCTTCAGCCTACGAGAGTAGGAGTCGGAAACAGTTTTGATTTCTTCTGGGGTCCACTTTCTAAATCCTTCCCCAGCTTTCATACCTGTTTTCCCATCGGCCATAAGTTGAACTACTTTTGGAGGCAGGGCAGTGATATTGGAGAGTGAAGGATAAATTTCCTTAGCGGCATTCGCCATTCCATCCCAGCCTGAAATTTCTTTTTGTGTCATTGGGCCTACAGCCGCGTAACGGAAGCCAAAGCTATATCTCACGGCATCATCAATATCGGCTGGCGTAGCAATTCCTTCTTGCACGAGCGAGAGTGCCTCCCTCATCAAGGCATGTTGAATACGGTTCGCTAAAAATCCAGGAATATCCTTCTTCACCAGGACAGGCTTCTTGTCGATAGCCCGATACAGTTCGCAAGCTTGCTCCGCATATTTAAGTTCTGTTTTTTGTCCCATGACAATTTCAACGAGAGGAACAACTTCTGCAGGCATGAAATAGTGCGCACCCATCATACGGTTTGCAGTTTTGAGGCCTTCTGCAATTTTGCTAATGGGGAAGCCTGAGCTATTACTGCCAATAGGAGTATCTAGTGGCACCACTTGATCAAGGTGTTGGAAAATTTTTTGCTTTAGTTCCAAGTTCTCGGCAACAGTCTCAATCACCCAGGAGAATTGATTCCAGTCCTGCCAATCCTCTAGGACGCCAATGAATTGCTGCTTCTTAATGTCAGCGTCATCTTTAGTGACGTTGTCTCCTACCATGCCTATTTTTTTGGCAAGGCTGATGGCTTTATCCAAGCAGGCGTCAGCCTTGTCTTTTGATCTACCCAGAATGACTACGGGTATGTTTTGGGCGATAAAGCCGGCTGCAATGCCAGCACCCATGATTCCAGTTCCAATAACAGCTACAGATTTCATATTTTTTAAACCTATACGGTTAAGTAATAAATAGAGCAAGATCATTGCTGATCAATAATTACCGTAGGTTATCATTATTTATGGTTTAATTGTTTAATAATAAAACGTACTTATCCGTATAACTTACCCTAGGAGATCTCCCCATGACGATGCATAACCCTTTCCAGCCCGTTGAGAAAATTAAAACGGAAGTGTTTTCAACCATGCCAGAGAAGTTTCGCAAAAAATCCCGTACCGGATGGTCCGATCCTAATCGACAAGGTGCAGAGGTTGAGTGCTTTTTAGAGGGGCCTTCATTCGATCGTGAAGGTAATTTATGGTTTGTTGACATTCCCTTTGGTCGCATTTTTCGCATTGACACCAAGGGCGAGTGGGAGCTAATTACTCAATATGATGGTTGGCCAAACGGCATGAAGTTTCATAAAGATGGGCGCGCTTTCATTTGTGATTACAAAGCAGGTTTGTTAGCGCTAGATCCAAAAACTGGAAAAATTGAAACTATCTTAGGATCAATGTATAGCGAAAACTTTAAAGGCTTGAACGATCTACACTTTGCCTCGAATGGCGATTTGTATTTCACAGATCAAGGTCAGACCGGCATTGCTGACCCAACTGGTCGCGTGTTTAGATTGCGTGCCAATGGGCAGCTGGATCGTTTGGCGCTTAATGTGCCAAGCCCAAACGGCATTACTTTGAATACTCAAGAAAAGCATGTATTCGTAGCGGCCACTAGATCTCAGCAAATTTGGAGATTGCCTTTGATGGCTGACGGCTCTGTTTCCAAGACGGGTGTAGCGATACAGTTAACGGGTGGCGTTGCAGGTCCAGATGGTATTGAAATGGACTCAGAAAATGGTTTGTTGGTGTGCCACCTTGGTATTGGAATCTGGAGATTTGATAACAATATGCTGCCAACCCACTTGATCTACTCTGAGAACCCACATCACCATCATTTGGCTAATATGTGTTTTGGTGGGGCGGATGGAAAAGATCTCTACATTACCGAGTCTTTATCTGGCGATATTCTGAAAGCACGTTTGCCAGTTGCTGGTAAAAAAATGTTTGGACTTTCTTAAATTGAGTGAACGATCACCGTTATATAAGTCTTTAGCCAAAACGCTAGAGCAGCGTATTTATAACGGTGATTGGCCAGTGGGATCCGTCTTGCCTGCCGAGGCGGATCTTTGTAGGGATTTTCAGTCTAGTCGGCATACATTGCGGCATGCACTACAAATTCTGGAATCTAATGGCCTGATTTATCGCCATCAAGGCGCGCCTACAAAGGTGGTGTCTAGACAGCGCTTACGCCGTTTCACCCAAAGCTATAACTCTCCAATTGATATTCTGAGTTATTCACGTGATACCTATCGTCAGAACATAGTCGAAGAATTTATTGAGCTAGATAAGTCCCTAAGCCAGATTGTTGGTGCACCGGTTGGATCATCTTGGTACCACATTGGCGGAATTCGAAAGCGTCAGCAGGCGGAGGAGGTCATAGCCTGGACGGATATTTATATATTGCCCCAGTTTGCTTCGTTGACAAAAGATCCAGAACACACCCAGGTAATGGTGTATGAGCAGATTGAGGAAAAATATGGCGCTCGTATCGAGAGGGCGGAGGTAGATGTATATGCTTCTCAAGTGTCGCCAGAAATTGCGGAAAAACTTCACATCAAGCCTGACACTGCATGTCTGGTCATTATTCGCCGCTATTTTGATGATCAGGATAAATTATTTGAAGTGACAGTAACGCATCATCCGGAGAATAAATATGTTTACAGCATGGAATTTAAAGCGAGCTCAGAGGCTTAAATCAGAATGAACTATTTATCTATAACTGATACAGAGCGTTTTATCTCGAGCGCACTGCAAGCAGAGAAAGTTCCTGCAAGTGATGCAGACATCATTGCCAATCTGATGGTGCAGTCTGATCTCGTAGGCGCTGATGGTCATGGCATTTTCCGTTTGCCCTCCTATTTAAAAAGAATTCGTGCTGGCGGTGTTAATTTGCATCCCAATATTCATATTGAGCACGAGCAGGGTGCAACTGCGTTGATTAATGGTGACAATGCCTTAGGGCACTTAGTCATGAATAGAGCCGTAGACCTCGCTATCGAAAAAGTGAAGCAGCACAGCGTATGTTGGATTGGTAGTCACTACGGCAATCATTCAGGCGCCGCTTCGGTATATGTTCGTAAGCTAGCAGAGCAGGGTTATATCGGTATTTATATGGCTGTTGGTAACGCAAATCATATGGCGCCATGGGGTGGCATTGACTTATTGTTGTCAACCAATCCAATTGCAATTGCAGTTCCAGCAGGCGATGGGCCAACAGTGCTTTTGGATATTGCAACTACTGTAGCGGCCTACGGCAAAGTAAAAGTAGCTGCGCAAAAGGGGGAGTCCATTCCAGATGATTGGATGATTGATCGCCAGGGCAAGCCAATAACGGATCCTAAAAAATCTGCCGAAGGATCTTTATTGCCCATTGGTGGATATAAGGGTTATGGCTTAGCAGTCATGATTGGCTTGCTTGCAGGCGCACTTAATAATGCAGCAGTTGGCAAAGGAACAATTGATTTCAATGCTCACCACGACTTGGTTACAAACACGGGGCAAACGATTATTGCAGTCGATCCAAGTGCGTTTGGTAACACGGAAGAGTTTATAAACAGAGTAATTGTTTTAGTGAATGATTTGAAAAATTCATCAACATTGCCTGGCGTTAAAGAGATTCGTGTGCCAGGTGAGGGCGCAGCAAAAACAATGGCTGAGAGAAGTGAAAGGGGTATCCCTGTTTCGCCCGAGCTACTAGAGGCATTGAATGCTTGCGCTCAGGAATGCGGCATCCCCGCTTTAAGGTTTTAAAAAAATACTAAATTACTGGAGGAGACATATGTTTAAAAAACTAATAAAAAACATAGTAATAAGTGCGGTAGTTGTTCCGGCGGTTGTTCCAGTATTTGTGGGGGCAGCATTGGCTGCCTACCCTGATAAACCCATCAAGATGATGATTGGTTATGCGCCGGGAAGCTCTACTGATATTGTCGGCAGGATGATTGCCAATGATCTCAGTCTTGCTTTAAAGCAGCCCATTATTGTTGAGAATCGTGGCGGCGCAGCAGGAAGCCTAGCAGCAGATGCGGTGGCAAAAAGCGCCCCCGATGGCTACACCATCTTGTTCGCACAAAATGGCCTGGCTATTAATGTGGCAGCCAATCCAAAACTGCCGTTCAATGGCCAAAAAGATTTATTGCCGGTCGTTGGGGTCGCGGCAACTCCTCATATTCTGATTGTCAATAACAACTCACCAGCCAAGAGTGTTGCAGATTTAATAGCAATGCTTAAGGCCGAGCCAGGTAAATTGAGTTTTGGCTCTTCAGGAATTGGTAACTCCGATCATATGGCTGGCGAATTATTTTTAGCCACTACTGGATTACAAGCGATTCATATTCCCTATAAGGGTGGCTCACCCGCTGCTACAGACTTAATGGGCGGGCAGATCGACTTTTATTTCGCAGGCATGCCAGTAGGCCTCCCTTTGTATAAAGGCGACAAGGTAAGGGCATTGGCTGTCACCAGTAAAAATCGTTTTAGTGGCGCCCCAGAATTAGTAACGATTCAAGAGGCGGGCGTTAAGGGTTACGAGATGGCTTTGTGGCAGGGAGTATTTGTTCCTGCCAAAACGCCTCAAGGAATCATCAAGGAGTTAAATAACTCTATTTTGAAGATCCTAGAAACCCCTGAGATGAAGGACCGCTTTCAAAAGGCTGGAGTACAAATTGCCCCGATGAATACTCAGCAATTCTCGGACCTGTATTTTTCAGACATTGCTCGCTGGAAAACGGTGATTGAAAAGGCCAAAATTAAGTTAGATTAACTCTGGCGCTTCAGAAATACGCTAAGCGCTGAGGTCGAATACCAAGACTTCGGCGCTTTTTCCATCAGAGAGTGCTAGTTGGTTTTCCTCCTGCATTAGGAGGGCATCACCGCCATTTAAAACGTGGCCATTCACATCAAGTGAACCACGAATAAGGTGAACGTAGAACTTTCTATTGGGGTCTAATGCTAGCTCGAATGATTGACCCTGATCAAAGAGCCCAGCATATACCTTGGCATCTGCATTAATTTTCACAGCACCATCAGTTCCGGTAGGGGAGGCAATGATGCGCAACTTGCCATCTTTTTCTATTTCTGGAATGGATTTTTGTTCATAGCTCGGCTCAATTTCTAATACATTGGGCTCTATCCAGATCTGTAAAAAATGAGCAGTTTGATCTCTGGCGTGATTGAACTCGCTATGAGTAACTCCACTACCGGCGCTCATGCGTTGGACATCCCCCGGTGGGATTCCTTTGATATTGCCCATACTATCTTCGTGCGCCAACTCTCCAGATAGTACGTAACTGATGATTTCCATATTGCGATGGCTATGCTTGCCAAAACCCATTCCTGCAGCTACGCGATCTTCATTAATGACGCGCAGATTCCCCCAGCCCATAAAGCGGGGGTCATGGTAGCCCGCAAATGAGAAGGAGTGAAAGCTTTTAAGCCAGCCATGGTCGGCATAGCCACGATCCTGGGATTTTCTAAGATTTATCATGTTTTTAGGGTATTAAAAGGCCAATTGAAAGAATCAGAATAAGCCTATTATCATTATCTTTAATGATATTTGTCGATCGGTAGCACATGGGAAGCTTTAAACAAGACATTCAAGAAACGTATCTAGGGCTTTCTGAGAGCGCTCGGGAGAAGTGGGATGACTTTACTCAGTTCCTACAGGAGGCTTGGCCGCTCCTCATTCTCTTGCTAGCAATACTGATGGGGATCTGGTGGTATGCAGATCCGCCCCCTCCCAGACACGTCCTCATGGCCACCGGTTCATCAGGCAGTTCATACGAAGCCCTAGGGAAAAAGTATGTAGAGTTTTTCAGGGCAAAGGGAATTACTCTCGAGCTCGTAGCAACTACGGGAGCACAAGAAAACATTGATCGCTTATCGGATCGGAATGACCCCGTGCAAGTAGCCTTTGTTCAAGCTGGGGTTGATCATGCCAAAGAGGTGACTGGTATTCAGTCTCTGGGCGCAATCGCCTATGACCCGATTTGGTTTTTTTATCGAGGTTCGGAGCTAAAGTCTACCGAGTCAGATTCAGTTGGCGTCGTACTTCAACATTTTGCTAATAAAAAGATTTCTGTGGGAATTGAGGGCAGTGGTACCTATGCTCAGTCAACCAAAATACTGAAGGCCGCCGGCTATGAAAAAGGGGTGCAAGTTTTTAATCTTGCTGGGCATGATGCGGTGAAAGCACTGAAGGCAGGCGAGATAGATGGAACCTTTATTGTGGATTCCTATGATGCCCCCAATGTGCAAGCCTTGTTAAACGATAAGTCTTTGCATTTAGTCACTTTTAAACGTGCAGCAGCCTATGTCAAATTAATGCCTTATCTCAATATTTTGGATGTCCCCCAAGGGGCTTTTAATTTGCCACGTAACTTTCCATCAACTGATATGAAGCTGTTGGCAACCACAACAAATCTATTGATTGATGATCGCATGAATCCGGCGATTCAATTTCTATTTTTAGAAGCTGCCAGACAGATTAATGGCAAAGAATCTTTCTTTGCTGAGCGCGGAGAGTTTCCATCCTTTAAAGATTCCATGTTGCCTGAAAGTCCCGTCGCAATTCATTATGAGAAAAATAATTACCCCTTATTGGTAGCCTATTTCCCGTTCTGGATGGCCGAGCTTATTAATCGCCTCATTTTTGTATTGCTGCCTTTCTGTGTATTGGGCTATCCGCTTTTACAGGCTCTGCCAGGATATCGCGCTAAGCGCATGCAAAATAAGATCAATCGCTTATATGGTTCTTTAAAATCCTTGGAGCAAGAATTACTCAATGGGTTTGACGATCAACAGCGGGATGAGTATCTAAAGAGGCTCAATTTACTTGAGTATCAGGCTTTAAATATTAAAGTTTCTAAGCGCCTGTCTGGCGACTACTATGCCTTACGAGCTAGCATTGATTACGTGCGAAATTGCTTAAATAGGGGCGTACACCCCTATCAATTTGATGAAGGCATTGATCCTGACTTATAGGGCTTTATTCGCTATCACCATTTCTGCTGGGGAATTTAAATGAAGCGTATCGAACGACTGCATTAGCCAGAGCCAAGATGAGAATAGTAAGCCCCATAAAGAGGATCGCCATATCAGCCTCGTGCTTGGTATTAACCAAGTCAATGATCAGGCGAGTAACGGCAGTGATCGCTACATAGATCAAAAAGCGAACTGGCATATGGTTGGTCTTAAAATATATGCCGACCATGGCGCCAATTTCAAGATAGATAAAGAGCAACAGCAGGTCTTCGATTGAAGCCGATCCTTTATTAACCATACCCAGGAATGCAACAGCTGCTGACCAAACGGTTGCAGCACCGATTCCAAATAATGCAATCCGATGGAATAAAGAGACGAACAGATTACCAATAGGGACGGTCCATCTTTCAATGGCATCTTCTATTTTGGATGCATCTTTTGGTGAGGTAGGGGTCATATTCATTAAGCCTCCGAGTTTTTTAATCTGTTTTGTTTAGTATAGGTATCTATGCAGCCAAGTAAACAAAAAAAGAGGCGCCAAGCCCCTTTTTTTTGGAAGTATTGACTTGGATCAACCCAGGCTGTCCGCCCAAATATTGTGAGCCCAGCCCCAGGCATATACCCCTTCAAGTGTTGAGGGTGCTGGAGATAGACCGCCTGCACCATGAACAGGCTCAAAAGTTTTCTTAGCAGCACTGTATTGATGAACGCTAGCCACGTGAATCACTTCTCGTTCGTTCACAAAGCTGTAGCAAGTATTGTTCACTACTGGCGCTGGATTAACTTCCCAATTACTGAGTTCAGCCACAATCGCCGCAGCCGCCACTTTGGCATGTTGATTGGCCATGTGCCCTGACTTAGGCATTGCTGGCGCTACTTGAATCGAGTCACCCAGGACATGAATGTCTTTTTGTGCGGTAGATTCAAAGTTGAGGTAATTCACATTAACCCAGCGGCCATTGGAGTTTGCTAACCCAGTTTTGACGGCAATCTCACCGGCGCTCATCGCCGGTAGAAGATTTAAAACATCAGCCTTAATATCTTCTTGCACTTCAAATTTCAAAGTTTTTGTTTTTGCATCCACGGCGGTGACATTGTATTTGGGCAAATACTCAATCAATCCTGGGTACTGTTCTGCCCACACCTTCTTAAAGAGCGCACCTTTTGAGGTGACATCTTGGTTAGCATCCAAAATGAGAACTTTAGACTTAGGCTTGTGGTGCTTAAGATAGTTTGCTACCTGGCAGGCTCGCTCGTAAGGTCCTGGAGGGCAGCGATAGGGGGCTTCTGGAATACTGATAGCGAAGGTGCCACCATCGCGCATTGCTGCCAGTTGATTGTGTAGGGCTACTGTTTCGGGGCCTGCTTTCCAGGCCTGGAGGGTAACGCCTGCTTTATTGGCTTGAGCCAGTCCTTCAATACTATTCATCATTAAAGCAACACCGGGTGAAACGATCGCTTTGTCATAGCGTAAGGTTTTCCCAGAGGCAAGCTTAACTGTTTTTTTATCGGGGTCGATGCTGGAGACGCTGTCTTGAATGATCTTCACGCCATGACGCTTGCTCAGATTGTCATAAGGGGTCGTGATTTCAGATATTGTGCGTGAGCCACCTACAACTAAATTAGATAGTGGGCAGGAAACAAAGGCAACATTAGGCTCAATCAACGTCACCTTGGCGGTGTTGTTGGAAAACAGGCGTAAATATTTAGCAGCAGTAGCGCCACCATACCCTCCGCCAATGACGATGATTTCTGCCTTTTGTAAATTTGCGTGGGCTTGACCAGAAAAGCCTGCCATCAAACCAAGTGCGGCGGTGCTCTGACCAATAAAGTGTCGACGATCCATGATGGGCTTCCTTATTAGTTCTTGCCAAGTTGATTGGCAATGGTATTGAGCTGTTCTTCGGTATAGCCCTTGGTCAGCTGCGGCATGATAGTGCCTTCTAATGAGCCAGATTTATAAGCCATCAATTTTTCTAATATTTGTGTGTGAGTGAGATTGTTGATGAGTGGGATGTTGCTATCAATAACACCGTTTCCTTCAGTGCCATGACAATTGGCGCAGGTTGCTGCAAGGCTGCGTTTATATAAATTGCTTGCATCTGGATTTTGCGCTAAAGAAAGACTGCTCCATAGACACAATCCAATGTATGTCGATACTACGATTGCGGGTCTTGAAAACAGTGCTCGCATGCGGTTTTTCTCCATTCAAATTATTTTTTTGACTCATAGGTTTATTGCTTTATGAGTATCTTAATCAAGAAATCCTTAAAAAGTAGCGCTTACCTCAGATTCATTTTTCATAAGCTCATTCGAAAATACGGGCCTGATGTGTTTTGTTGGAATTTTCTATAAGCCCTATAAACTACGGGTATGAGAATTTCATTTTCTTACCGTTCCGCCTTATTGATACTCCTTTTAGGTGTATTTACCTACCTTTATGGTTTGGATAGCCGATTTGCACCAAAAAACGGTGATGAGTACCCCTATATGCATATTGTGCGTATGACGGCGGAGTCGAGCCAATGGCTGCCGTTGCGGTCTGAAATGGATGGCATCAAAAATACCAAGCCACCACTGATATTTTGGCAAGGTATTGCTAGTACGAATTGGGCAAGTGAATGGAGTTTGGCAAATTTGCGTTGGCCCAGTGTTCTATATACCGGACTCACAGCATTTTTCTTATTTTTAGCAGTCCAACGTTTCAGTGGAAAAACGCAAACTGGAATATTGGCAGCATTAGTTTGGCTCTCCTTTTTTGCAACCTATCGCTATGGTCGACCATTCTTAGCAGACCCTCCGGAAGTATTTTGGATATCGCTACCATTTATGGCGATTTTGTATTGGGGTAAAAGTGCATTTGAATCTAAATTCTTTTTCCCATTGATGGCGGGGGTTTGTTTTGGCTTTGCACTATTTGCAAAATCTTTTGCCTACATCTTTCCTGCTACTTTTGCTTTGGGGCTGTATTACTGGCGCTGGCGGCAGTGGAGTATTCCTCAGGTACTTATCCGCGACCTATATAAGTTAATCCTGATCGCTGTACTTGCCCTGGGCGTATTTGCCTTGTGGTTTGCCATGGACCCTTATCCAGAAGCTGTTTGGAAAGAGTTTGTACTGGGCGAGAATGCCGGTAAGTTTGCTGCACGCCGGTCTAGTTATTTCATGGATTTGCTGCGCGGTGGCGACAGTATTTGGCTTTTAATTTTGACGACGATTACTAATGCTGGCTTATTTAGCTTTGTGTTGATATCGAGCTTGATGCAATGCTGGCGTGCACGTCGCTTTCTGAATTTAGAAGAGGTTCTATTGCTGCTGTTGATAGCAGCGTTCTCCATTGTGTTCAGCTTACCTAGTCAGCGTTCAGGTCGTTACCTTTTGCCAGTGATGCCAGCGTTTGCGGCGCTAATTGCCTTATATTGGGATAAGTTGCCTTTATGGGGCTTCCGCATTGCCTTGCTTTTGCAATTACTGGTGTTATCGCTCTTGCTATGGATTGGTATCAATCTTCAGTTCTCACAATTTATGGGTGATGCTGGCGCATGGACTTACTCCTATTGTCATTGGATTCTCATGGCGGCAGGAATATTGCTGGTCTTGCTTGGCTTACTGAATCGGCGTTTTACTAAAACCATTTCTTTGGCAGCCTGCTTTTTGGTTTATTGCGGGTTGACTAGTAGTCTTGCTCCATTAGAAGGGCGCTTAGGGCGCTACTCGGCAGAAACGATTGCTCAGTTGCAAGGCGGGGATGTTTGGATTCCTTGTGACTATCGAGCCAAGGATGAGGAGTATCGATTGTTGCTGCCAGGTGCAAAACTGCATGGTTATTTAGCAAAAGATGCTAGTGATGTCGCAACTCTGACATCCGCCTACCCTTTAGTTGCGGTGCATACTTCTTTGGGTGCTCAGCCTGCACTCTGTGATTCTTGTCAGATTGTTGGACAAAGAATGGAGATGAGAGCCCGTCACTCTAATGAAGAAATTCAGGAAATGTTGATGGGGCAGATTGGTAAACATTTATTTGTTAATGAATACCTCATCTCTACACCGGTAGCGAACCCAGATTTATCGAACTTAAAGGATGTTTGTAGATGAGTCGTGTCATTGCTCTTTGTTTTTTGTTGCTTGCTGCAGTGATTGGCTTTCTGCATATTGATAGACGTCCAGTGTGGGCGCCATTTGCTACTCCTTCTTTCCAGGTAGATGAAGTTCTGGATGAGCCCGCAGTAACAAAGACAAAAGATCCCATCAAGATCAATATTCCCGCGCCTCAATCACATTGGCTTCCTTATACTGGCGCTGCCTCAGTCCATGCAGCTTCAATGATTGCCCTCAAGGATGGTGCAGTGAGAGCATTTTGGTTTGCCGGTAGTCGCGAAGGTGCTGCTGATGTATCGATCTACAGCTCCGTATATGACTCGAGGACTTCTGGCTGGAGTGCGCCCATTGTTGTGATGGATCGCATTAGTGCAGAGAAGGGGCTTTCACGTTATATCGCTAAGTTAGGCAATCCTGTACCGGCCAGATTGGCTGATGGTCGTCTGCAATTGTTCTTTGTTACCGTCTCTATTGGTGGTTGGGCGGGTAGCTCAATTTCTGCAATAACTTCGGATGATGAAGGTTTGACATGGAGTAAGCCGCAACGCCTTATTAGCTCCCCGTTACTGAATTTAAGTACCCTCGTGAAATCCCCTAATGTAATGTTCGCTGATGGCCTACTAGGCTTGCCTGCCTATCATGAATGGATAGGGCGTTTTGGCGAGTTTCTAAGAATAGAGGCAGGTCAAGTAATCGATAAACGTCGTATGAGTTCTGGACGCGGAGCGATTCAGCCACTCGTATTTGTCAATGACGCGCAAGATGCCAGTGCTTATTTTCGACAAACACGAAGCTCTGGCTTACCAAAGCAAATCCCGGTTAGTCATACCCAAAATGCGGGTCAAACATGGCATCAGTCAGAAGATTTGGCCATTGCCAATCCCAATTCTGCAGTTGCTGGACTTGTTCTTAAAAGTAGCGCTCGCATTTTGGTTTTAAACAATATTGAAAATGGGCGTTATCGTTTGGTCTTACTGATGAGCGATGTCAAATCTGGACAGTGGCAAACCATTGAGGTATTGGAGGACGATGAAGCGATACCTGAAGCTCAACGTAAAGAATTCTCATACCCTTACTTAATCACCGTAGACGGTGACGATGCGCATTTGGTTTACACCTGGGATCGTAAGAAAATTCGGCATCGTTATTTTTCTGGTGCTTGGCTAAGACAGGCCCATCAACAAATAAACAGCGCTGAAGCAGATCCAGCTCATCAGGAGGTGCAGCAATGAATCAGCTCATGCAAATCATAGCTTTGATTGAATTGTCTATTTCTTGTGCGGTAGTGGGTATTTGGATCTTGCAAAAGTTTTCTTCAAATCCTTTTCCATTTGCTATAAAAGTATTTTTAGTCCTTCTGATGGGAAATATTCTGTTTTGGCCATTTGGTATGAATTTACCCTTGGTGGCTTATGTACGCGGCTTGACTGGTGATCTGAGCATCGTGCTGACTTTATTGTTGTGGAGCTCATTGCTACCAGCCAATAAGCCTACGCCAATTGCTTTCAAATTTTCCGTGGCAATCATCTCCCTATGTTTTTATCCATTTGCCTTGGGCTTGGGAATGATCGACCCTTATGCATGGGGCTATGGATCCATAGCATTCTTAATTGGGGTCCTATTTTTTGCCCTAGTGTGTGGCTTGGCAGGCTGGACGAAGGGTATATGGATTATTGCTATCGCCATTCTGGCTTGGACAGTCCACTGGCATGAGTCTGCCAATCTTTGGGATTACTTGCTGGATCCATTCTTGGCTATTTGGGCTCTGTTTGCTCTTATAGGGGCCATCTATAGAAGGCGTAGAGATAAAGCTCGCTCTGGATACTTATTTAGACCGGGCTAATGCCCAAAGCATTGCAAAGTAGTAGAGTGGGTTAAATCTAGTGAGCTATTTATTTAGAACAATATTGAGGCGGATATGAAGCGGACAAGTCAAAAAACTATTCCTGCGCAGAATGCAAAAGTTGGATTGCTAACGCTGGCATCGATCGCTTTAGGATCTCTTCTGAATGGATGCGTTATGAATCCTGGACCGTATCAATCAAGTGGCTACTATTATCCTCAGGGTTATATGCAAAGTGGCGGATCTGGTAGTCCTGGCTATACCCAGGATTCAAGCTATAACGCAGGCCCACAAACTATTTCTTCAGAGCAATTGCAGTCCTTAGTTTCGCCAATAGCGCTATATCCCGACTCCTTGCTCTCGCTGATGCTTCTAGCCTCAACGTACCCCTTAGAAGTTGCTGAGGCCTATAACTGGCGCACTAGCAATGCTTCATTGAAGGGCGACGATCTACAAAATGCGCTCAAGGCACAAAGTTGGAACGACAGCGTGAAATCCTTAATATCGTTCCCAGAAGCATTCAATATGATGGGCAGCAAATTACAGTGGACCCAGAATCTTGGCAATGCTTATAAGCTCCAGGCTGCTGACACAATGCAAGCGGTTCAAATCCTTAGAAAAATGGCTATCAAAGCTGGTAACCTTAAGTCTAATAGGCAAATTACTGTCACTACCGATGCGGGTGGTAACGTCTTGATTAGCCCGGCTAATACAAAAGTGGTTTACGTTCCAAGTTATAGTCCAACAGTTGTTTATGGATCATGGCCCTATCCAGAGTACCCACCATATCCTGTCTATGACCCTGCTTGGGGTCTGATGACTTTTGGCCTAGGCTTTGCGATCGGAGATGCTTTCTGGTCATCCCCCAATTGGAACAATGGCACGATTAATTCCACAACAATTAATGCCTCAGGGCGTGTACCTTCTCGGGCAATTATCGGACCAGCAAACATTGCTAACCAACAGCGCTTACTAAACGATTGGAAAAATAACGCCACTCCAGGCGAGAGGCAGGCGGCCAGAATGGATGGTCAACGCGCTAACAATGCTTTTCAGAAAGATGCAACTCCTGAAGAAAGAAATCAAGCAGCACGTTTAAATCAAGAAGCACGCAATGATGCCCAGATGGATAGATCTAATCCCAATATCTATCGCGAGGCCGCTCAAGAAAACGCTTTGCGAGATCAAGCCCGCTTTGATGGCAATCAAGATCGCTCACGTAGCTTTGATAACGGTGGGCGAGATGGTGGATTTGGCGGTGGCCACATGAGCGGTTTTAGGCGTTAACCTTTATTGAGAGAAAGAATCATGAAAACATTCATAGCAACATTCGTAGTTATTGCATCCATCCTGTCCTTTGCCCCAACTGCATTTGCGCAGAAGGATCTCCCAGCAGATGATGCTAGTACTGCTGCATTTGTTGAGCTCTGTAAAAATCCTGATGATGAGCAAGGCCGCAGTTTTTGTTTTGGCTTTGGCGAAGGAGTGTATCAGGGATACTTAGCGAATCGTCGTCCAGACGCCAAGCCAGCCATTTGCTTTGCAAATAAGAGCGAGACTCGTAATGAGGTCTTGCAAAAGTTCCTGGCGTGGTCCAAGACAAACCCTCAGTTTAATAAAGAGAAAGCAGCTAAAACTTTAGTGCGTTTCTTTACTGATAATTACCCCTGTAAATAAGAACTCAGCACAATAAAAAAGCCAGCGAGATGCTGGCTTTTTTATTTCTAAGGTAAGCCCTTAATCCGCATAGGCTCCAGCCTTGCGAATTACAGGACCCCATTTATTAATCTCAGCCTCAAGATGTTCTTGCAAGCCTTTTGGAGTTCTCTTGGCTGGTGAAACAATTTCAATATTGGACTCTGCTAAACGAGCCTTTACTTCAGGGTCATTCAAAGCAACGTTAAGCGCCTTATTGATTTTAGCGACGACTGCAGGAGGCGTGCCTTTAGAGACATACATACCATGCCAAACTTTGACATCAAAGCCTTTAAGGCCTTGCTCATCCAAGGTAGGGATATTTGGTAAGGCTGGCAGGCGTTTTGGTGTGGTAACACCATAGGCTTTTACTAAACCATCTTTAATATAGGGAACAGTCTGTGTGGTCTGATCGCAGAGTAGGTCAACCTGGCCGCCAAGCAAATCGGTTAATGCAGGGCCAGTTCCTTTGTAGGGAACGGTTGTTAATTCCACGCCTTCGCGCGACATAAATAAAAGGCCACATAACTGAGATACCGCACCAGGACCAGCGTTTGCCAGCGTCACTTTATCCTTATTGGCCTTGATGTAAGCCTCTAATTCTTTAAAGTTGTTTGGTGGGAAGTTCTTGCGACCCAAAAGTACCATTGGTACATCCACGACTTGGCCGATGTATTCAAAGTCCTTCATTGGATCAAAGTTCAATTTTTTATACAAAGCCGGTGCGGTAGCCATACCCATGTGATGAATGAAAATCATATAACCATCTGGAGCGGAGCGCGCAACACGGGTGGCTGCAATGGTGCCACCAGCACCAACAGTGTTTTCAACAATAACGGTTTGGCCCAATTCTTTACCCATCGGCACGGCAATCAGACGAGCAACAGCGTCTGTAGGTCCGCCAGCAGCAAACGGCACAACCAATGTGACGGGCTTATTTGGATAGGGATCTGCAGCTAACGCATTACCTGCAATAAATCCTAGGGTAGCGATTGCACAGAAACCGGCAAATAGTGATTTACGTAATTTCATTTTTGTCTCTAGTAGTAGTTATAAAAATTATATGAGTGCAAAACAACTCAGAGTTATTTTGCCAGTTTTGCAACTCTTTAGACAGAGGAAACTCTTAGTGTTTACCAGCAATAGCCAGGGTTCTTTTAGCCAGCAACACAACTGGGCGATCTATCATGCGGCCATCGAGCTTTACTGCACTGCCCTTGGAGGTCATATCTGCCTCAATAACCCGTTGGGCCCAGGCCAGATCTTCTTCAGTTGGGATAAATGCCTTGATGACGATAGCCACTTGTTTTGGGTGAATACAGAGTTTTCCACCAAAACCCATACGTTTTGCACGCTCTGCGTCATCGGTAATGCGCTCAATGTCGTCAGTGGATGGTGTAACTCCATCAATAGGAGGGGCAATCTGTGCAAGTCGTGATGCTAAAACGATCTGGAAACGTGCTGTTTGCAATTCCGTTTCTTGAAGATCACAGACCATGCCTAGATCCGCTTGTAGATCTAAATTACCCAAAGCAAGGCGAATCACCTGATTGGAGTTTGCAATTTCTTTTAGTTTATCCAGCCCAATTGCCGTTTCAATCATGGGAATAATTGCGGTATTAGGAAGTATGAGGGCGGCGCCATTAATTTGGTCGAGCGATTCACTCTTGGGAATTAATAGGCAGGCAACTTCAAGTTGTTGCGCAAGAATTAGGTCAGCCGAATAAAATTTACTACCAGGTGAATTTGTGCGAATGACTAGACGCTTCTTTTGCTCAGGGCTAAAGCTAGGCCATGCTGTACGAATGGCGTCACGTGCATTCTCTTTATCTTCCTCTGCAACGGCATCTTCTAGATCCAAGACAACGCCGCTAGCGCCACTATCGAGGGCTTTCATAAAACGTTCAGGACAAGTGCCCGGTACAAATAGAAAGTTAGTGCTAAAGCCTAGCGGTGTATCAAGTGGGTTCATATCAACCTAAAAAAATAAGGGGGCGAATAGTAGATTTGCTTATGTGGACGGCAGTAGAAAGCTTATCTTGGCTTGTTTGCGGATATTCCACAAGAGATCAATTGCTTTGCTCATCTCTGTTGGGCTAGCACCCCCGCTAAATGCTGCTAAGCGCATTGCTTTATCGGTAATCTCTGCGCGAGATAGGGTATTACCAGGGTCGCCTTTAGGTTCATCCACCCGACCCTCCAGAATTTGCCCATTGTTCAAGTGAACTTTGACTTTGCCAATCCAACGTTGCGGATAGGCGCCATCTACCTCAGGATCTAGCGTCATCGAGACGCGCTCACGGAAGGCGCAGATTGCATCATCATGAAAGTGCTGATCAAATTCTTGTAAGCCAGCAAATTGGTAGTGTGCAACTAAAGCGAGCACCGTTCCCATAGAGAACTTGGACTGATGAATGGTAGTAGGGTCAGTTACTGGGCCTAATACATCAATAGCGCCTTGGTGAACCAAGGTTTCTACTTTCGCAATATCGCTAGGAGATAGTTTGTTTGCCAGCATGACTTGCAGTAGAGCGTCAGCAGCAGGGTGAGTGTGACGGCAGGAGGCGTAATACTTAAAGCTGGTTTCTGCTAAAGCCCAGCGGGTACCTAAACGATCAACCAATTTACTGGGGCGACTATCGCTTGACATGCCTGCCGCTAATCCCTGCTTGCCTTCCAGGATATGTTCAGCGCCTGTAAAGCCAGCTTGTGCAATATAGGCGGACATTAAGCCAGTGGAGGCCGCATGGGCCGTATGCAATTGTTTGGAATCTGCGGCATCACGCAGAAACTCCCAGAGGCCGGCTGACTGCGTGCCCGCTGAACCAAAGGCATGGAGCATTTGTTCTGAATTGAGTTTCAGTAGGCGACCAACTGCCGCAGCTGCAGCTAATGTGCCGGCCGTTCCAGTGGTATGAAACACTTTGTAATGAGAGCGACCTAAAAATTCACCAACCCGAATGCCTACCTCGTAGCCTGCTACTACAGCAACTAATAAATCTTCACCAGATGCACCAATGGCTTGCGCACAAGCAAGTGCAGGTGGAAATACTACGGTGGCCGGATGAAAGACTGAGCCATTGTGGACGTCGTCTTGTTCTGCAACATGTGATGCTGCAGCATTAGCCATAGCCGCTAAAAAGGGGCTAGAAGTTTTGCGAGAAATTAAAACTTCAGAGGGGCCAGCGTGTGTTGCATTAAACCCACCCATATTTTGTGCAAACTGAGTAATGAGCTCCACTGGGCGCGAGCCTCTGCCAGCAATAGCGGAACCAAACCAATCGACTAATAGGTCTTCAGCACGGTTCATGACATTACTTGGAATGTCTGCAGCTTGTAAATTGGCCGCAAAGCTAGCTAGCTCACGAGAAAGGTGTTGAGTGGTCATCAGTAAACCTTCTTGTGATTAGGCTAGAACAGCAGTGGCTTGCATAGTGAGCCAACCTTCATGATCCTCTGCCCAAATGGAAATAGTTTTTCCACTCGGATCATTTTCTAGATCCGGCTTGGCATTGATTTTAAAGATATTGATATCAAAAGTAGGGCGTATCGCGCGGAACTCAAAACTCTTAAGCTTGCATCCTGGAATACTTTGACGCACTAGATCAACTAATAGAGTCGCAATCAAGGGGCCGTGAACAATGAGGCCTGGATAGCCCTCAACTTCAGTAACATATTTGCGATCATAGTGAATTCGATGGCCATTAAAAGTTAATGCTGAATAACGAAATAGAAGTACGTCATCGGGCGTAATTGCTTTACTCCATTTGGCATCCGTCGGTGCGGCAGTAGGGGCAACAGGTTTATCGTCTGGCCCTGACGCATCGCGATACACAATGTCATGCTCTTCAATAATCGCTAGACCGTTCTGGTTAGAGATTTTGTGATTGACCAATACGAAAATTAAGTCGCCTGTGCGACCTGCTTTATGGCTTACGGACTCAATCGTGGAAACGCGTTCAATCTCGTCGCCAACAGCAAGTGGTTTTAGCCATTCAATGCGGCTACCTGCCCACATACGACGAGGTAGTGGCACCGGCGGAAGAAAGCCACCACGTTTTGGATGACCATCAGGTCCGATTTCGGATTCGCGGGCGTGGGGCAGAAAATACAGCCAGTGCCACAGCTCAGGTAAAAAAGTTCCCTTACTTGGTGCAGCATCATCGCGATCCAAGGTTGCGGATAGTGCGCGCACGGGGGCTGCTGTGACGGTGTCTTGCAGAGACTCGGTTTTACCAAGCCATTCTTGCAGGTGGGTGATAGTTTGAGGTTCGATTCGCATAAGTTCCATTATGCCAATCTTGTAAAAAAACTCACCCTATCAAAATAGAGATGTAGTAGAAGAGTAATCCAGCAATGGCTGACCCGCCCAATACCGAAAGAACACCCTTTTGATACTTAAATAAAGCTAAACCAGCTAGAGCGCAGATCAAAATCGAGATCCAAGAGATCGAGCCGCCAAAGCCTCTTGGTAAAAAGACGTGATAAGCAAAGAAGAGGCCTAGATTAGCAATGACGCCAACGACTGCTGCTGTGATTGCTGTTAGCGGTGCTGTAAAGCCTAGCTTGCCATGCGTTGATTCAATTAACGGACCGCCTACTAAGATAAAAAAGAAGGAGGGTAAAAAAGTAAACCAAGTAGCAACACAAGCACCCAACACCCCAAACCAAAATGGATTGGTATTGCCAATGAGGTGTTGGATATGTCCTGCAAGATAACCAACAAAAGCCACTACCATGATGAGTGGGCCTGGCGTAGCCTCGCCTAGCGCTAAACCATCAATCATTTGGTTGGCGCTGAGCCAATGAAAGTGTTCGACTGCTCCTTGGTATACGTAGGGTAGAACTGCGTACGCACCACCAAAAGTCATCAAGGCGGCTTTGGTAAAGAACCATGCGATATTTGGGTACAAGGTCTTCCAGTCAAAGATGGCTATCAATGCGCCAATAGGAAGTAGCCAGCAAGTAAATGCTACAAGGCTATGACGGACCGCTTTTGAATAAGTAAATTTGGCGTGCTCGGGAGTAGGAGTGTCGTCATCAATGATGGCGCTACCAAATTGTTTTGCTTCTTTCATGCTATGCCCACCAGCTTGTTGGAAATATTCTGGATAGCGTTTGCCTCCCCAGTAACCGATTGCTGCCGCAATGAGCACGATGATGGGAAAGGCGAGATTCAGAATAAAGATGGCTAAAAAAGATCCAAGGGCGATCCATTGGAGTGCTTGGTTATGAATTGTGCGTTTACCAATTCGCACTGCAGCGTGCAATACGATCGCAGTCACTGCAGGCTTGATACCAAAAAAGATGGCTGCAATCCAAGGAACTTGTCCGAAGGTGAGGTATACCCATGACAAGCCAATCAAAATGAATAAGGAGGGCAACACAAAGAGCGTACCCGCTAGGATGCCGCCCCAGCTGCGGTGCATGAGCCAACCAATATAGGTTACTAGCTGTTGGGCCTCGGGCCCTGGTAATAGCATGCAGTAGTTCAGAGCATGTAAAAAGCGCCGCTCAGAAATCCAGCGACGCTTTTCAACTAACTCTTGGTGAAGAACGGCAATCTGTCCTGCGGGCCCACCAAAACTGATAAAGCCTAGCTTAGCCCAAAACTTCAGGGCCTCGCGCAGCGAAATACTCAAACTTCATCCATTCCGCCAACTACTTGACTAAAGCCGTTGTCAACGTAAATGATTTCAGCGGTGATGCCATTGGCTAAGTCAGACAATAAGAATGCAGCAGTATTGCCCACATCATCAATGGTCACATTACGACGCAGTGGGGCAGTTTCCTCAACCGCTTGCAAAATCTTGCCAAAACCTTTAATGCCAGAAGCCGCTAGAGTTTTAATTGGGCCAGCAGAGATGCCGTTAGCGCGAATGCCTTTAGGGCCAACTGAGCCAGCGAGGTAGCGAACGGATGCTTCAAGCGATGCTTTTGCTAAACCCATAGTGTTGTAGTTAGGAACATTCTTCATGGATCCTAAATAAGTTAATGTGAGCAATGAAGATTTATCACGCAACATTGGGAGTGCTTCTTTTGCCATTGCTGGGAAGCTGTATGCAGAAATATCATGAGCAATCTTGAAGCCTTCACGAGAAAGACCTTCCAAAAAATCGCCAGCAATTGCTTCGCGTGGGGCAAAGCCAATCGCGTGTACAAAACCATCAAATTGGGGCCAGGATTTAGCTAAATCCTTAAAAAGGGCGCTGATTTGTTCGTCGCTGCCCACATCGCAGTCAAAAATCAGTTCGGTATTGAATTCTTTTGCAAAATCAACGATACGGTCCTTAAAGCGCTCACCTACATAGGTAAAGGCTAGTTCGGCACCTTCGCGGTGGCAGGCCTTGGCTATGCCATAGGCAATAGAGCGATTAGAGAGGAGGCCGGTAATGAGGATTTTTTTGCCGGTGAGAAAGCCCATGTTGTGTCCTTTACTTCAAATATGATTAGCTATCTACAATTGTTGCATATATGTCCACTTTAAAGCCCATTCGACAAATTGCCTATTTATTGCTGCTAGCCCTGCTAGCGGCGCTAGGGGCCAATATCGCTCTGGCAGGACAGGGGATTGCGCAATACGGCAAGCCTAAATATCCTGATGGATTTGCCCATTTTGATTACGTTAATCCCAATGCTCCCCGGGGTGGAACCCTGGTCTTGCCAAACCCGGGGCAAAGAACGAGCTTTGATAAATTTAATCCATTTACCCTGAGAGGTATCACTGCTCCCGGTATTGAATTGATGTTTGAGTCCTTGGCCGAAGGAAGTGCGGATGAGGTCTCTAGTATTTACGGTTTATTGGCAGACGATATTCAGGTGGCCAAAGATCACAAGTCGGTTACCTTCCATCTTCGATCAGAGGCAAAATTTTCAGATGGCAGTCCAGTCTTGGCTGCTGACGTTAAATATAGTTTTGATACCTTGATGAGTGGTAAAGCGCATCCGCGTTATAAAACTACTTTTGCGGATATTAAAGAAGCGGTTGTTTTGTCTGAACGATCCATCCGCTTCGACTTTAAGAATGACAATACTGAACTACCTATTTTGGCGGGGACATTTCCAGTGTTCTCAAGGAACTGGGGTAAGCAAGCTGATGGAACGGTGATTCCATTTGAGAAGCTTGCCTTTGAAATGCCAGTCGGTAGTGGGCCTTACTTGATTGAATCTTTTAAAGCAGGTAAATCGATTGTTTATAAAAAGAACCCAAACTATTGGGCTGATCAACTCGGTAAACCATTAAATGTCCGCGTTGGCTTTTATAACTTTGATCGTGTTCTATATAAGCTCTATAGCGATGATGCTGTTAGGTTAGAAGCCTTTAAAGCAGGGGAGTTTGATGCTCTGGTTGAGTATCGCGCCAAGATATGGGCTAAAGGGTATGTTGGCTCTAAGTTTGATCAAGGTGTTCTCTTAAAGAAAGCATTCCTAAATCACAATGGCGCTGGCATGCAAGGTTTTGCCATGAATGTGCGACGTCCTATTTTTAAAGATGCGCGTGTGCGCGAAGCCTTAGGTTATGCGCTTGACTTTGAATGGCTTAATCGCCAAATATTTTTTGATCAGTACAGCCGTATCAATAGTTATTTCACCAACAGTGATTTGAGTGCCAACTTTGACGGCCCTCGCAAACCTACAGAGTTAGAGCTAAAGCTACTTAAGCCCTTAAAAGCAAAATACCCACAGTGGGTTCCGGATGCCGTCTTTGAGCCAATGCCTGCGGCGCCATCAACTAAGCCGCCCGGCAGCCTACGCCAGAACTTAAAGAAAGCCCGTGAGCTCCTTCTTCATGCCGGCTGGCAATATCGTGACGGTGCATTACGCAATGAAAAGGGTGAGCCATTTCGTTTTGAGATTGTGGAAGATGGCGGGTTCTTCTTGAGAGTGATTTCTGCTTATGTACGCAACTTAGAGAAGCTGGGAGTGGAGGTAGATATTAGGACTAGCGACTTTGCTTTGCATCAAAAGCGTATGAATGAATACGACTTTGATATGACCACCGTCAGATTTCAGGACTCCCAAAATCCAGGCAATGAACTCTGGGATCGCTTTGGCAGTCAGGCTGCTAAAGAAAAAGGCTCTGATAATGTGATTGGTGTGCAGTCTCCTGTGGTGGATGCTTTGATTGATGAAATTACCAGAGCACAAAATCGGGAACAGTTAAGAACCGCAACGAGAGCCCTAGACAGAGTTCTGTGGAATAGTTATTACGTTGTGCCACAGTGGTACAACCCAACGCATCGTGTTGCCTTCCGCCACGAGATGCGTTATCCAGAACCTCCTTTGTATTACTCGGCCGAGACATGGATCATGCAAAATTGGTGGAAAGAAGAGGTCAAATAATGCAAGGTCAAATGCGCGCTTATATTTTTAAACGTTTGCTCTTGATGATTCCTACCATCTTGGGAGTATTAACGCTTACCTTCGCAGTAGTGCAATTTGTTCCTGGTGGTCCAGTAGAGCAAATGGTATTGGAACTAAAAGGGAAGGGTGGCGCTGCAACAGGCGGCTCCGAGTCCTCTGGGTCCGGATCAACCTATCGCGGCCGTCAAGGTGTGGATGCACAGCGCCTAGAGGAGGTGAAAGCGTTATATGGTTTCGATAAGCCACCACTTGAACGCTATTTCATGATGTTAGGCCGCTTTGCCAGATTCGACTTGGGTCAAAGCTATTACCAGCACGAAAGCGTTTGGACTTTAGTGGTCTCTAAGTTGCCGGTCTCGATCAGCATTGGACTATGGACCTTCTTCATCACGTATTTAGTTTCCATACCCTTGGGAATAGCTAAAGCAGTGCGCGATGGTTCACGTTTTGATGCCGTAACCAGCAGCATGATCTTGGTGGGTTATGCGATTCCTGGTTTTGTATTGGGTGTCTTATTGCTGGTGCTTTTTGGCGGAGGCAGTTTCTTGCAGTTATTCCCGCTACGAGGCCTCACTTCAGATAATTGGAGTGATCTGAGTTTGGTTGGCAAAGTCATGGATTACTTGTGGCATTTAGTGTTGCCGATTACCGCCTCTGTTTTGGGTAGTTTCGCCGTAGTCACGATGTTGACTAAGAACTCTTTTTTGGAAGAGATTCGTAAGCAGTATGTTTTGACTGCGCGCGCAAAGGGCCTTACTGAAAAGCAAGTGCTATGGAAGCATGTATTCCGTAACGCACTCTTGCCCTTAGTAACGGGTTTTCCGGCCGCATTTATCGGCGCATTCTTTACTGGCTCACTATTGATCGAAACACTATTCTCATTAGACGGACTCGGTTTGCTTTCGTACGAGTCTGTAATGCGTCGTGACTACCCAGTAGTTTTCGGCACTCTGTATTTATTCACTCTGATTGGCCTATTCACCAAGTTAATCTCTGATCTTTGCTATGTTTATGTAGACCCACGCATTCAGTTTGGTGCAGGAGGCGGCTCATGAGTCGTTGGCAGCGCTTCAAAAATAGTCGTATAGGGTATGTAAGCTTATGGATCTTCATGATCCTCTTTGGCTTATCGATGTGCGCTGAATTGATTGCGAATGATAAGCCTTTGGTGGTGCGCTATGAAGGCCATTTCTATTTTCCGATTGTGAAGAGTCAGCCAGAAACTGTTTTTGGTGGTGACTTTGCGACTCCAACTGATTTCTTAGATCCCGATATTCGTCAGAACATTACTAGTAATGGAAACTGGGCAATCTACCCGCCGATTCACTATAGCTATGAGACGCTCAATTATTTTTCACAAGTGCCTAATCCAGCACCACCATCATGGGAGAACTGGTTAGGGACCGATGATCGTGGGCGCGATGTTTTGGCTCGCCTGATCTATGGTTTTCGCTTATCTATTCTTTTTGGTCTTGCACTAACGATCGTTGGCGTGAGTGTGGGCATCATCACTGGATCCTTAATGGGCTTCTTTGGAGGAAAGTTTGACCTAGTCTCGCAGCGCCTGATAGAAATCTGGTCAGCTATGCCAGAGCTGTACTTGCTCATCATTTTTGCCTCAATCTTTAATCCCAGTGTTTCCCTGCTGATTATTTTGTTAGCCGCTTTTGGTTGGATGGGCCTATCAGATTACGTCCGTGCAGAATTTTTCCGCAATCGCGCCCTGGAATATGTGCGTGCAGCAAGAGCATTGGGTTTAACCAATTTGCAAATCATGTGGCGTCACATTCTGCCTAATAGCTTGACACCAGTGATTACCTTTTTGCCATTTCGCATGAGTGCCGCCATTTTGTCGTTAACCAGCTTGGACTTTTTAGGCTTGGGTGTACCCCCAGGTACTCCAAGCTTGGGTGAACTACTCTCTCAAGGCAAAAGCAATCTTGATGCCTGGTGGATCTCTCTATCAACCTTTGTTGTCTTGGTCGCAACTCTGTTGCTATTAACTTTTATGGGTGAAGCATTGCGTAATGCTTTTGATTCTCGCAAGGCTGGCGTAATGAGCGGAGGTCGTTCATGAGTTTGCTTCGTTATGAAGATCTGTGTATTTCATTTGGAACGGGTCGTCGTGAAAAGTTTGCAGTCAATCATCTGGATTTAGAAATTGGCATTGGCGAGCGTGTGGCATTAGTTGGGGAATCTGGCTCAGGTAAGACGCTGACTGCATTGGCGCCATTACGTTTAGAGCCCGAGGGCGCCAAAGTCTCTGGAAAGATTTTGTGGAATAAAAAAGATGGGAAGGGTACGGTGGACTTGCTCTCGATGTCTATCCAAGATATTCGGGAGATTCGTGGTCGTGAGATTGCGATGGTGTTTCAGGAGCCGATGACGGCTCTGAACCCACTCTTTACTGTTGGTAATCAAATCATCGAGGCAGTACAAATCTATCAACCTTTGATTTCTAAGGCGGATTCGATTGATGCTGCAATTGATCTACTCAGAAAGACGGGCATTCCAGAGCCTGAACGCCGCTTTCATTCATATCCACATCAACTTTCGGGTGGCCAAAGGCAGCGCGCCATGATTGCGATGGCTTTGGCATGTAAGCCACGGCTACTGATTGCCGATGAGCCTACGACAGCTTTAGACGTGAGCTTGCGTTTGCAAATCTTGGATTTACTCAAAGAGCTCCAAGAAGAATCCAAAGATCATGGTGGCATGGGCATTCTGTTGATTACCCACGATCTCAATTTGGTAAAGCATTTTGCACAACGTGTAGCTGTCCTAAATCAAGGTAACTTGATGGAGGCTGGGCCAACCAAACAAGTGTTTGAGCGCCCAGAGGATCCTTATACGCGAGCCTTGGTCAATAGTGAGCCGGTACGCGATCTGGCACCTCTGATGCCATTAGCTCCGGTATTGTTGAAAACAGAGGACCTCTCGGTTGCTTACCCGAGCGAAGAATCAGTCTCCTGGTTTAAAAAAGCGCCATCACATAAAGTATTGAAAAAAGTGAGCTTTGAACTAAAGCAAGGTCAGACCATTGGTGTGATTGGAGAGTCTGGCTCTGGCAAAACCACCCTAGGTATGGCTGTACTCGGCTTGCTAGGTGATTCAATGGCAGAAGTGAATGGCAATGTTGATGTGCTTGGTAGCGATTGGCAAAAACTCAAGCCTATTGAGCGACGTGCGATACGTTCTAGCTTGCAGGTGATCTTTCAGGATCCCTTTGGCTCGCTGTCACCGCGCATGAACGTATTGCAGATTATTTCTGAGGGATTGGATGTGCATTTTCCGAAACTGTCTACTGCAGAACGTGAGACACGTGTAGTGGATATGCTCAAAGAGGTGGGCTTAGATCGTTCTGCGCTTCTGCGCTACCCACATGAATTTTCTGGAGGGCAGCGCCAGAGAATTGCGATTGCGCGTGCCTTAATTTTGCGCCCACAAATTTTGGTATTAGATGAGCCCACCTCGGCATTGGATGTCTCTATTCAAAAACAGGTACTTGCCTTGTTAACCGAGCTGCAAAAAAAGTACAACTTGGCGTATCTCATGATTAGTCACGATCTAGCAGTTATTAGAGCAATGTCTCACGAGGTGATGGTTCTCAAAGGGGGCAAGGTGGTGGAATTTGGTGATACCGAAACCCTGATTAAGTACCCTCGTCAGACCTATACGAAAGAGCTATTTGCTGCTGCAGAGCTGACTTAGATAGCAGATCAAAACCCCCCTGAATGGGCTAATTTGGTGCATTTGCCCCGATATAAAGCAAATTTATCATTATAAACAAAGACTTAAGCATAGAGTGAAGACTTGGTTAATTGAGGGTTCTTTGTTAAACTGATCCGATGTCATTGAAAAAAGCACTTCTTTTGAAACTACTGGGCCTAGGTTTAGGCGCCATCATCTCTGTATCTGCCTATGCGGTTGATACGGCGGTAGAGGCATCTGCGGATGCTGTAGTTCCCAAAGAAAGTATGTTCCAAGCAGGGCGCTCCTACATTGCCCGAGTATCAGACCGCTTGGCCGATACCGTGACTGGCAAGTCAGACGAATTAATTAACCGCGCTATGGAAGTTATTGGCGTGCGCTATCGCTGGGACACAGAATTACCGCAGTCTGGATTGGATGGCAGTAGCTTCGTTGGCTATGTCTTCAAAGATAAGTTGGGATTCTTATTGCCGCGTAAGTCAACGCAAATGAGCCGTGTTGGTAAACCGATTACCCGTGAAGAATTGCAACCAGGCGATCTCGTATTTTTTAATACGATGCGCCTTACTTTTTCTCATGTTGGAATTTATGTGGGTGATAACAAATTCATTCACTCACCTTCCAGAGGTACCAATGTTCGAGTGGATGATCTCGGCAGCCTCTATTGGGATAAACGTTTTGACGGAGCACGTCGTTTAGATGGTAGCGACAATCTCGATGACTCTGAGCGTCAAGAGCTTCTCAACGAAGTCAAAAATCTTAAGCGTAATTCACGCAGCCTTTAAGTAAGAGACCCTCAGCCTGATTGCTATTAGCCTTTCAGCTTCTCTTTAATCAAACCCATTTGCTCTTGTGCTGCAGCTTCACCAGCGAGTATGGCGGCATTTCTGGATTTGAAATCACCACTACCCATTTGTTTTAACTGCGGCTGAATCACGATGTCAGCGCTTTTGAGTTCGTACTGATTAATACTTCTCTGCATGATGGAGATGGTTTGCTGCAAGACACCTAAGGTTCCACTGGCATCTTGATGAACTGGCTCAGAAGAAATATTTACTGCAATGACTAGGGTTGCCCCCATCTGTCTTGCATAGCTGACTGGCACTGGTGCTACTAAACCACCGTCCACATATTCTTTGCCGCTGATTACTGCCGGCTGAAATACTCCGGGTACGCTGCAAGATGCGCGAACGGCTAGACCGGTATTACCTGTCCTAAATAAAACCCCTTTGCCGGACTGCAATTCAGTGGCAACAATACCTAAGGGGATGCGCATTTGCTCAATCGATTTATTTTGCACTTCTCGGTTAACCATATTTTGTAGTGCATCACCTTTAATGAGCCCGCCAAAACGGCCGGCAAACGGGAGACCCCAGTCAGCAATCGTGGCCTCATCCAGATTGAGGGCCAAGCGATTCAGATCATTCCCGGTGGCGCCTGATGCGAGGAGGGAGGCAATGACACTGCCAGCGCTACTGCCGACAACAATATCGGGTCTAATGCCCTGGGCTTCCAATACCTTAATGACGCCTATGTGGGCAAAACCTCGAGCTGCTCCAGCACCCAGAACTAGGCCAACGACAGGTTTTTTACTCCCCACCAGGCTACAAGAGCTCAAACCTGCGCCTCCAAGTAGGGTCCCCATACCAATTCCGAGGCCCAGGAGTCGACGGCGCTCTATGGAATAGATCGCCTTAGGCATAAATAAAGGGGGTTTGGTGGAATTCTTGTGCATGTGGCTATTGTATTGAGCCTACCTTATAATAAGAGCATGGTGAACGAAAAGTACTTCGTTTCAGCGCGGGCATATCCCAAGAAGAATTGATGAGATGGATTGTCCGTAGTAGCTTGAGAACACCAAAACCCATTACTAAATACCTTTTAAAGCCTAGCCAGGATTACTCCTGGTAGCCCGAATTTTATGGACGATCACAATAAGCGCGTCATTGAAACAGCCCTCCTGTGCGCACAGGAACCACTCACCGTTGCTGATTTGTCTCGCTTATTTGTAGAGGACATCACTACGGCAGATATCGATGAAGCATTAGTCGAGCTGCAACGTGTTTGGGATGACAAGGGTATGGAGTTGGTACATATCGCAACTGGCTGGCGTTTTCAAAGCCGTATCTCAATGCGCGAGTACCTTGATCGCTTGACTCCAGAAAAGCCACCAAAATATTCACGTGCCGTGATGGAAACTTTGGCCATCATTGCTTACCGTCAACCTGTCACCCGTGGTGAGATCGAAGAAATTCGCGGTGTTGCTGTGAGTAGTAATGTAATGAAGCAGTTAGAAGATCGTGGTTGGGTTGAGGTGATTGGGCATAAAGAAACCGTTGGACGCCCAGGCTTGTATGCCACTACTAAGCAATTTTTAGACGATCTCAGTTTGACCAATTTACAAAGCTTGCCGATGCTGGAAGATGCGGCGCCAATGGCTGCTGCAGCGCAATTAGGTCAAGCGGTAATGGAGTTTGATCCATCTGCTACGGTAGAGACAGTAGTAATTGATACTGATGCTCAAGAGGTGATCGAAATAGAAGAAGAGACAACTGAAATCACTGCAGAGGAAATCATCATTGATATTTCTGAGCTAGATTCTGAGGAAGTTACCCCTGAGTCTGAAGACAATCCAGACGAAACAAAATAATAATTAATGACAAGCTCTAACGAAAACGATTCATCCCCGGTAGTAAATCCATCGGCAACCCCTTCTAATGCAGACGTTGCGCCATCGAACTCAGATGGCCAAAAGTCTGAAGGTGGAGAGCGCGGTGAACGCCGCCCACGTCGCCAGGGTGCTGGAGGCGGTAAACACCCGTTTAATAAGAAACGCCCATTTAACAAAGATCGGCCACGCCGCGAAGGTGGCGATGCCAATGGTCCGCGCGAAGGCGGTAACAATCAAGGTAATAACCAATCTTCTAAATTAGCTCCCAATCTAGCTGAGAGTGAGGCTTTGTTTGCTTCAGTTGTCTCTGGTGAGTTTGACGCCGCTTTAGATGCTCCTGAAGTTGAGGAATTAAAAAATCCCGATGGTGTGAATGAGAACGAGGTATCTCATCAAACTGGTGCAGAGCGTCGCGCACAACGTGCACAACGTTCACGCGAGGATGAAGATTCAGATGCGCCAACGGATGAGGAAATGAGTAGTCTGCAGTTTGCCAACGTTGATGATCTCCCACTCAGTTTGCGTGATGAAGTTTGGTCTGACCTCGATGGTTTGGATGATGATGCTGATGATGAAGATACCGTTAAGTTGCACAAGGTATTAGCTGATGTTGGTATGGGATCCCGTCGCGATATGGAAGACTTGATTATTCAAGGGCGCGTATCGGTGAATGGATTACCAGCACATATTGGTCAGCGCATTGGACCAACCGATCAAGTGCGCATCAATGGCAAGCCAGTACATCGCAAGATTCAGACTAAGCCACCGCGCGTGATCATGTACCACAAGCCTGCAGGTGAGATCGTTAGCCAGTCAGATCCAGAGGGTCGTCCAACCGTATTTGATCGTTTGCCAAAGCCGCGTCAAGGACGCTGGATCGCGGTAGGTCGATTAGACTTTAATACCGAAGGTCTTTTATTGTTTACCACTTCTGGTGAGTTAGCAAATCGCTTAATGCATCCCCGTTATGGTGTTGAGCGTGAATACGCCGTGCGCATCTTAGGTGACTTGAGCCAAGAAAATACTTCACTATTAAAGAGTGGCATTACGCTCGATGATGGCCAAGCTAAATTCTTACGTCTAGCAATGGGCGGTGGTGAAGGCGCTAATCGTTGGTATCACGTTGCATTAAGTGAGGGTCGTAATCGCGAAGTGCGTCGTATGTTTGAGGCGGTTGGTCATGTAGTATCTCGCTTGATCCGAACTCGTTACGGTATTTTCTTATTGCCTCCACGTTTAAGACGTGGCAAATGGGAAGAGATTGAGGCGGGCGGTATTTATAACTTGATGAAGTCTGCTGGCTTAAAAATGCCACAGCCACAAGACAAGGGCCGCAACCCGAATCCCAATAATCGTGATCGTCGCCCGATGGGTGAAGATTTCCAACCGGATCCAATGCAAACCTCGGTTTCTTATTGGGGTTCCCGTGATGCTTTAACCCTTGCTAGTGGCCATAACGGCCTAACGCATCAAGGTAGGGGTGGCAAACCGGCTGGCGGCGGCGGTTCTAGCGAGGGGCGCGGGCCATTCCGTGGGCGCACTCAAGGCGGCAGACCTGGTCAGGGCGGTCAAGGTGGTCGCAGTGGACAAGGCGGACAGGGTGGTCAAGGCGGTCAGGGCCAAAACCGCAGTAAAGGCAGCAAAGTTCACCACGGGCAGTCCGCTTTTGTGACAGGCAATCCTCAGAGTCCTGGAAATGGACCTAAGCGTAGCGCACCAAAAGGGCGCAAACCCTTCAATAAAGGACCTAGAAAACCCCGTAATCCGGGCGAAAGCTTCTGATTTGTATCAGTTTTCTGCCAAATAGGCTATAATTTTGGTCTTACAGCAGTATTCTGCTGTTTTTAGTGGTTACCGACTGATGTTGCGATCAACGTAAGTCGGCCTGTTCTGAATTTCGAGAATATGGGCTTTGAAGCCCATTTTTTTTTGCCATTTTGGTATGAAGGGGCGTCGTGAAAGATCAGCAGGTTATTTCTGCAGAGCTGGAAAACTTGGGTTACACGCTAGTTGAGATAGAGCGTGAAGCCGGTGGATTGCTGCGCGTCACGATTGAAAACCCAGATTACGAACGCTTGATTTCTGTTTTGGATTGCGAAAAGGTGAGCCATCAGTTGAGTTACACCTTGCCAGTTGAAAACATTCCTTATGAGCGTTTAGAGATTTCATCTCCAGGACTGGATCGTCCAGTGAAAAGTGCCGCTGATTATGAGCGCTTTGCTGGAATGCAAGTGGATTTGAAATTGCGCGTTGCAGCTGGCGGTCGCAAGAATTTTCGTGGTGAGTTGCAAGGTTTGCTGAGTGGTGAATTGAATTCACCAGATGCAAAGTTTGGTTTGGTATTTGAGGGTGCTGATGGTCAGCCCTCTCAATTGGAGTTCTCTTTAGCCGAGGTCGATAAGACTCGGTTGGTCCCTGTTATTGATTTCAAAGGAAGAAAGTCATGAGCCGAGAAGTTCTCATGTTGGCAGACGCGTTAGCGCGTGAAAAGAACGTTGATCAAGCGATCGTATTCGAAGCGTTGGAGATGGCTTTAGCCTCTGCGACTAAGAAGCGCTACGCTACAGAAGATGTGGATATCCGTGTTGCGATTGATCGTGAAACTGGTGAATACGAAACCTTCCGTCGCTGGTTGGTTGTGCCCAATGAAGCTGGTTTGCAAGAGCCGGACAAAGAGATTCTGCAATTTGAAGCCCAAGAGCAACTCGCCGACATGGAAGTTGGTGACTACATCGAAGAGCAAATCGAATCTTTAGCCTTCGGTCGTATCGGCGCACAAGCTGCTAAGCAAGTGATCTTGCAGCGCATTCGTGATGCTGAGCGTGAACAGATTTTGAACGACTACCTTGAGCGTGGCGAAAAAGTCATGACTGGTACCGTGAAGCGTGCTGACAAGAATGGCCTGATTATTGAATCTGGTCGTGTTGAAGCATTGCTCCGCCGCGATCAAATGATTCCAAAAGAGAACTTACGTTCTGGCGACCGTGTGCGGGCATACATCCTTAAGGTGGATCGTGAAGCACGTGGCCCACAAATCGAACTCTCCCGTACTTGCCCAGACTTCTTAATTAAGTTGTTTGAGAACGAAGTTCCTGAGATGGAGCAGGGTTTATTAGAGATCAAAGGCGCTGCCCGTGATCCTGGTATCCGCGCAAAAATTGCGGTTATTACTTATGACAAGCGCATCGATCCAATTGGCACTTGCGTTGGCGTACGTGGCACCCGTGTGACTGCGGTTCGTAATGAAGTTGCTGGCGAAGCAGTGGATATCGTATTGTGGTCTGAAGATCCAGCCCAATTTGTAATTGGTGCTTTGGCTCCAGCTCAAGTTTCATCAATCGTGGTTGATGAAGAGCGTCATGCGATGGATGTAGTGGTTGATGAAGAGAATTTGGCAATCGCTATTGGCCGCAGTGGACAAAACGTTCGTTTGGCAAGTGATTTGACTGGTTGGCAGATCAACATCATGACCCCTGAAGAGTCTGCTGAGAAAACTGAAAAAGAAGCTTCTTCTGTACGTCAATTGTTTATGGACAAGTTGGACGTCGACCAAGAAGTGGCTGATATTTTGATTGAAGAAGGTTTCAATACATTAGAAGAGGTGGCCTACGTACCATTGTCTGAAATGTTAGAGATTGATTCATTCGATGAAGATACTGTGAATGAGTTGCGTACCCGCGCCCGTGATTCTTTGTTAACTATGGAGTTGGCAAAAGAAGAGCGTATCGGCGAAGTGTCACAAGACTTGCGTTCCCTGGAAGGAATGACCACAGAACTGATTGCTAAGCTTGCTGACAATCAGGTACATACCCGTGACGACCTTGCTGAATTAGCTGTTGATGAGCTGGTTGAGGCGACACAAATTGACGAAGAAACTGCGAAAACGCTCATCATGAAAGCGCGCGAACATTGGTTTACTTCATGAGAGGAAGTAGTGCATGGCAACAACAGTAAAAGTACTCGCTAAAGAATTAAAACGTACCGCGCCAGACCTCTTGGAGCAGTTGAAGGCGGCTGGTATCGAAAAAGGTTCTGAGGACGATAGCATTACCGAAAAGGACAAAACTGTCCTGCTTGAGCATTTGCAAAAAGAGCACGGCAGTGCAGACACTGGCGCGCGTAAAAAGATTACTTTAATCAAGCGTGAGAGCTCAGAAATTCGTCAAGCAGACTCTGCTGGACGTACTCGCACTGTGCAGGTTGAAGTTCGTAAAAAGCGTGTGCTCGTTAAGGCCGGTGATAAGGCGCCTGAAGAGATTCCAGTTCCAGCGGCTAAAGAAGTTGCTCCAGCAGCACCAGCTAAACCCGTTATTTCCGAAGAGGAGTTGGAAAAACGCGCGGCAGAGGCAACACGCCAAGCTGAGTTGTTGGCTCGCCAAGAAGCGGAAATGAAAGCTGCCGAAGAAGCACGTCAAAAAGAAGTTGCAGCTCCAGTAATTGCTAAAGAAGAGGCGCCTGTAGATACAGCGCCGGATGCTGCCGCAGCGGCAGCAGAGAAAAAGGCGGCAGCAGATAAAGCAGCTAAAGATTTGGCTGCTAGCAAAGAAAAAGAATTGGCAGATATTCGCGTTCGTCGTGCTGCGGCTGAAGCTGAGGCTTTAGCAATCCGCGACATGATGAGCGCTCCTGCACGTGTTCTCAAAGCACCTAGTGAAATTGCTGCTGAAGAAGCGAAAAAAGGCACTTTGCATAAACCTGCAAAAGTTGAAGGTGCTGATGATAAGAAGAAGGCTGTTGCCAAAGTTGGTGGCAAGACTATTAAATCTTCTGAGACATCATCCACTTGGCAAGAAGAGGGCGCTAAGAAACCTGGCGGCCTAAAGACTCGCGGCGATTCTTCTGGTGGTGTTGGTGGTTGGCGTTCAGGCGGTGGTCGTAAGAAGCAACGTCAAATTGCTGAGGCGAACGTAGATACCAACTTCCAAGTACCAACAGAAGCCATAGTGCGTGATGTTCACGTACCAGAAACCATTACTGTTGCTGAGTTAGCTCATGCAATGGCAGTGAAGAGTGCGGAAGTGATTAAGTTGCTGATGGGTATGGGTCAAATGGTCACCATTAATCAAGTGCTTGATCAAGATACCGCAATGATTCTTGTTGAAGAAATGGGCCATAAGGCTTTTGCTGCGAAATTAGATGATCCAGATTTAGATCTTGGTACCGATGGTCACGATGCAGAGTTGTTGCCACGTCCACCAGTAGTTACAGTGATGGGTCACGTTGATCACGGTAAAACTTCTTTGCTCGATAAGATTCGTGCGGCCAAAGTGGCTACCGGTGAGGCTGGCGGCATTACTCAGCACATTGGTGCATACCATGTGGAAACTCCACGCGGCATGATTACCTTCTTAGATACTCCGGGTCACGAAGCCTTTACGGCAATGCGCGCTCGCGGCGCCAAGGCAACGGACATTGTGATCTTGGTTGTTGCGGCAGATGACGGCGTGATGCCGCAAACAAAAGAAGCAATTCACCATGCGCTTGCAGGTGGTGTGCCTATTGTTGTGGCTATTAATAAGATTGACAAGCCAGAAGCCAATTCTGAGCGCGTTAAAACTGAATTAGTGGCAGAACAAGTGGTTCCTGAAGAGTACGGTGGCGATGTGCCATTTATTCCAGTATCCGCAAAAACAGGTGAGGGTATTGATGCTCTCCTTGAAAACGTTTTGTTACAAGCAGAAATCCTCGAGCTCAAGGCCCCTAAAGATGCGCCAGCACAAGGATTGGTAATTGAAGCGCGTTTGGATAAAGGTAAGGGTCCTGTTGCAACCATATTGGTTCAGTCGGGTACTTTAAAACGTGGCGATATGTTGTTAGCGGGTTCAACTTACGGTCGCGTACGCGCCATGTTGGATGAAAACGGTAAGCCATGTAATGAAGCGGGCCCATCTATCCCAGTTGAGATTCAAGGTTTAGGAGATGTTCCTGCAGCTGGTGAGTCAGTACAAGTGGTTCCTGATGAGCGTAAGGCTCGTGAGATTGCACTTTTCCGTCAAGGTAAGTTCCGTGATGTGAAGTTGGCTAAACAGCAGGCATTTAAGCTTGAAACCATGATGGAAAACATGGAAGAAGGTGCGGTTGAAGCTAAGTTGTTACCGTTGATTATTAAGGCTGACGTACAAGGTTCTCAAGAAGCTTTGGCACAGTCATTGATGAAGCTTTCTACACCAGAGGTGAAGGTACAAATTGTTCACGCAGGTGTTGGTGGCATTACTGAAACTGACGTGAACTTGGCAGTTGCTTCTAAAGCGGTTATTTTTGGATTCAATTCCCGCGCTGATGCAGCGGCTCGTAAGCTGGCTGAAAACAATGGTGTGGATATTCGTTATCACAACATTATTTATGACGCAGTGGATGAAGTGAAGTTGGCCCTGAGCGGCATGCTGACTCCAGATAAGAAAGAAGAAATCACTGGTCTCGTTGAGATTCGTCAAGTCTTCTTGGTATCTAAGGTTGGCGCTATCGCGGGTTGCTTGGTGGTTGATGGAATTATCAAGCGCACATCTAGTGTTCGTCTCTTGCGTGACAACGTCGTTGTTTGGACTGGTGAACTGGACTCTCTCAAGCGCTTCAAAGATGATGCTAAAGAAGTTCGTGCCGGTGTTGAGTGCGGCCTGTCATTAAAAGGCTATAACGACATTAAAGAAGGTGACCAGCTTGAGGTATTTGAAGTTACTGAAGTTGCACGTTCACTCTAAGCAAAATGCATAAAACTAGTCCGCATCGTAACCAGCGTCTCGCCGATCAAATTCAGCGAGACCTGGCCGAACTTATTCCTCGTGAATTGCGTAGTCCGAGTTTGGGCTTGATTACTTTACAAAGTATTGAGCTCACACCGGATCTGGCCCATGCCAAAGTGTTCTTTACGGTTTTGGGCGCTGAGCCTGAGCATGCTTTAAAAGCGCTTCAAGAAAAAGCCGGGTATTTGCACTCACTCTTGTTTAAGCGTTTGCATATTCATACCGTACCCACCTTGCATTTTCACTATGACAGCTCAGTAGAGCATGGCATAGAAATGTCTCGATTGATCGATCAAGCCGTTGATAGTGATCGCAGCAGCGACCACAAAGACGAGACTAAATAGTTCATGTCAATACGGATCGACGGCGTAGTGCTGCTAGACAAACCTGCTGGAATGAGTTCACAGGGTGCCGTTACTGCAGTCAAGCGCGCCTTTAATGCTGACAAGGCTGGTCATACTGGTACTTTGGATCCAATGGCGACTGGCTTATTGCCTATCTGCTTAGGCGAAGCAACCAAGTATTCACAAGATTTGCTTGAAGCAGATAAGTCTTATATCGCTCGAGTAAAGTTCGGCTCACGCACTGATACTGGCGATGCTGAAGGTCTCATCATTGAAGAGTTGCCATTGCCTGTATTTGCAAGTGCAGGTGAAATCAAATCTGCATTAGATGCTTTACTTCCAAAATTTACGGGGCCAATATCTCAAGTGCCGCCAATGTATTCCGCACTCAAGCGTGATGGCAAGCCTTTATATGAATACGCTCGCGCAGGTGTTGAGTTAGAGCGCACTCCACGAGATATCACCATTCACGCCATTCGCTGGACTGACATTGCTTGGCCAGAAGCCACTTTAGAAGTTAGCTGCAGCAAAGGAACCTATATTCGTGTTCTGGCAGAAGATATTGGTAATGCCCTAGGTTGTGGCGCCCATTTGGTGGGATTACGCCGAACCGAAGTGGGGCATCTCAATCTTGAGCAGTCCTTTACGATTGAAGCGATACAAAGCGGCCTGCAAAATAGTGCTGACTACATATTGCCTGTTGATGCCTTGCTACAGACATTGCCACACTTAACAGTGGATGAGCAACAGGCTAAACGTCTTGAAATGGGACAGCGTGTTCCTCTGAACTTACCTTCCATTGAAGCATTGGTACGCATTTATCGCGCGACTGCTGCTCCTCATAACTTTATTGGTACTGCTGATTGGCGTTCTGGTGTTTTGCATCCAAAGCGCTTAATTTCGCAGGCCCATTAATTAATTAATATTTATAACCCTTTTACTTATCTTTAACTCAAGAAGCTTCACATGACCAAACGCGCACTTCGTAACATCGCCATCATCGCCCACGTTGACCACGGAAAAACTACCTTGGTTGACCAACTCTTGCGCCAATCTGGCACATTCCGCTCAAATGAAAAAATGACCGAACGCGTCATGGACTCAAACGACTTGGAAAAAGAGCGTGGCATTACTATTTTGTCCAAGAACTGTGCAGTGGAATATGACGGTACACATATTAATATCGTTGATACTCCAGGACACGCGGACTTCGGTGGTGAAGTAGAGCGCGTTCTCTCGATGGTTGACGGTGTATTGCTCTTGGTTGATGCGGTTGAAGGTCCAATGCCGCAGACCCGCTTCGTTACCAAGAAAGCCTTGGCATTAGGTTTGAAGCCAATCGTTGTGATTAATAAGGTTGACCGTCCAGGCGCACGTTGCGACTACGTGATCAACGCAACTTTTGAATTGTTTGACAAACTTGGCGCAACTGAAGAGCAGTTAGATTTCCCAGTGATCTATGCATCAGGCTTGAATGGTTATGCAGGAGAGTCAGAAGATGTGCGTGAAGGTACTATGCGCCCCTTGTTTGATGCTGTTCTGAAGCACGTTCCTGTGCGTGATGACGATGCAGAAGGCCCATTGCAATTCCAGATTTCTTCAATTGACTACAACAGCTATGTTGGCAAGATCGGTGTTGGTCGTATTAGCCGGGGCCGCGTGAAGTCAGGCATGGAAGTGGTCTGCATGAATGGTCCCGATGGCACGCCATTCAAAGGCCGTATTAACCAAGTATTGAAATTTAAAGGTCTCGAGCGAGAAATCGTTGACGAGGCAGTTGCTGGTGATATCGCCCTCATCAATGGTATTGAAGATTTGGCCATTGGCACAACAGTATGTGCGGTTGATAAGCCAGATCCATTACCAATGCTCAAGATTGATGAGCCAACCTTGACCATGAACTTTATGGTGAACACTAGTCCATTAGCTGGTCGTGAAGGTAAGTTTGTAACTAGCCGTCAAATTCGTGAGCGTTTAGACCGCGAATTAAAGGCCAATATGGCTCTGCGCGTAAAAGAAACTGATGACGACACCGTATTTGAAGTATCAGGTCGTGGCGAGTTGCATCTCACCATCTTGGTGGAGACTATGCGTCGTGAAGGTTATGAGATGGCAGTTTCCCGTCCACGCGTTGTCTTTCATGAAGAGAATGGCGTCAAAATGGAGCCGTATGAGAATTTAACGGTTGACGTAGAAGATGCCACTCAAGGTTCTGTGATGGAAGACTTGGGTAAGCGTAAGGGTGAGTTGCAAGATATGGTGAGTGATGGCAAAGGCCGCACCCGTCTTGAGTACCGCATTCCTGCACGTGGTCTGATTGGCTTCCAAGGTGACTTCATGACCATGACTCGCGGTAATGGTTTGATGAGTCACACATTTGATTCTTATGCTCCAGCGAAAGATGGCATCTTGGGTGAACGTCATAATGGCGTATTGATTAGTCAAGATGATGGCGAAGCAGTTGCCTACGCTATTTGGAAGTTACAAGATCGTGGTCGTATGTTTGTTAGCCATGGTGATCCTGTATACGAGGGAATGGTTATTGGTATCCATAGTCGTGACAATGACTTGGTTGTTAACCCAATTAAGGGTAAGCAATTAACCAACGTTCGCTCTTCAGGTACTGACGAAGCAGTTCGCTTGGTAACACCAATTGATTTGACCTTGGAGTATGCGGTTGAATTCATTAGTGATGATGAGTTGGTTGAAGTAACGCCGAAAAGCGTACGTATCCGTAAACGTCACCTGAAAGAGCATGATCGTAAGAAAGCATCTCGCGAGTAAGCTCTTTCCAGCTACACAACAAAAGTCACCTCCGGGTGGCTTTTGTTCTTCATTGAAATCAAAACTATAAATTAACCATTTGTAAGTTAAATAAATAAAACTAGATATACATGCTGCCATCGATTGAACAACGTCTTGCCCAAGAACTAGCTGCTAAACCCGCTCAAGTAGCTGCTGCTATAGCCTTGATGGATGAGGGCGCTACAGTGCCATTTATCGCTCGTTATCGTAAAGAAGCTACCGGTGGCTTGGATGATACGCAGTTACGTTTATTAGAGGAACGTCTTAGCTATCTTCGTGAGCTAGAGGATCGCCGCAAGACAATCGTTGCCTCCATTGAGGAGCAGGGCAAGATGACGCCAGAGTTGCTGAAGGCCATCATGTTGGCAGAGGATAAGACTCGCTTGGAGGATCTCTACCTGCCATATAAACCTAAGAGAAGGACTAAGGCGCAAATTGCCTTAGAGGCCGGCTTAGAGCCATTGGCAAATGATCTGCTCAATAACCCCAAGCTTGATCCTGAAACAGAGGCTGCAAGGTATCTGAAGGATGCGTTTCAGGTCGACGGGACAGATAATCCTGGTGTTGCAGATACCAAGGCTGCGCTTGAAGGTGCGCGTCAAATTTTCATGGAGCGCTTTGCAGAAGATGCAGCATTGGTGCAATCTCTCAGAGAATACTTACAAGATCACGGTGTAGTCGAATCCAAAGTGATTGCTGGTAAAGAGCAAGAGGGAGAGAAGTTCGCTGATTACTTTGATTACTCTGAGCCGATTAAAGCCATTCCATCTCATCGTGCCTTAGCTTTATTCAGGGGTCGTCGGGAACAGATGTTAATGGTCAACCTGCGCCTAGATACTGAAGAAGAAAAGCCAAAATGGGATTCTCCCCACAATCCTTGTGAAAACCGGATCGCCAATCACTTCAAGATCAAAAACGAGGGGCGACCTGCCGATGCTTGGTTAGCCGATACTGTTCGCTGGACTTGGCGCATTAAGTGTTCACTCCATTTGGAGTCTGAGCTGATGACAGCGTTACGTGAGCGCTCAGAAACTGAAGCAATTAATGTATTTGCTCGCAACCTTAAAGCCCTCTTGCTGGCAGCGCCTGCTGGCCCAAGGGTAACTATCGGTCTCGACCCCGGCATGCGCACTGGTGTGAAAGTGGCCGTAGTGGATGCCACTGGAAAAGTAGTGGACACCGAAGTAATTTACCCGCATCAACCAAAAAATGATTGGGCTGGTTCATTGTTTGCCTTGGCTAAATTAGCTGAGAAGCACAATGCCACCTTAATCTCGATTGGTAACGGTACTGCATCTCGCGAGACTGATAAATTAGCCCAAGAACTGATTAAGGCTAAGCCAGAACTCAAACTCACCAAGATTGTTGTTTCTGAAGCGGGTGCCTCTGTTTACTCTGCGTCTGAATACGCCTCAAAAGAATTACCGGGTATGGATGTTTCATTGCGCGGTGCCGTTTCAATTGCCCGAAGATTACAAGATCCATTAGCCGAACTGGTCAAGATTGATCCTAAATCGATTGGCGTAGGCCAGTATCAGCATGATGTGATGCAAACCCAGTTGGCTAAATCATTAGTTGCGGTTGTAGAGGATTGCGTAAATGCTGTCGGTGTTGATGTGAACACGGCTTCAGCCCCCTTGCTAGCAAGAGTTTCTGGTTTAAGCTCTACAGTGGCTGAAGGGATAGTGGCCTATCGCGATAGCAAGGGTGCATTTAAATCGAGAGCCGATCTCAAGAGCGTTCCGCGACTCGGCGATAAAACCTATGAGCAAGCTGCTGGATTCTTGCGCATCATGAATGGTGATGATCCATTAGATGCTTCTGCAGTTCATCCTGAATCTTATCCTTTGGTAGAAAAGATTCTGAAGGATATTAAGAAAGGCGTAAAAGAAGTGATTGGCGATGCCAGCTTGCTGAAGTCACTTTCACCAGAAAAGTATGCTGATGGTCAATTTGGTCTACCTACTGTTACTGACATCATTAAAGAATTAGAAAAGCCTGGTCGAGATCCGCGCCCCGAATTCACTACTGCAACTTTTAAAGATGGTGTCGAGAAAATTGGCGACCTCAAGACGGATATGATTTTAGAAGGCGTAGTGACTAACGTTGCCGCCTTTGGGGCCTTTGTCGATATTGGTGTACATCAAGATGGCTTGGTGCATATCTCTGCTTTATCTAATACCTTCGTAAAAGATCCCCATAGCGTGGTTAAGGCTGGACAGGTAGTGAAGGTTAAAGTGCTGGAAGTGGATGAAAAGCGTAAGCGCATCGCGCTAACAATGCGTTTGACAGATGAAGCTCCAAGAGAGGGCTCCAAGCCTGATCAAAGGGCTCTTAATCGTCCTAGAGAGCCTGAAAACAGAAAGCCGCATGAAGATAGAAGGCAAGCGCCCCCAATGAATAATGCAATGGCAGCCGCCTTTGGCAAGCTGAAGAAATAATCATTTTTTAGAGAATTTTCCCCTGCTGGGGTGGCAAATTCTCTAAACTATTGCTTTGTATGTTTAACCAAGAATGACAAGGATTACCGTGAAAATGTCCCAATCAATTTTCCGCATTGCAGCGATTTCGCTGTGTGCATTAGGCGTCAGTATTTCTGCTGCAAAGGCGGCTGATTTCCCTGGCGATCGCCCTATTACTTTAGTGGTGCCATTCTCGGCTGGCGGTCCAACCGATAAAGTAGCTCGTGAGCTGGCTTTAGCAATGGGTAAGCAGCTCAAAGGCCAAGTCATTGTGGATAACAGTCCTGGTGCTGGTGGCACGATTGCGGCTAAACGTGTCATTAATTCTAAGAATGATGGTTACACATTACTGATTCACCATATTGGCATGTCTACAGCCCCAGCTTTGTATAAGAACTTGGGCTTTGATCCAATGACCGATTACGAATACGTTGGCCAGGTTGCCGATGTACCAATGATTTTGGTTGGTAATAAAGATTTGCCTCCTAAGAACTATCAAGAACTTCTACCTTATATGAAGGCAAACATAGGTAAGATTGCGTACGCTAATGCGGGCGTAGGTTCCGCTAGCCACTTGTGCGGCTTGCTCTTTATGAGCCGTATTCAGCTGGATTTGACGACTGTTCCATACAAAGGCACTGCGCCTGCCTTGACCGATTTGATCGGTGGTCAGGTGCAATTGATGTGTGATCAAACAACCAATCTTTCAGGTCAGTTGGCAACTAATGCGGTGAAGCCTTATGGCACAACCACCATGCAGCGCATTAAAGCCTTTGAAAAGATTCCCACTCTCAATGAGCAGGGCTTAAAAAACTTTGAAGTGAAAGTGTGGCATGGTGTTTATGCTCCTAAGGGCACACCAAAAGCAGAGATGGATAAGTTGGCCAAGGCACTGCAAGGGGCTATTCAGGATCCACTTTACAAACAACACATGGCGGAGTTGGGTGTTGAGATTCCATCTCAAGCAAGCGCTACTCCAGAAGGCTTGAAAAAGCATCTGAAGGCGCAGATTGATTTATGGACACCAATCATTAAGGCTGCAGGTATTTACGCAGACTAAGTCGAAAGTAATGCACGCTTCAAATAATAAAACCGCCTTCGGGCGGTTTTATTATTGGGGAGAAAGAAGGGTGCCTTAAGAGTTAATGGGCATCACCGTTACCGCTACCTCTAGCGTATGATCTGCTCCGCCATGGATCACCCCGCGAATAGGGGAGACATCTGAGTAATCTCTTCCTTGAGCCAAGTGAACATAATCTTCCCCAGGAGTTCCGTAGCCCCAGCGATTATTGGTTGGATCTAGATCACACCAAATGCCCTTACCTAAAATACTGCTTTCATCCATGCTAGGAACATAAACCGATACCCAAGCATGCGAAGCATCTCCGCCAATCAGTCTTGCTTGACCGGGTGCAGGATTAGTCAGAATATAGCCGCTCATATATTTTGCGGGGATGCCGATACTGCGGAGCGCTGAAATCAAAATATGTGCAAAGTCCTGACATACCCCCTCTCGCTTATTCAGCGCCTCTAGTGCAGGGGTGTTGATATCGGTACTTTTGCTAACGTAATGAAATTCACTATAGATGCGTTTCATTAAATCAATTGCAGCATCTAATATAGGTCTACCAGCTGTGAAATTGGCCCTCGCAAATTCTGCGAATTCTGGTCTTAAAGTAATGAATGGAGATGTAAATAAAAATTCTGAGGCGGCATCCCATTGGGTATTGGAGTGATAGCGGAAGTATTCACGTACCAGCTCCCAGGGTGCAGTTTCCTGGGGCTTAGGGCCATATTCAGTAGCTGTAGTCTCGATCAGTGATTTGGCTGTAATGAGTAATTCGCTGTGCCTATTCTGCAAAGAAAAGAAGGTGCAAACATTTCCATGACTATCTCGATTTTCTTCGCTCCAAGAAGGCCTCGGGCTCACCTGAACTTCGGACTTTAATACTCGTTGTGTTTCTAGATCTGCTGGTTTGAGGTGAGCAAAATGCTGCGCAATCTCTACATCAGGATCGTAAGAGTAATGGGTATCGTGGGTAATTTCTAGCAACATAAATGGCGCATTACATTTGGATACTGTATTCATTAGAGTGAATCAGATTGAAATAGCGTGCGCTAATTGCATCTGAAACATTCCAGGCGGATTGCGAGCAATTACTCAAACAATTTCTTAGGTTAGGGAGATTGCCAAACCCATCGGCAGTCGATAGGATATATAAGTCGTAATCTAGTAGATTAATGACGCTACGAGTTAACTCATCCGGGTTATTTCGCTCGGTGCCCGCAAGTTTAGAGAGTCTGGCGCGGAGCGCTTTGCTAACCCAGGCCAGGGAACGTGGGTTTTCATCATCCATCACCAGTAAGCTAATTAAAGGAGCTATCTCGCGACTTTGTTGATGCTGCGCATGAAAGGTGATCGTGCTATCAAATAAATTGAGTAGGGCGGTATAACCTGAGCTATCTGTATTTGGATTGTTAAGTAAGCCAGAAACGATAGCTGAGTCTAATGCGTTTGTTAGAAAGGCGAGCCTCTCGATATGCCTTCCAATTGAAAGTAGTTGCCAGCCGTCATCACGTGTCATACGGTCAGTTTGGGCGCCGGTTATCGCCGCCAAGCAGCTACTCGCGCCATTTAAAGCATCGATAGCGAGCGAAGCGGAAAAATCATTAAAGGTATTGGCTTTATGGCAATCAGACTGAAATTGCTCAATGCAATGATTGATAGTGCTCCATTGTTCCGGGGAGAGTCGTTCTCTCACATTAGAGGCAGTGCGTTTCATGGCGTTCAGGTTGTAGCCCACGCTGGTGACGCTGTCGCTGGCATTGAGAGAGTTAATTAAAGTACGCTCAAAAATTCGGTGACGCATATCACTCTGGTCAAAATTACTTGGTACACCTTCAGGCACAAGCCCGTAGTGGTGACATAGGTTTTCTAACCAAGACCATAATGACCGGGAAGGGGTGTATTCACTATTAATATTTTCAAGATAAAGCTTGGCTAAGCGCAGAATATTTTCACTGCGCTCGGTATAGCGCCCAAACCAATAGAGATTCTCAGCTGCGCGGCTGGTAACCAAGCGCTTGCGCATCACTTTTTCAGGGGCTTGAATCGGGTGCTGAGTTTGTTGTCCTTGCTCTTGGGAGGGCTGCGGGCTTTGAACCCATACATCCGCACTACTACCGCCCCGTTGCATCGAGGCAATACCTGAATCAGTGCTTGCGATACGGGCAAGTCCACCAGGTAATACTTGCCAGCCATTAGGACCATCACTCAAGGCAAAGACTCGCAACATATAAGAGTGGGGCTCAATCAAAGACGCATCATTGAGGTTAAAAGCATTTAACCAGGTTGGCATTTGTGCCAACGGGATGTAGGTTTGTACTGTGTGTTCATCTGGCTGGCGCGTAATGCGACCCACCCATTCATCTAATTGGGCCTGATTCAGATCGCAACCTAGGGCGGATTCATAATTTTGATGACCCGTGCCATTAGGGTAGGTTGGCTTAATAGCACTATGCCCTAAATTTGGAATAGCAGCCTCTAATGCAGCGCGTTCACCACACCACCAGGTATCCATTGCTGGAAGCTGAACTTTTTCATTGAGAAGTCGTTCGCTAATCGCCGGTAAGAATCCCAGTAGAGCGGGGGATTCTAGGAAAGCTGAGCCAGGAGCATTTGCCAGTACAACATTACCAGCGCGTATCACTTGCAATAGACCGGGGACGCCTAGAGTGGAATCAGAGCGCAGTTCTAATGGATCTAAAAACTCATCATCCAAACGCTTAAGCAAAATATGTACAGGCTCTAAACCGCGTACCGTTTTCAAAAACAAATGTTGGTCGCGTACGGTTAAGTCACCACCCTCAACCAAAGTTAGGCCGAGATAACGAGCGAGATAGGCGTGCTCAAAGTAGGTCTCGTTATAAGGTCCTGGAGTAAGAAGGGCAATATGGGCATTAGCACCTGCTGGACTTTCAAGCTTCAATGCATCGATTAAGTCCCTATAGGCATTGGCTAGCGGGGCAATCTGCATGAGCTCATATGCTTTGGGAAATTGCCTTGTAATCAGATTGCGATTTTCCAAAAGATAGCCAAGACCAGAAGGTGCTTGGGTGCGTTGAGACAGTACTGACCATGATCCATCAGGCGCTCTGGCTAAATCAAAAGCCATGATGTGAAGATATTTTCTGTTTTTCAGCTCGACGCCATGCATGGAGCGCAAGTAACCAGGGTGTCCATGAATTAATGCTGGTGGAATCCATCCTTCCTTCAACAAATTTTGCGGCCCATACACATCCGCCATAATCGCTTCGAGTAAGCGCGCTCGCTGCAAAACTCCAGACTGAATTTTTTGCCAAGAATCAGGGCTAATGAGGAGCGGGAATAAATCTACTGACCAAGGGCGCTGCGGCCCAAACTCGTCGGCATAGACGTTATATGTAATGCCGTTATCCCGAATCTGCCTGTTGAGTTCTTGGGTGCGTTGATCAAGATCGCTTAACCCAGAGGGGCCAAGAGATTCAAAAAAAGTTTGCCATTCGGGCAGTAGCGCCGCCGATTTCCCTCGTAACTCATCAAAGTGTCCCTCTTTGGGTGTGGGTGATAGGCGGTTGATATCCTCCAACAGCGAAGGGTTGCTGGCGTCTTTCAAAGAATGGGTCTGAGCGTTATCCACAAACTATTGTCTCACCGCCGCATATCCAGCGTAAATGGAAATTCCTTACTAGCCGGGAGGTCAATATTCGCCAGAGCCCCTTCAATAGTTCCTGGGGTATGACCCATCCTAAAGAAGCGGGAAAGACGGCGACTCTCTGCCTCATAGGCATTGATAGGGAGGTTGTCGTAGTTTCGGCCCCCAGGGTGGGCAACGTGATATTGGCAACCTCCCACAGAGCGTTTATTCCAGGTATCGATCACATCAAAAATCAATGGAACATGGATACCAATACTCGGATGCAGACTAGATGGAGGATTCCAGGCCTTATAACGAACGCCTGCTACATACTCTCCCGCAACTCCTGTTGGTTGAAGTGGCAAAGGCTCGCCATTGCAGGTGATGGTGTAGCGGCTTTGATTTAAGCCGGTAACGCGTAATTCAATTCTCTCTAGTGAGGAGTCAACATAACGTGCAGTACCGCCCGCCGCATTTTCCTCACCCATAACGTGCCATGGTTCAAGTGCATTGCGTAAGGTAATTTCTGTGCCCATAGTTTGCAATTGTCCAATGAGCGGGAAGCGGAACTCAAGGTGAGGTGCAAACCACTCCGGCTGAAAGTCGTAACCGTGCTTTTGCATCTCTTGAATGACATCATCAAAGTCCATTTTGATAAATGTTGGCAAGAGACAGCGGTCATGGAGTTCAGTTCCCCAGCGCGTCATTGGTGCCTCATAAGGCTTATCCCAGAAACGAGCTATCAAGGCGCGAATGAGTAATTGCTGAACAATACTCATATGCGCATGTGGAGGCATCTCAAAAGCACGCAATTCTAGTAAGCCTAAGCGACCCGTTTGACTATCTGGTGAATACATCTTATCAATACAGAACTCGCTGCGATGCGTATTGCCGGTGACGTCAATCAGGATATTGCGTAGAGTTCTATCGACCAGCCACGGCGGCATGCTTTGGCCAAACTTCTTGCGATTCTCGTGAATTTCTTTCAATGCGATTTCTAATTCGTAGATTTGGTCATTACGTGCTTCATCCACTCGAGGCGCCTGACTGGTTGGTCCAATAAACATGCCGCTAAAGAGATAGCTCAAGCTCGGGTGGTTGTGCCAATACAAAATCAGGCTGGCCAAGAGCTCAGGTTTACGTAAGAACGGGCTATCAATCGGTGTTGCACCACCCATTACAAAGTGATTGCCACCACCTGTGCCGGTATGGCGGCCATCTGCCATAAATTTCTCAGCAGAAAGGCGAGATTGAAAAGCAGCTTGATATAAGAATTCCGTATGCTCAACTAGCTCCCCCCAGTTATGGGCTGGATGAATATTGACTTCAATAACGCCTGGATCTGGTGTCACCTGTAACAACTTCAAGCGTGGGTCGCGTGGTGGGGTATATCCCTCCAGCACAATTTGAAACTGAAGCTCTTCAGCAGTAGCTTCTACCGCCTCCAGTAAATTGAGATAGTCTTCAAGACGAGCGAGTGGGGGCATAAAGACATACAGCACGCCTGACTTACCGCCATGCTCATTCTCAGCCTTAGGTCCATTGGAGCGCATTGGATCACGTGCTTCTACGCACATCGCTGTTCTGGTAACCCATGCAGCTGATTCTTGACGTTTTGGATGTCTTACTTCTTGCGACTGACTCCAAATCGTTTTGCCAGACGCTGGAAATTCTTTACGAGCGGGTTGTTGTTGATGAACAATTGACGCTTGACTATTTAAAGGCGGCCTGGGAGCAAATGGATCTTGCTCAATGAGATAAGGGTAGTCGGCTTTACTAACCCAGGGTAGGGACTCCAGGGGGAGTCGATAGCCCATGGGGGAGTCACCTGGTAGCAGATAGAGACGATCATCACGATATTCCCAGGGACCCGTTTTCCAAGCGGTGTCTAGATAGTTCTTTCCTTCATTCGCTTCGATAGGGAGGACGTAGCCCACCACGGAATCTAATTTCTGCGTGAAGACCCGCTTTAAGCGAGTGCGCTCCATCTCATCGTCTAGGTTTGATTTGAAGGGGTCAACGTTGACAGGTAACTTGGATTCCCGCCAGAGGTAATAGAAAACATCCTCATAAGCGGGTTCGATAAATTTATCCGCTAAACCTAATTTTTTGGAAAGTGTGTAGACAAATTTCTCAGCATCTTTGCTGGTGTAGTTCGTAGGGTGGCGTTCATCGGCAAATAGTTTTGGGTTTTTCCAGATAGGCTGTCCATCAGCCCTCCAGTAGATTGACAAAGCCCAACGAGGGAGTTGCTCTCCTGGATACCATTTGCCTTGACCAAAATGAAGGAAGCCACCATCGCCATATTCTTTGCGCAGTTTTTCTACTAAATCGGTTGCGTAACCCCGCTTTGTTGGTCCTAATGCATCTACATTCCATTCACGTTCATCGCGCCCATTAACGGATACAAAAGTAGGCTCACCACCCATGGTCAAGCGAACGTCGCCCGCAACCAATTGCTTATCAACTTGATGACCCAGATCGACAATCGCTTGCCACTGTTCTTCGGTGTACGGTTTGGTTACTCGGGGCGCTTCATAAATGCGAGTGACTTCCATGGAGTGAGCAAATTGCACTTCACATTCGTCAACACCACCTTCAATCGGGGCTGCACCTGAAGGTTCAGGTGTGCAGGCAACAGGAATATGGCCTTCGCCAGCAAATAGGCCCGAAGTCGGGTCTAAACCAATCCATCCTGCACCTGGCAAATACACCTCACACCAGGCGTGCAAGTCGGTGAAATCTACCTCTGTTCCACTCGGCCCATCCAGCGCTTTCACATCTGGCTTGAGCTGAATGAGATAGCCTGAAACAAAGCGCGACGCGAGTCCGCAAAGACGCAAGAGATTCACCATTAACCAAGCAGAATCGCGACAAGAACCACTGCGAAGTTTTAATGTCTCTTCTGGGGTCTGAACTCCAGGCTCCATTCGAATGGTGTAGCTAATATCCTTGTGAACTTTTTGATTGAGCGCAACTAAAAAATCGATCGTGCGCATCTTGCTGCGATCAACCGTTTTGAAGTATTTGTTGATGCCATCATTTCGCTTTTTACCTAGGTAAGGGCGCAACTCTTTCTTCAGATCTTGGCTGTAGGTAAAGGGGTAGTCTTCAGCATCCGGCTCTAAAAAGAAATCAAATGGGTTGTATACGGCCATTTCCGTAACAAGATCGACCGTTACTTTAAAGCGTGTTGTTGGTTCAGGAAAAACCAAACGCGCTTGATAGTTTGAAAATGGATCCTGTTGCCAGTTAATGAAATGACCTTCAGGCTCAATCTTGAGAGAGTAAGAAAGAATATGGCTGCGGCAGTGAGGTGCCGGTCGCAGACGAATTACCTGCGGTCCCAGTTTGACTGGGCGGTCATATATATATTCGGTGACGTGGTGTAGGGCGGCGTGTATAGACATGACTCAAAGTCTATAAGTTCACCACAAGGGTGCATTATTGCGGCGCACAAGATGGGTGCGTAAAAGCCAAGCATGCCCGGATTTGGGTACAACCCGTCAAAAACAGGGCATTTAGCAAGCCATCTCTATTTCAGGGGGAATAAGTTGTAGTTGTACCTCATTTGAAAGCTCTTATGTCTAAGCAGACTACCTTGACGATTAGTAGCAAAAATTACTCTTCATGGTCATTGCGCGGTTGGCTGATGCTCAAGCTTTCTGGCCTCCCTTTCCAGGAAGTGCAGGTGCATCCGGATGATGTGGATAACCGGGCTGAACTCTTACTCTTGTCACCATCCATTCTGGTTCCTCGTTTAGATCATGACGGCTGCAAAGTATGGGACACCATGGCCATCGGCGAGTATCTTAATGAATTAAACCCTAAAGCCCATTTGTTACCCAAGGATCCGGTAGCAAGAGCGCATTGTCGGTCTATCTGTGGCGAGATGCATTCCGGTTTCTCTGCCTTGCGCGCTTCTTTGCCTATGAATGTCAAAGCAAAGTTTGAGTCATTCAAGGTTTGGTCAAAAGCGCAAATTGATATTAATCGCGTCCTAGTCATCTGGCAGGACTGCTTAACAACATACGGTGGACCTTTCTTATTTGGCAAGGAGCCCACATTAGCTGACGCCATGTTTGCGCCAGTGGTCACAAGATTCTTGACTTATCACGTAGAGCTGGACAAGGCGAGCAAGGATTACTGCACGCACATCATGGCGATGCCTGAGATGAAGGAATGGGTGATGGGCGCCCTCGAAGAACCCGATGACATTGAAGAACTTGAAGTGGAGTTTTAAAAATGAACGCACCCGTAAGATTTAAAAGTGATACCGAGTTTTCTCATGTAAAACCTGCCGATACTCAGTTTTTACCAGGCGGCCTTAGGGATTTTTTTCTCTATAAAGATTTGGGTGTCGCTAAAGCAACCAAAGGTAAGGTCATTGCCCATCTCGTGAAGGCCAATAAACCCCCAGAGAATGGTACCGGCTGGCACTATCACGTAGCAGAGTTCCAAATTGTCGTTATGACTAAAGGTTGGGCCAAGTTTATGTATGAAGATAGGGTCACCTTGGTTGAGGCGGGCGATGTTGTTCATCAAATGCCGGGCATTACCCACTTCCTCTTCGACTATTCGCCAGATATGGAGTATCTCGAGATAGTGGGCCCTGCGGACTTTGAAACTATCCCGGTTTCTGTTGCTCCAGCCGAGGTCCCAGGGGTAACTCCATGGAAGTAGTCAAAAGCAATGCGTTGGCATCAGACTTTGCGGTCTTGTTTCAGCAGATTATGGCGATTGCTGAGGAGCTCGATGGTATGAAGAGTTATTACCGCGAGCTTTATCAAAAGATAGAGGCTGGTGAAGTTGCTTCAGGCGACGAAGAGTTGCCCGACCTTCTCAAAACTTTTAATGTTGCTGGTTTCGTGAATTTATCCATCGTTGCAGCACGTGCAGCACAAACCGCAGCCATTATTGCCAATGATGTGTCTTTGAGTAGGGTATTTGACCCAGCACTCAAAACCACAGAACGAGCATTGCGTCATATAGAAAGCGGTGCCCATAGATGATGTACAAAGCTTATCAAACCTTTGCTAATTTGCATAATCCGGTTCGGATGTTTGCAAAAGCGTCAGAGCGCGTCTCTACTAATTGGTTTGGAAACTTTTCTCTTAACCCTATGCAGCGATTGGCTGCGCACTATGAGCAAATTTCTTTGCTTGGGTTTACGCATACAAGACCTGATTTTAAAATCCAATCTGTCATAGATTCATTTGGGGTAGACCAGCCTGTTACAGAGGAGTTAATTTACTCAACGCATTTTTGTAACTTAATTCGATTCTCAAAGCCCAATATTTCTGGTCAGCCTAAAATCCTCTTAGTTGCTCCAATGTCAGGACACTTTGCAACTTTGTTAGCGGGAACCATTAAGACACTTCTAACTGATCATGAAGTTTATGTAACTGATTGGTTGAACATTCGTGACATTCCATTGAGCTGTGGTGACTTTGACTTCGATGCTTATGTCGAGCACATCATTAACTTCTTGCAAGTGATCGGACCGCAAACCCACCTGATGGCGGTATGTCAGCCAACAGTAGCCTGCTTAGCAGCCACAGCCATCATGTCAGAAGATAAGAGTCCTTATGTCCCAGCGAGCTTGACCTTGATGGCTGGGCCGATTGACGTCAGTCAAAGCCCAACAAAGGTCAATGAATTAGCTACCAGCAAACCCATGTCTTGGTTTGAAGAAAAGCTTATCGGGGTTATTCCAAATCAATTCAATGGCACTGGACGGAAAGTCTATCCAGGTTTCTTGCAGCTCATGGCATTTATGAGTATGAATCCCGATCGCCATGCAGAGTCCTTCAGAAAGCTATATGAGTATCGCGTTAATGGTGACGATGAGAAGGCGGATGTGATTCATGATTTTTATGAAGAATATTTTGCAATCATGGATTTGTCAGGACCTTTCTACTTGGAAACCATTAAAAAAGTATTTATGGATCGCGATCTAGCTAATGGAACTTTGACATACCAAGGTAGGTTAGTGAATCCAAAGCTGATTAAGAAGACATTTCTACTCACCGTTGAAGGTGAGCGAGATGATATCTGTGGCATTGGCCAAACTTTAGCAGCGCAAGATCTCTGTTCCGGCCTGCCTGGATACAGGAAGTCACATCACCTACAGGCAGGAGTCGGCCATTACGGTGTATTTAATGGTAAGCGCTGGGAAAGTCAGATTTATCCAGTAGTTCGCAACCACATTCAGTCAGCACTTTAATCAGGGGGAAATATGGTCGTCTATATCACTCGTAATATTATTGCCAGAATGCGTTGTAATGACGGTACGGATAATGGCTGCAGACCTCTAAATCCTGGAAAGTATGAAGCTAACAAGACCAATGACGGGGCGCTGGAAATTCTTCAGGATGCTGGTGAGCCAGTTTATCTTTTACCCTTTATTTGGTGGGAAAAGATGGAGTTAGGGGATATATTGATTGCTGCTTAGAAGACAATTCAGAGACGTCATTGGCTGCGCATTCAATAACGTAGGGAGTCATTTAAAATAGCAAGCTCTAGGCATTAGTTTATGGAGCTTTATGCAAGTTAACTCAGAAGGAGTCTCAGCATCGCGGGTGTATTTGCCTGCTGAGCAGACTTATCTGAATTTACTGGCATTCTTTATTGCTCAGTTCCCGCATATTACCGAAGTAGAGTGGATCGATCGCTTTCATGAAGGGCTTATTCTCGATCAAGAAGGCCATGCCCTGAGGGCAAGTGATGCCTATAGGCCCAATACTCACTTGTTGTACTTCAGAAGGCTGACTCGTGAGCCAGGGATTCCATTTGAAGAGCAGATTCTCTATCAAGATAAACATATTCTGGTTTCAGATAAACCCCATTTTTTACCAGTGACGCCAAGCGGACTATATCTACATCAAACACTGCTAAACCGACTTAAGAAAAAAACAGGCATACAAACGCTCAGCCCGATTCATCGAATTGATCGTGACACAGCAGGGCTGGTTATTTTTTCAGTGAACCCTAGTGAGCGAGCTCAATACCAAAATTTATTCAGGGATAGAGCGGTCAAAAAAGTGTATGAAGCAATAGCACCATACTCTGCAGAATTAGAGAAGCAACTTCCAATGACTTATCAAAGTCGAATTCAGGAATCAGAACATTTTCTGCAGATGCAAGAAGTTGAGGGTGAGCCAAACACAGATACCTTGATTGAAATCATAGAGGCAAATCAATCATGGGCTAAATATCGACTCACCCCTGGTAGTGGAAAAAAACATCAACTACGTTGCCATCTCAATGCTCTCAATATCCCCATCAAGCATGATCAGATCTACCCCATGCTTACCCCTTATCAAAAATATGATTTGGACTTTTCAAGGCCATTACAGCTGCTGGCCAAAGAAATAGCCTTTATTGACCCCATGGATGGGTCAAAAAGAGTATTTAATAGCCCTCAAGAGCTAGGGCTTTAGTTCTACCCACCCTTGTTTTAAGGCTCAGGAGCAAGGTCTGCACTAAAAATAGGCATAGAATTTAGTAAAGTATTAGCTCTTAAGCTAATATGCCACCCATGACGTCTAAACACCGTTACCGTTGGCTTTTAAATCGATTGAGGCACCAGCCAGCCGGCCTGGAGGAGTGCAGCCCTGACCTCATCGTGGAATATGCAAAAGCAACCGGCGCAAAAGTCTTTTATCGCCCTAATGAATACCCACGCTGCCCTCAATTAAGTCGAGACTTTAGCAAGTTGGTTAAACATAATTTGGCGGCTCGAAGAAAAACTTTTCTTTACGACCTCAACGGATTCATGGTGTCTCCAAGATCGACCTACCTTTATCGCTTAACGCCGGTAGCTGCACATTCGCTCACTTGGGTGGACCGAGAGTGACACAATTGAATAACATCGAAAGTCTATTCGGGATCAAGCCAAAAATTGCCGTGCTGCTTGGATTTGGTTTGCTGTTAGTGATTTTAATGATCGATGTCTTATCGCCCGATGATTACCGATTGGTTTTGCTCTACTTATTTCCTGCAGCAATCATTGCATTAAATGCGAAGTCAATGAAGGTAGTCATCGCAGCTCTGATTATCGCTACCTTATTTGAAAATTACTTTCTTTTTAGGGATGGTTATTTCCCCGTCTTCTTTACCAAGATAGAAGTATTAAACATTGCCATTCGTTTTCTGGCAACCCTATTAATCATGTGGCTTGCCAGGTCGCTCAGACGTAGTCAACTGCGCGTAAATCTTCTAGCGAATACCGATTCATTAACGGGTTTGTGGAATAGGCGCTGGGCTCGCATCATGATAGAGCAGGCGATTGCAAGGCTAGAAGAGGCCCAGGAAGTATTTTCTGTCGCGCTGATTGACGTAAATGACTTCAAAAAAATTAATGATGTTCGAGGACATTTGGTAGGCGATCAAGTTTTGACAAAGATCGCACATACCTTGATGGAATTTACAGTCGAGAATGTTATGTTTTTCCGCTTGGGCGGCGATGAGTTTTTGATTGTTGCATCAAAGGTAGATCAGCAACAAATGCATCAGATATGTGGTGACATTGTTAAAACAGTTGATCAGACGATGAGTGACTCCGGATACCCAGTTAGCTTAAGTATTGGCATGGCTACATATAGCGATACAGCCAGATCCGTCTCAGAAATCCTGCATGAAGTAGATCTAGAGATGTATCGCCATAAAACTGAAGGTAAAAAGACTCAATAAAACTCTTCTGTAGAGATGCTATAAACCTAAGCCTTCAGAGCAGAAAAGCTTTGTGCTTGCGATCGATGCCAATACAGCTCAAATACTCTGGGCAAATTCAGACTCGGATCTATGTGCTCAGCCTTGAGTAGCAGGCCAGCAGGCATCTCAGGCAGTAGGAAGGATAGAAGGCGTACTTCATGCTTGTTAATACGCCGGATGATGTGAGGAGCATCAATTTCACCAGGGTGATGTAATCCAGCAGCCTCTACCAGCTCTTTCAGTGTTTTGAGGGTTTCGTTATGAAAGTTAAAGACTCGTTCAGCTTTATTCGGCACTACCAATGCTTTCTGGCGCAATGGATTCTGTGTGGTGACGCCAGTAGGGCAGTTGCCGGTATTGCAAACCTGAGCCTGAATACAGCCAATAGAGAACATGAAGCCGCGTGCACTATTGCACCAATCGGCACCTAAAGCAAAGGCCACAGCCATATCAAAGGCGCTAATAATCTTGCCAGCGCAACCAATTTTGATTTGATCTCGTAGATTTACACCCACTAGGGTGTTATGAACCAGGCGCAGGCCTTCTTGCAGTGGTGTGCCCACGTGATTAGTAAACTCCACTGGGGATGCGCCAGTTCCACCTTCGGAGCCGTCTACTACGATGAAGTCTGGATGAATGCCAGTCTCCAGCATGGCTTTGACAATACCAAACCATTCCCAGGGGTGACCAACGCAGAACTTAAAGCCAACTGGCTTGCCTCCTGAGAGGTCGCGCAGTTTCTTCACAAAGTAAATGAGCTCAAGCGGTGTCGAGAAGGCGCTATGCGAAGCAGGGGAGATGCAGGCTTCACCTTCCTTAACGCCACGGGCCGCAGCTATTTCAGCCGTCACCTTAGAGCCTGGCAAGATGCCGCCATGACCAGGCTTAGCACCTTGACTCAATTTGATCTCGATCATCTTCACCTGAGGATCTAAAGCATTCTCTTCATACTTTTTCTCATTAAAACTGCCGTCGGTATTGCGGCAGCCAAAGTAACCAGAGCCAATTTCCCAAATGAGATCGCCACCATGAACGCGATGATATTGAGAGATGGAGCCTTCACCGGTGTCGTGAGCAAAGCTACCTTTTTTAGCGCCAAGATTTAAAGCCAAAATAGCGTTGGCACTCAGTGATCCAAAGCTCATTGCCGAGATATTGAAAATACTGGCTGAATATTTCTGTTTGCAATCCTTGCCACCTATCTCGACACGAAAATCATGGCTAGGTAAGCGGGTAGGGGCTAATGATTGATTAATCCATTGGTAGCCAGGAGCCATCACATCCAGCGTGGTACCAAAAGGAATTTGATCCGGTACAGCTTTAGCGCGTGAGTAGACTAATGTGCGTTGCTCTTTTGAAAAAGGGGTTTCATCATTGTCGCCCTCGATAAAGTACTGGCGAATTTCAGGTCGAATGAATTCAAGCATGAAACGCAAATGACCAATAACAGGGTAGTTCCGAAGAATGGCTACTTTGGTTTGTGAGACGTCATACATGCCCACGAATGATAAAAAGCCAAATAGTAGGAAGAAATTCCAAGCCTGTGGATGCAACTGTAAAGAGACAAAGCTGACAATGGCCCCCAGGATGCAGAGGGAAAATGGAATATATCGGATGGGTAGGTATTTATTGGGTGACATGGCCATAATGAGCTTAAATGTGGATGGTCTAAGTATACGAATTTAATACTAATGCAAACAATTTGACTTAAATCAATCCCAAAAAGCCCTTTAGTAATGATTTTCCAGTAATTACCAAGCCTTGCAGGAGTATTCTGAAAGGGTAGTTAATACTAATCATAGGAAGAATATGTCACTAAATCATGCGGTAATTTGGATCGACCATAAAGAAGCTCACGTAATGTTCTTGAGCGAAGAGGCTAGCGAAGCCGAAGTAATTCGTAGTAAAAGTACCCACACTCATTTGCATCACAAAGCCAATGAAGTCGGTAGCGGCAGAGTCGCTTTAGATTCCAAATATTTGCATTCAGTTATCAATGCCGTGAACGAATCCAAAGAAATATTGATTCTTGGTCCAGGCTCTGCAAAATTAGAGCTCATCAAGCACGCGCACAAACATGATGCCAATATTGCAGAAAAAATTGTTGGCGTAGAAACCGTTGATCATCCTACTGATAAAGAAATTCTTGCCTATGCACGCAAGTTTTTCTATAAAGTAGATCAGATGATTTAAAAAACGAATCAAGGAAATTGAAAATGAAAGAAACTCAAGAATCTTTAGGTCCAGATGGCCTCCCTGGACATGATTATTTTCTAGATGCAGTAAATCATATTGATGCAGCTGTAGCAAACAATACGATTGCCGCTGGCGCTGCCAAAGGCTTGGTATTCAGTTTGGTTGAAACCTTAGGTGCAATGGTGGGCGATCCAGATCTACCGAATCATCTGAAGTCCGGTTATATGGGTGCTTTGGATCTTGCGGTGGAATTAGAAGCAAAACTATCAAAGTAAGTTTTGCTTATAGACTTATGTCAAGGGCAACTTCGGTTGCCCTTATTTATTCCAAAAGACGGGTCAATTGTTACAAAGCAAAGACCCCTTTTACCCCCTTAAATAGCGTTAAATGCTACTCACTTTTGAGTTAAAAAGGGATGGTATTTATTTAGTTAGTCTGATACCGCACAGACGCCTCTAAAACGTATTTATATATTTGTATGCTAGTTCATTCGAATATAAATTTATGACCACAGATCTCCCATCAACAATTTCCATAGATCCCTCACAAGAGGCTCTTGGGCGGGATGCAATTTCAAGATTATTGGCGATCGTTAATAGTGCCGACGATGGAATTATTGGATTAGACCTACAGGGCACAATTACTAGCTGGAACCCGGGGGCGGAAAAAATCTTTTCCTATACTCCCCAAGAAGTAATTGGTCAAACGATGGCATTTCTGATGCCCGCTAATAGATTGGACGAAGAGGACAATATTTTAAAAAAGATGCTTAAGGGTGTTACGGTTAATCAGTTAGAAACGGAGAGGGTTGGTAAAGGCGGTCATCACATAGCGGTATCAATTAAAGCCTGCCCAGTAATGAGTTTGGATGGCAAAGTTATTGGATTTTCTAAAATTATTCGCGACATTACAACGCAAAAGAAAGAGGCTCAGGCACTCATAGATGTTAATAACGAGTTAATTTTTCAAAATGAAGAAAAAGTAAAGCGTGCAGCTGAACTTGTAATTGCTAATGAAGAATTGACATACCAAAATAATGAGAAAGAAAAAAGATTAAAAGAGCTAATCTTTCAAAATGAGGAAAAGGCAAAGCGTGCAGCTGAACTTGTTATTGCTAATGATGAAAAAGCTAAGAGGTTGCATGAGCTTGTTGTTGCAAATAAAGAGCTACTGTATGAGAGCGATGAAAAAGCAAAGCGTGCAGCTGAACTTGTGGTTGCTAATGAAGAGTTACTTCATCAAAATGAAGAAAAAGCAAAGCGCGCCGCCGAACTTGTCTTGGCAAGTGAAGAGAAGGCTAAGCGGGTGCATGAGTTAGTCGTTGCTAATGAAGAATTGCTATATCAGAACGAAGAAAAAGTGAAGCGTGCAGATGAGCTTGTTATAGCTAATGAGGAAAAGACTAAACGGGTTGATGAGTTGGTCATTGCGAATTTTGAAAAAGCCAAAAGATCTGCTGAACTTGAGGCAAGCATTAAAGAAACGCACCAAACGGAATACCAAATGCTGACCAGCTTAAATGCATTGTCTCTTGCTCGTGATAATGAAACTGGCAATCACGTAATTAGAACTCAGCATTATGTGAGGGCTATTGCTACTAGATTATTCGAGATGGGCAAATATCCTGATCAAATCAATAGGGAAACTATTGAGTTAATGTTCAATGCAGCTTCACTTCATGATCTGGGTAAGGTTGGAATTCCGGATACTATTCTGCAAAAAAACGGGAAATTGACGGATGATGAATGGATGGTGATGAAAACTCACACCACAATTGGTGTGAATGTCTTGTCCGCTGCCCATCTTCAGTCTGTAAGAACCAATCAGGTAATTGGGATGGCTATAAAAATTGCGGGAAGCCATCATGAGCATTGGGACGGTACTGGATACCCAAAAGGATTGAGTGAAGAAGCCATACCATTAGCAGCAAGAATTATGGCAATTGCTGATGTATACGACGCCTTGGTTAGCAAGAGGGTTTACAAGGAAAAGTGGGTATATGAACTCGCAATTAAAGAAATTCTTTCTTTAAGGGGGCTCCAGTTTGATCCAGTTATTGTTGATGCTTTCGAGTTAGAGGAAAGTCATTTCTTGGAAATAGAAAAACTACACTGCGATACATAACATCTAGGGCGATTACCATTATCCTGAAGGTTTAATTGGCCCCTAAACCAAAACAAACTAAAATAATCAGTAATAAATTATTGATAAAAAGTGTCTGTGGAAAATCAAACAAAGAAAAGGCTTGCCGTAGCTCCCATGATGGAGTGGACGGACCGCCATTGCCGTTCTTTTCATCGCACGCTTACTAAAGAGGCTATTCTTTATACGGAAATGGTCACCTCTGGCGCGCTCATGCACGGGGATGTGCCACGTCATTTAGATTATTCACAAGAGCAACATCCCGTCGTTTTGCAATTAGGGGGCTCAGAGCCCAGTGACTTAGCAAAGTCTGCCGAACTGGCGCAGCAGTGGGGCTACGATGAAATCGATCTCAACTGCGGTTGCCCCTCAGAGCGGGTGCAGCGTGGTGCTTTTGGTGCTTGCTTAATGGCTGAGCCTAATTTAGTTGCAGACTGTGTACGCTCTATGAAGGGTGCAGTCGATATTCCGATCTCCGTAAAGCATCGCTTGGGTTTGGATTCAATGGATGCTGCCAATTCTGAAGCTGATTACCAATTTGCGCTGAACTTTATTCTTGCTGTTGCTGATGCAGGCGCTAGTCAGGTAACCATCCATGCGCGTAATGCGGTGCTCAAAGGTTTGTCACCCAAAGAGAATCGTAGCAAACCACCACTGCGTTATGAAGTTGCTGCCAAACTGAGATTGGATGCACAAAAGCAATTTCCGAATCTCAAAGTATTGCTTAATGGCGGCCTCGAAACCAATGAGCAAATTGCGGGCCACTGGAATGACTTTGATGGCTTCATGGTGGGTAGGGCTGCATATCATTTCCCGGCGTTGCTCTTAGGTTGGGATGACATGATCAACACGGACGGTGATGCGGCTGGCTATCTATTTAGCGAAACCGAGTGGCATCGCATTCAGATTGCCTTAGTGAAGCAAGTTCAAGCTTGGTTTGATGAGTGCCAAACCAAAGGTAAACCCTTTTATATCGGTACATTCACAAGACATATCCTCGGCTTAGCTCATGGCAGGGCGGGATCGCGGTATTGGCGTCAGCGTCTCTCAGATCATCACGCTTTGGCTAAAGTTCAGAGCAAAGCCGCCATCTTGGACTTCTTTATCGATACGAGCCTATGCCTTGGGGATTGGGCAGCTTTTGAGTTCGAAAGCGCCTAATAACAGGGCTTAAAAGGGTGTTTTTGACAGGATTTTGAGCAAAAAGCTATAATCTGAGTCTTCAGTGGCGGACGTAGCTCAGTTGGTAGAGTCCCAGATTGTGATTCTGGTTGTCGCGGGTTCGAGCCCCGTCGTTCGCCCCACATTATTAAAGTAAAAAAGCTCCTCAATGGGAGCTTTTTTACTTTCTGCGCGACTTATTTTTTGGTAATGCGTGCTGATCTAGCTGATTCGGCGGCAAGGTTAGACATTTTGACTGCTTCAGCTGCGGCGATAGCGGCACGCTTAGTGGCTTCTGCTGCCTCAGCGGACGCCAGAACTGATGACTCTTCCGCGTGATGGGCAACAGCAGCTGCGGCAGCAGCGGCAGCTGCAGAGGCGGCGGCAGCTGCTTCAATCGCTGCTTCAGCAGATGCAGCAGCGGCTTGAGCTGCAGCATCCGCAGCATCAACGATCGCTTTGGATGCAGCGAGCTTGGCTGCGTTGGCACAATTCGTTGCGGAGAGGGAGGCTTTCTCTGCAGATATAGCCGCTCTCTTGGCAGCCTCTAAGGCGCTAGAAGTCAGAATCTTAAGTGTCCCTAGTGCATTAGCATAGCGGGCGTTTACAGTGATATAGCCTTGACGTAAGTGGCTAACTTCCGTTTCTAGACCGACTAGTTTTCCATAAATCTTCTCAATGTCGTCTTTCATGTTCCCTTGACGGTTAATTTACTGTTCAGACACAGCCTATTTTTCCTGGTAGCAAGGCCTTTTCGCTCAATTTGGAGTCATAATAAAAACATGGAATCAAAGCGATTAAAAAAAGACTACGCCTTATCTCCCAATTTGTCTGTTCGTGAGGAGCTGGAGAAACGTGGTTGGGCTTTGTCTGCCTTTTCAGAGGCCGCAGCAACCTTAGCTCGCGCTACATCCACTGAGTTGCTCATTCAAGAGGTGTGTGATGCCATAGCATTGCAGGGGCCTTATAAGCTTGCCTGGGTGGGCGAGGCTGTTCATGATCAATTTAAAACGGTCAGGGTAGTGGGGGCTGCTGGTCCTGCAATGGGTTATATCGAAAATATCTTAGTTAGCTGGTCTGAGGCTGAAGTCACTGGAAGTGGCCCTGCGGGTAAATCTATTCGCAGTAATAAAACATATGTAGTGATTGATGGTGAAACAGATCCTGGATTTATTGCTTGGCGTGAGCGAGCAAAACAATTTGGCATTCGTTCGGTGATTGGGTGCCCAATACCAGATGGTCAACATGGAATGCCTTATGGATGCTTATTGGTTTATTCAGTGCTACCTAATAGTTTTGGCCCATCGGAAGTTAAATTATTTGAAGGCCTTGCACAAGAGATTGGTTTTGGCCTTCGCTCAATTGAGCGTCAACATAAATTAGATGACCAAATTCATGAAGAAGAATTGACGCAAGAGCGTTTGGCAGGAGCCTTACGGGCAACAATTGAAGCCATGTCAAAAACAATGGAGTGGCGTGATCCATATACTGCGGGCCATCAAAAAAGAGTTGCTAGTATTTCAATGGCAATTGCTCGTCAATTGGGCTGGGACAATGAACGCATACAGGCCTTATATATGGCCGCCATGGTTCATGATATTGGCAAGATGGCAGTGCCATCGGAGATTTTGACAAAGCCATCCCGTTTGACTGATCTAGAGATGCAAATGGTGCAAGGGCATGTAGAGGCTGGTTACCAGATTCTGAAGGATATTCCATTTCCATGGCCGATTGCTGAGATGGTGCATCAGCATCATGAACGTTTAGATGGCAGTGGCTACCCTAATAAGCTGGTGGGTGAGGAGATCTGCGAAGAGGCACGCGTGCTAGCTGTGGCCGATACGATTGAGGCAATGGCAACGCATCGTCCATATCGTGCAGCCAAAGGATTAAATGCTGCGCTAGAGGAAATCAAAGCCGAGGCAGGCACTAAGCTAGATATCAAAGTAGTGGAGGCTTCATTGAAATTGTTAGACAACAGCAATGAATTGCAATCTATCATCGATACCCAGTAATTATGATTCAGCAGATTGTAGTTGGCTCCTATCTAATAGCTGTCCTTGCGCAAATTTCTGCAACCGTATACGCACTGAACTTATTTTTTAAATCCAAATCTTACCGCCTAGCTAGTGGCTCACTAGCTCTTGCTTTTGGCTTAATGGTGGGCAGAAGAGTATCCCCTCTCCTACTTTTTTATGCCGAGGGACATTACAACCCATTTGATGCTTTTTTAGCGCTCATTATTTCATTATTGATTTTTTTCGGCATTGTTCAAGTAAAGAAAATCATCTCCGACTTAGAGGGCAAAAATTTCATTCTAGATCGCAGTTCGAAGCTTGATTCTCTGACTCAGGCCTTAAGTCGATCAGAGGTTTTTGCGCGCTCTGAATTAGAAATAGAGCGATCTTTTCGGAATCGTGACCCAGTAGCCTTTTTGATGTTGGATATCGATCATTTTAAAAACATTAATGATGAGTATGGTCATCTACTGGGTGACACTGTTCTGGCCAATCTTGTAAAAAATTGTCAGGAAGAACTACGCGCGATTGATATCTTTGGGCGCGTAGGCGGTGAAGAGTTTTTCGTTGTTTTGCATGGAGATAGTGTTGAGGCTGCGTTTGAGGTCGCCGAGCGGCTCCGTAAAAAAGTATTTTCCTTACCCAGTGCCGTTGTAGATGGCAAGGAGGTCTTTGTCTCCATTAGCATTGGCGTCGCGGGTTTTAGCCCAATCAGCTGTGGCGACACCAGGGCTGGGTCGGTTTTGAGGTCTTTTTACTTCAAAGCGGATAAAGCCATGTACCTGGCCAAATCTAAGGGCCGAAACCGCACTGAAGTCTGGAGCTAATAGCCGCATAATAGGGACTTTAGTCCTATTAAATATTGCGGTAATGCCAAAAAAGAGAAACATAATTCATGCGACCATCAATGCGGTAGATGGCGCCAAAGAACTCATCCTACAAAAGGCCGCCCGGAGAGAGTTAATCTTGGCGGTGATTGCGATCGGTTTTTTTTGTTATCGCCCGAATGTTTATACGGTATTAATTGCTGTTTTGGCCCTCGTGTTGTTGGCGGTTGAGGCTCTCAATACGGCGATTGAAAAGATCTGTGATCACATTACTCCAGAAGAACATCCCGAGATCAAAAAAATTAAAGATCTCGGTGCGGCAGCAGTAATGATTATTGTGTTGGCTATTGTTCTCATCTTTATTCGTTACTTGTCACCGTTTTTCTGATGAGTAATTTCTTAAGCGCCTTTCATATACATATTATTCCTAGGGTCGATGTCGACTCATCGGATGAAGCATTTAATCAAACTGTTCGTGACAAATTAGTGCAACTGATTGCTAGGATATGTAAAGATTTTCGTGGAACCGCATTTGAAGAGTCCCGCGGTAAGTTGATTTATGCATTTCAACAAGTTAGCTTTGCAACTCAAGCTGCTATGGCTATTCAAATAGAGGCGGATGCCTTAAATGCAAAAAATCATTTAGCTCCCATATGCTTAGCATCCATTGGTATTGTTGCCCTGATCAACCCATTTACTGGACTAAAGGAAGAAGAGCGCTCTATACAATTAGCCTCTTTTATTGCTGAAGCTGCTGGGGCAGGGGAGCTCTATCTATCTGAAGGTACGCATGATTCTCTAAAAAATCCAAATTCACTTCTGTGCCGCTTTACACGGCAGTTACTCAGAACGGGTGAGGATAGAGTCCTAAACGCTTATGAAGTCTTTTGGAGTCCCACTGAAGTTGATCCGGGAAAGTTACATAAAGATCCCAATGCAATCGATTTAGAAATTCAGCCTATACGTTCTTTTGGTTTGAAGCTAGTTGCCGGAGTTTTACTGCTCTTCTTTGGGGTACTACTGCTAACGGTGGGCTATGGAGCCCTATGGGAGTGGTTCATTGTGATTGTGAATCGATAATGTTTTTGCGCGATCGTCACTCTAGAATCACTGCAAGCTTACTCATGTTTGCAATTGGCATTAGCCTCATGATTTACTTCGCTGAGGAGCTTCTTAACCTTGGCGGCCAGCTTTACCTGGGATGGGGCTCGTTTTTTATTATTTTCCTAATGTCTAAGGTGAAGTACTTCCGCAATCAGCCTTGGCGATCTTTATTCATTGTTCTAGCGCTATTTGTCAGTTGTCGTTATATGGCTTGGCGTATTTTCGATACTCTAACGTATACCGGTTTCTTTGATTTCATTGGCACTGCCCTACTATTCTTGGCAGAGGTCTATGGTTTTACCCTATTCCTATTGGACATGTTTGTGAATTTCTCACCCATGTCGAGTGAAATTATTCCTTTGTCTGAAGATGAGTCTTCTTATCCCTCTGTAGATGTCTTTATTCCTACCTATGATGAGTCTGAGAGCATTGTTCGCATGACAGTGACAGCAGCAACCCAGATTCAGTACCCTAAAGATAAGCTCAATATTTATATCCTGGATGATGGCGGCACACATGCGAAGCGCCGTAGCAAAGAAACAGGTGAAAAGGCTTGGAGACGTCACTACAGCTTAAGAAATCTAGCTAAAGAGCTAGCTGTTCAATACATCACCCGTGATACCAATCAAAAAGCAAAGGCAGGAAATATTAATCACGCCTTGCAGCATAGCAATGGTGAGCTTATTTTAATATTAGATTGCGATCAAATACCGACCAAAGATATTTTGCACAACACGGTGGGGCAGTTCTTAAGCGATCCCAAAATGTTCTTGGTCCAAACGCCGCATTTCTTCATCAATGAAACTCCAGTGAATAATGTTATTACTGGAATCTCTAATCGCCCTGATGAGAGCGAGATGTTTTATCGCAAAATTCAGCCCGCCATGAATTCTTGGAACTCTGCCTTCTTCTGTGGCTCTGCAGCAGTATTGCGCCGTCATTACTTGATGGAAGTTGGCGGCATTGCCATCAAGACAATTACAGAGGATTGTGAGACCTCGCTGATTCTCCATGCGCATGGATATAACAGTAGCTACATCAACAAACCGATGGTTTGCGGCCTTTCTCCAGAGACCCCATCTGACTATCTGACTCAGCATTCACGTTGGGCCAAGGGTATGCTCCAGGTCTTGATGCATTACAACCCCTTGTTTATGCGAGGACTTAGTTTGCCTCAACGTCTTGCTTATTTCTCATCATGTTATTCATGGTTGTTTGGGTTTGCACGATACATTTTCTTCCTGGCGCCATCGGCATTCTTGATCCTGGGGTTAAATGTCTACGCAGCCAATTGGCATGAGATGGTAGATTTTACGGTGCCCTATGCATTGAGTATTTTGGTAGTCATCTCATATTTTTTTGCAGGCTCACGACAAATTTTCTTTTCTGAGATTTATGAGACTGTCAAAGGCTTCAGAATGATTCGAGAGCTCATGCCAGTTCTCCTGAACCCCTGGAAGCAAAAGTTCTTAGTAACGCCTAAAGGACTCTTGTTGGAAAAAGAGCAGCTCAGCTGGGATGCCTTCCCTTTATTTATTTTGGTAACTATCAATGCCGTTTCTATTCTGATTGCAGCCCTCCGCTGGCATTACGAGCCGATTTGGCATGACAATATCGTGATTACCGCAATTTGGTGCTGCATCAATATTTGGTTGGGCTTAATGTCCCTGGGTGCATTTTGGGAGAAACGCCAAATCAGAGCCTATTACCGAATCGGTGGCGGTGGTACAGTCACGGTCCTTCGTGAGAATAGCTTGCCTGCTATCGAAGTAGATTTGGCGGATCTTTCTGTGAGTGGTATCGGCTTCACTTTGCCATTGAATACAGATTTGAAGGTTGGTGAATCCATTCAATTAGCTGCGAATGATAGTTATGGGAATAACTATCTATTCAAGGCAAAGATCGTTCGCTTGCAGAAAGAAGCGGACCATTACTTTTGTGGAACACAGTTTGTCGCTGAGCAAATTGGCAGTCCTGGGGCTATTGCCTTTGTCTACGGCGATAGCGGTCGTTGGCAGAAAATTTGGGATGCTAGCGCAGAGCTAAAGCAATCAAAACTCCAGCTATATTTATTAACAAAGCTAGGCTTAAGGGCAGTACGCGAAAACTCTGCAGGCTATTTTGCTTACATTACAAAAAGCGTAGGCACTTTTATAGTGATGCTTTTTAACCCCTATGTTTGGTTTTATGCAATCACTGGCCTAGCAAATTGGGCTATTTATCTATTCTATTTATTTGTGGTCTACACCATTGGGTTGGTAGATCATGAGCACGCAAGAACCTTTCCTCGTCTGCAGGCTGGTCAAAAGATGACGGTGTATTTTCCTAAGCTAGATGCCACTCTAGAAGGCTGGTTATTTGATATTTCTTTAACTGGTATCGGCATTAAAGTAACTTTGCCATTTTTAATTGATGACAATGAGCTAATTGAAGTGTTTGTTTCTGGGGTGACACGGGGTCAGCATCGCATGGATTGCATCATTCGTCGGGTGATTAAAGAGGGCGATGAAGTCATTTTGGGCGCCGAATTTATTGTGGATAACAGTAATTTCTTCAAGATTGTGAGCTTTGTTTATGGCCAAGGATCCAAAATGGTATTTTCATTGGCGATTCAGAATTTAAGAAGAATTCTGTCTTATCTCTTTTTCACTGGTGAGTTGTCGGAAGAGCGCAAGAAACTTGCATCCTCTAAGTCCTTAGGTAAATGACGCCTTTGAAAATAAAAACCCTTCATCTCTGCTTCAGTTTTGCATTGCTCTCATCGGTTGGCATGGTTGAGCTTGTCCATGCTTCGGATAGCACCCTTAGCAGGCAGGAGATATCAGAGGCTAGAAGGGTATTAACCCAAGCTACGATTCTGCAAAAGAGTGGCAAGTCAGCTGAGGCAAATGCATTTCTAAAAGAGAAGTTCCCGAACGGACCGCCTGCAGGTGATTTGGCGGTTGGTTATTACAAAATTATTGCCAGCTTGCCTGGGGGTTGGAATGAGGCGCGCTCAGGATTGGAGGGCTTGGTTAAATCTGATCCTAAAAACTTGCAATACGCCTTAGCTTTAGACGCTTTATTAGGCTCAAAGCCTGAAACCCGTGACCTAGCGTTTCAAAATTTGGCTGCGACATATCAAGTTCGCAAGGTGGATAAGCAGCGGGTGCTGCAAGTTTGGAGAGAGGTGCTCAATGCCCAACAAATCGGCCCAGAACTTATTCCCCTTTATGAGCAGTATCTAAAGTTAGATCCCCATAATCAAGAAATAACCGGTCGCTGGATTCTGGAGAAGGATGCGCTTGAAGAACGTAAACGTATTGCAAGCGATCCTTTGCTCAGACGTCGTCAGGTAGGTTTGGATCTATTAGATAAAGGTGACATCGTAGGTGCAGAAGCACCGCTCATGGATACCCTCAAGGATAGGCCAAAGGATTATTTGGCATTGGGTGGCATGGGCTTAATTCGGATGAGGCAAGGTAATTATCAAGAAGCTGTTGCTTACTATCAGAAAGCCTTAGCGCTCAATCCTGAAAACAGTGGCAAGTGGAAGAGTCTGATATCCACCAGTCAATATTGGGGTCAAATTCATCAGGCTGAAGATGCGCGTGATAAGAAGAATTACCCCTTGGCGATGGAGAAAATCCGCGCAGCCATTCAGTTGGAGCCGCAGGGTGCAGAAGGGATTGCTGTATTGGGCACTATTGAAGCTGAGCGAGGAAATAACAAAGAGGCCGAAAAGCAATTCCGAGAAGCTTTAGCCATTGAATCTGATAACGGGATTGCATTACGGGGATTAGTTCAGCTATTAATTAATACTGGTAGGCGAGATGATGCTCTGGTATTAATTAATGCGCAGGCACCTGCAAATAGCCCTGCTGGTAAGGGATATGATTATTTGCGTATCAAGATTTTGAGTTCACAGGCAGATGATATAGTAAATAAAGGGCAGGGTGAGGCCGCCATTCCCTATCTTCAGAGCGCACTAAAGCTTGATCCACTCAATCCTTGGTTGCGCTTTCAGCTGGCTGGAGTTTATGAGGGTCTGGGCTCGGTCGATAAAGGTTTGGTTGTAATGAAAGAGGGCTTACGACTTGCCCCCAATGATCCCGAGATGACTAATGCGAATGTCCTATTCTTATTGAGTGCAGATAAAACTGAGGAAGCTTTAAGCCTGATGCGCAGTGCGCTGGCTAAACCCTCTTCTGATGCAACATCTCTCCGCTTAACATATGCCAATGTTCTTAATCGCTTACAGCGTGATGATGAGCTAGGTCCAGTATTACAGCAGCTTGCCAAAGCCCAGCTATCGCCAAGTGATAAGCTGAAATTGACTCAGATACGACTCGATTTTGATATTCGCCAAGCGCTTCAAGCGGGCGACATCCAAAAAGCCATTGTTCTTTTAAATCAGGCAATAGCGCTTGACAAGGATGAGATTTGGCTGCGCTTAGATTTGGCGCGCTTATATGCAAAGCTGCACCGTCCTAAAGAAGGCATTGCAATATTTGATGCCTTTCTAAAAACGCACCCTAATAGTATTGAAGGTTTGTACGCCTATGCTTTGTACTTATCTGGCCTAGATCAAAATCAACCAGCCCTCAAAATCTTGGAGCGTATTCCAGCGTCTGAACGTACTCCTAAAATTACGCGCTTCCAAAGAGGCGTTTGGGTTGATTTACGACTAACTCAGATAAATCGACTCAATGCCCAGGATAATCATGAAATGGCTATCGCCCAGCTAAGCGTGCTTGAGGATGAGGTATCCAACGATCCCGATCTTTCTTCCTTGGTTGCGTTGATGTGGGGCAAAATCGGTAAAGTGGAGCAAGCCAACGCTCTTTTTCAGAAAATTGAGCAGAGCACTCCAAACCTTTCAGTTGAATGGCATTTGCGTTATGCAAACTTTCTTCTGAATAACGATCAGCCAGAGGCGTTCCAAAAGGAGATGGCGCTGGTCTCAAATCAAAAGTTAAGTCCAGGTCAAAAGCAGGATTATGCTGATCTTCAAGAGGCAGCAGAGCTTAGGGCGATTGGTCAATTCATTCGGTCTGGCGATATTCAAGTTGCTAAAGAAAAGCTACATCCGCTGATTTCTGCAAAGCCCAATAATTACAAGATGATGTATTTGGATAGTCAGATCCAAGGAAGAGAAGGGTATCTGGATAAGGCAATCGATATTGAACAACGCGCGCTTATTCAATCCCCAGTGCCACTCTCTAGCTACCATAGTATTTCCACGCTCAAGCCAGTCGCAAGCGTTTCGGGAGTTTCTGTATACCAGATTGAACCACCAATCCTGGAGCCTTCAGCTGTCGCATCAGGAAGCTCATACCAATATAAACAGATAGCCGACATGATTGACATGCGCACTAATTGGCTTGATTCAGCTGTCGACTATTTATCTCTCAATGGCACCCCAGGACAGTCTTATTACCGTGCAACGGAGATTCCACTTGAGTGGAAGATGCCAATGCGCGCAGATGAAAGAATGACTTTCCGTGCAGACCAAGTCAATATTAATGCGGGCACCATTGATGCGGGTAACGCATATCAAGTAAGTACTTTTGGCACTATGGCTACCGTTTGCGGTGGTGGAACTGGACCCGGAAAATGCCCAACTGGTTACTCAAATCAATCTGCATCAGGCACCGCTCTCAACATTGGCTATGAGAAGCAAAACTTTAAGGCAGATATTGGTACAACCCCATTAGGCTTTCTCACCCAAAACTGGATTGGTGGAGTAAAGCAGAAGCTGGATGCGGGTCCTGTTGGCATCTCGTTGGAGTTAGCGCGTCGCCCGATGACTAGCACCCTGCTTTCTTATGCTGGTACTCGTGATCCTGTGACTGGTTCCGTTTGGGGCGGTATGGTTGCTACTGGCGGAACGGTTGGCTTGAGCCTAGATCAGGGTGGTACCTTAGGCGGATGGACTTACTATCGCGCGCGCAGCCTGACGGGTACCAATGTGCAGAGTAATAGTGACAATCAATTTATGGCCGGTCTGAACTGGCGTATCGTCAATGAAACGGATCGTCAGCTCTCTAGCGGTCTTACGGGTATGCTCTGGGGCTTTAAAAGAAATGCCGGAGAGTTTACTTATGGGCAGGGTGGTTACTATAGTCCGCAAAGCTATCGCTCTGTAACACTTCCTTTAAATTATGCACAGCGCTTCGCTCGCTTCTCTTATGTTGTTGGTGGCTCGGTATCAGCCAACTGGTCTCGTACCGATGCAGCACCATACTTTCCTACCAATTCAGAATATCAAGCCGCCTCTAATAACGCTACGTATTCAGGAAGCTCTGGACCTGGTAGCGCCTATTCTTTCTTAGCAGCTTGGGAATATCAAGTCACACCATCAGTCTTTGTTGGTAATCGCTTAAAGTTAGAGCGTTCGCCTTACTATGCTCCAAATAGTTTGGTGCTGTACATCCGGATTGCACTGGATGGTACTGCGCCAAACCCTGTACCTTTGCAAACACAGCCGGTAATCCCGACGTCCCGCTTTTAATGAATTTTAGATAATGAACAAAACCATCTCATCCTCTATCTTGCTTCTGGTGATGGGTATGGTCGCATCCTCAATGCTGAGTGCTCAACCCTTGAGTGGTCCACCTGTGTTTGATCCCTATCTTCTCGGAGAACTCAATGAACGTGCACTTTATGCATTGAAGGAGCAAGATATCTCTACCGCAGTCATCCTACTGGAGAGAGCATATCGCTTAAATCCGCATAGCCCTGACATTAAGGCTAACTTAGAAGCAGTTCGAAAGATTGCTCAAGAAAAGAATCCCATTGAGATCAATGGCGAGGTTGTTTATTTAGATGCACTTGGTAATTCAGTCAGCACTGATAAAGTGGTAGATATTCCTGCGCTATGGCCGGAGTCTACAGCCAAGCCGAAGCCTTAGTTATTGGTTTCGAATAAATTCCAATTGATGTCGTTGGAGCGGAAGTAGTACGAGGCTCCAAACTTCATAATCACTGAATCTTCATTCTCAGCCACAAAGCGTGTACTCGGCAGGTTTTTTAGATAAATCTCTGCACTTGGACTATTAGCACCAAAAGGTGCCTTACCCACAAACTTGGAGATTAAGTCGGAAGCAGCCAGGTAGCTAGTCGGCTGTTCGATGATATTTGTCTTCACCGGGGCATCTGCTTTACCAGTAAACATGATTCCCACAGGAATATTGGTCACGTTAGGGCTTGGGATTTCACGCATACCCACGATCTCATTTTTGTTTCTGCGAATCGCTGCACCATGCTCAGGGATGAACACAATCACCACTTGTCGGCCAGAGCTATTGACCTTGGCATAAAAGCGATCAATATCACTCAATAATTTGCGTGCTCTGCGAGAGTAGGTCTCGACACTGTTTTCTAGCTTGCCACCATCCAGCGCACGATTGCCATCATGCAATGAGATCGTATTGTAGAAAAGGGCGACCCGTTCATTAGGGGACTTCATACGGGCATCCCACCAATTCGATAACACAGAGTAGTCATCATAAATCTGCGAGCCATCAAAACCTCTTAAGTAAGGGGTGGCTTGCGTGTTATCAAACAGCGGGGCAGACATGCCACCTTCATCGCGGATTTCCTTCAGGAGGTCGCCGTATTTACCATCATGATTCAAGGCCAACTGAACTTGGAAGCCTGTTTTATTGAGATTGTTAAATAACAGGGAATCTTCAACGGCAGGCTTGTATAAATCGCGTTGGTCCTGTTGTCCACGACTACCGCGCAATAGGCGAATAATCGATGGCCCACTATAAGAAGAGGCCGAATTAAAGTTAGTAAACAAATAGTGGAAGCGCTGGAACAGCGGATTGTTATCTTCTTTGATGTATTTAAGGTCGTCCCAAGCCAGGGAGCAGACATTTATGACTAGGACATCAAACGGAGCACCACTAGCCTTTTGTGAGCGGTTGAAGGCGGTGCGAGATGCTTCTTCAATAAAGAAGCCATCAAGCGATTCAGTGAGCGCTGTATCGCTGGGCAGGCCAATGACTTGACCATCAGCATCGTAGGCTAAGGAAGGCATAGTCGCCCCCAATGGAAGCAGGGTGCTCATGATTGCTAATGACGCAATGGTGGTCATTCTGATCTTCTTAGAAAGAAGGAAGTAAACAATATAGAGCCCCAGCAAGATGGCAATTACTCGCCAATCAAAAATTCGGGTTAAAAGTTCAAGGTAATACTGATAACTAAAATCGAGTAACTGGCTAATTTTAGGAATGATATTGCGCAGAGGTGGCAGCGGACTATCAAAATACAGAATAACAATACCAATAGGTAGCGCTACCCATTTACGAATTCGAAGCAAAGTCGGATTAGCATGGGAAAAAATTAGAAATAGTGCAAAAGCGGCATTAACAAAAAAATGGAAATGAACATAACCTGTATAGAACAGGATTATTTTGATAATGAAATAGAAATTCCAAATTCCCATATTACTTTTTGAGATCCCCTAAAGCCATGTTGGTAAATAAAGAAAGCATAGAAGAGTAATAGCCTTGGGACGGGTTATACCTGGGTAATGGGGTTGAATCTACATTGGGGTAAGCAAGCGTTATGGCTGCAATACTATAAAAGCCTGCAGATGCATTGTACGTTGCCATTTCACCAGTATTCACGTTTACCCAAGCTGGTAAGAGCGGTTTCCCAGCAAAAGAGCTCCAGAAGTTTTGAAAGGGCTTAATCGTGTTGGGGCTGGCTTGCTGCCCCCAGATGAGGTAAAGAGGTATACGAACAGCGTTGTATCCAAATTGATCGCCATCTACAGGGCTGATGCTCTCACCCTCCAATTGCAACCAATCAGGCGGCAGTTGCCATTTACCAAAGCGGGCTTCTTGAATGAGTTGTAAGCCTGTTTCCCTTAATGCTTCCCATTCCGGTGCCGGGTCAAGCAAGGCGAGATCGGCAATAGCAGGGAAGACCCAGTGGGAAAGGTTGAGTTTTAGGCCTTCTGGCTTTTCAAAGCCCATTGCTCCAGGAAGTAAAACTGTTCCTTTGCTGGTTTTACGTAAAAGCTTAGCTCTAATAGATTGACTCACTTGAATGGCTGCAAACAGATAACTAGGCTCATTCCATTTACGATATGCACGCGATAAGGCCCAGGCAATAAATAAATCACCATCGCTAGCGTTATTCATATCATTAATACCCACCTGTGGAGACCAACTCCAAGCAAACAATTTATCATCACGCACTTGAAGATTGCGTTGTGTCCAAGCCCAGATTTGGGCAAAGGCGGCCGGGTCATTATTTTGTACTGCAAGTAGCAATGCCATTCCTTGGCCCTCGGTATGGCTGATACCATTTTGACCGACATCGATCACTCGGCCATTTTCAATAAATGCAGATTTAAATTGAGCCCAGTCTTCGCTAGCAACAGCATGTGCTGGAGAGTGCAGCACAAGAGCAATGCTCAAAAGCCAAAGCCGGAGAAGGGTGTGCCAAGTCATTGAGAGATTGAATTTAGGTGAACGATAGACTGGCAATTGATTATGATTTGTAATACTGACTAATAGGGTACATTATGTATTACCGGCATTTAATTGGCCTATTTTATTTAGATATTTCATGCAGTTAGCAAATCAAACCTTTTACTTTGCCATATTCATCGTCTTGGTCGGCTTGATGGGCCGTTTCTTAGCAAACCGGGATGACGATCGTGCTCAATTTAGGGTTATCTATTGGCCAATAGGCCTGATCTTTTTAGCGGCCTCCATGTTGGGTTATGCCACCGCTCCATGGGCTGGCAAGATCGTTTTGGCCTTGGCTAATATCTTCCTGATTGCAGGCGTTGCTAATATTTCTTTATTGTTCAGCGTTTGGAACGGTGCACTAAGGAATTCAAGTAGGCTAGTTGCTCTTGCCTTATTTGTAAGCGCCTCTTTAATTTACGTCTATCTGCACTTTTTTGGAAAAACACAAGACCGCATTCATTTAATGAATGTTGCGCTCAGTATCTTTTGTATTTGGCAGATCGTATCTTTAAGTCAGCTCTTAAAAAAAGATAACGCTTATCAAATTAAATTGTTGATTGGGGTTGAGTTTTTCCAGCTTGGCGCCCGCATCATTCGCTCGCTTTTGTCGCTTGAAGAGATAACTCACCCTGGAACCTTGTATCAAGAAGGCGGCCTAGCTTTTGCATTGCGTGTAGCTGCAATATTGTCGATTGTCATAATTTGTATATTAATTACCAACTATTACCTTGAGAAGCTCTGGCATGAATATCGCAGGAGCTCGCATGCCATTGAGGATGGGATGCTCAATAGCCTAAATGCGCTATCCATGGTGAGGGATAACGAAACCGGCAATCATATTCTGCGTACTAAAAACTATGTACGTGCTTTAGCTGAAAGATTGAGGTCAAGCGGGGCCTATGCAGACGAGTTAACTCTAAAAGCAATAGAGAACATCGTGAAGGCTGCACCATTACACGATATTGGTAAAGTCGGAATCCCCGATGAAATCCTAAAAAAGCCGGGGTCGCTGACCGACGATGAGTGGCAAACCATGAAAACCCATGCCAATTTGGGCAAAGATGTTCTCAGCGCTGCCAAACTCAAAGATGCAAAGAACACCCATGTCTTGGATGCCGCCATTAAGATTGCTGGGGGGCACCATGAGAATTGGGATGGTTCAGGTTATCCACTGGGGCTAAAGGGCGAGGAAATTCCTTTACCAGCCAGACTGATGTCCTTGGCCGATACCTATGATGCTTTGGTTAATGAACGGGTGTATAAAAAGAAGTGGTCTCACGAAGAAGCTTGCTTGGAAATTATTAGATTAAAAGGAGGGCGCTTTGACCCGCGTATTGTCGAAGCATTCATCCAGGAAAAAGACAATTTTTTGAGAATCTCTGAGTTATACGGAGACCTTAAATGACGATTAGTTTTGAGCCGAGCTCCAATGTTCGCCGCAACTCTCGCCTTATTTTGGGCGCCTCTATTATTTTGGCAATCATCTTCATTATCAATGCGGTAATTTCAGGGTATTTGCTACGCCGCAATACAACCGAAGATCGCGCGGATCAACTTGCCACCTTGACATTAATATTGGCCGAGCACACTTCGCAGATTATTTTTTCTGCTAATACTGTTTTAAATAGTATTGATAATGTGGTTTATGCAGCAAAAATTAACGATGAGAAAAGCTATCGCAAGTTCACTTCCAATAAAAATCAGTTTGAGCTGCTAGACGAAAAGACAAAATCGAATTCCATTTTAGATGTCACTACCTTTGTGGCTAATGACGGTAAAGTGCTTAATTTTTCTCGCTCTTACCCTGCGCCTGAAATTAATCTGGCGGATCGAGACTATTTTGTCTACTTAAAGAGCCATAATGATCTTGAGACCTTCTATAGCGCTCCCGTCCAGAATAAGGGGAACGGTAAATGGGTTTTTTATTTAGCTAGGCGCGTCAATGGTGCGCACGATGAGTTTCTAGGCATCATCTTGGTAGGCGTCTCTGTTGAGGTATTTTCTGTTCTCTATGAGCGATTAGGCTCCAGTTTGGGCGACGGTGCCGCCATTACCCTCTACCGTGATGATAAAACTTTGTTGACTCGATGGCCCTTTGTCGACAAATTCATTGGCAAGGTAAATACCAACACCTTGATTGACCAATCTTTAGGCGCTGCAGCAGAAGGTAATGGTGTGATCTTTACATCCAAGACCGGCTTTACTCGGCAAAATACGTCCCCGGTCGAGCGTATGATTTCCTACAGAAAAGTGACTGGTTACCCATTCATTGTTGGAGCCGTAGTCCCTGAGACTTTGTATTTGGCCAACTGGTATAAGAATGCGACGGGTGGATTAATCGCTACTATTTTGAGCATCATCATTTTATTTATTGGAACTTTTTTTCTGCTGAGGACTTATCGACGCAATGCTGAGAATCAATATCGTGCGCATCACGATGTTCTTACCACGCTGCCCAATAGAACCTTATTCTCTGACCGCCTTTCTTATTCCCTGGCCAATTGCAAGCGCAACCAAACTGAATTAGCGCTTCTTTTTATTGATTTAGATAATCTTAAAACGATTAATGATGTCTACGGCCATCTCGCGGGAGATTCAGTGCTGGTGCAGGTTGCCGAAAGAATACGAACCTGTTTAAGAGATACTGATACGGTAGCCCGTCTCGGAGGGGATGAATTTATTGTGCTCTTGCCGGCTGTGGGTGATGAGAAGAATGCTTTGATGGTTGCTGAAAAAATTCGATCCTCTCTCATGCTGCCGATGACGGCTGATGGTATTCCTATTAGTACAAGTGCAAGTATTGGAGTGGCGCTATATCCGGATCATGGATCCAATGAGTCTGATTTGATGAACAATGCCGATATGGCGATGTATGAGGCTAAATCTAGCGGTCGAAATACAATTCAGGTATTCAGTGAGAAAGTGATTAAATCAGTTTTTAAAGATATTTCATAAGCCCAATGCATTAGGGAGAATTGTTTATGAAAAAATTTAATATCTACAAGATTCTTTTGACTCCATCGATTGGCCTTGGGTTTTTGTTCATAGCGCTTGGATCAACTCCAAGTCAAGGTGCACCCACTTCAACCATTCCCACGGTGCAAATTGGAAGCCTGATCTGGGATCAAACCGAGATGAATATTGCTGACGTGAAGAAGTACGCGTCATCCACAGGTTTTGTGAGTGCCGCAGAGCGGAAGGGCGGTGGCTTATCTTATGAGGCAGGCTTTGTTCAAAAGCCAGGCTGGACTTGGCAGACCCCTTATGGTGTCCCTGCAAAAGATGCAGAGCCAGCAGCGCATCTCAATCAAAAAGAAGCTGAATCTATTTGTCGCTATTACGGTAAACGTTTGCCAACAGATGCCGAATGGACGAATGCTGCATTCTTAGAGCAAAGAACTTATCCTCCAGTTGGATACATAAAGGGTCAGCGTTATCCCTATCCAGGTGGCGCAAATCCCTTACCTTCTCATTGCCTTAGTGGTTGCGGTGACTACAAAGGCCTTTCACCGGCCGGCACTCTGAACCGAGGTACTGGGCACGTAATCACTGGCTCAACTAAACCTGGCGTTAATGGCATGTATGACATGGGTGGTAACGTTTGGGAGTGGACTGCTACAGAGCGTAATGGCGGCTACATTACTCGTGGTGCATCATGGTGGTATGGCCCCGATAGACAGCAGGAAGGCGATGTGGAATCCAAGCCTAGTGATATTGCCGTGGTTTATATCGGATTTCGTTGTGTAGCCGATGCCGTGAAACAATAGGGAATGACTAATTCCGCAGTAGATTCTTCTGAAATTGAAATCACCCCTGATTACCAAGCGGTAATTGAGGCTATTGAGCGTCACGATCCTTACATCTTTGTCAGCGGTAAAGCGGGCACTGGTAAAACAACCCTCATTGGCTATTTACGAGAGACCATTCCTGGCAATGTCGTGGTAGTTGCACCAACAGGGGTTGCCGCGCTTCAAGTTAAGGGGGTGACCATTCATTCCTTCTTTAGGTTGCCTCCACGACTCATTTTTCCAGAAGAAGATATCAAGCCGCTGCGTGATAAACGCCTTTATAAAGATATTCGCTTACTCATCATTGATGAGATCTCGATGGTGCGTGCTGATGTCGTGGACGCAATGGATTTGTTTCTGCGCGAGAACGGTCCGCAAAAGGGCAAGCCCTTTGGCGGCATTCAGGTGATGTTTGTGGGGGATTTGTTTCAGCTGCCACCAGTAGTTTCTAGTGCAGATATGCAAGTCCTGTCAGAGCGTGGTTATGAAGGACCTTATTTTTTTTGTGCCATGGCCTTACATCGCAAAGACGTCACGATGGTAGAGCTCTCTAAGATCTTCCGTCAAAAGGATGAGCACTTCGCAGGCCTATTAAATCGCATTCGAATTAATCATGACATTGATGAGGCTCTTGATACTCTGAATGCACAGTGCTATCGCAAACATGCTGAGATAGATGAGCAGACCATTACTCTGACCACTACGAATGCGCGAGCAGATCAAATTAATGGTGCTGGCTTGCGGGCAATTACCGTTGAGGGTAAGGTCTACGCAGGTCAGTCAACGGGTAAATTTAATATCGACGAACGCAATTTACCTTCACCCAATAATTTAGTGCTTAAGGTAGGCGCTAAAGTCATGTTCACCGCAACGGATCCTGGATTCCCTAAGCGCTGGGTCAATGGAACGATCGGCGTAGTGCGTGAGTTACTGCCAGATAAGGTGAAGGTGATGGTGCAAAACGGGCCTTATGCAAATACAGTGGAAGTAACAGGTCATCAATGGGAGTCTTATCGTTACGATCACGACATGATGTCTGGAAAGATATCCCCCAGCATCATCGGCACTTATGTTCAGATACCGCTCATGCTGGCTTGGGCTGTAACGATTCATAAGAGCCAGGGCAAAACCCTCGATAAAGTTAAGGTTGACCTATCGTCAGGTGCATTTGCCTCAGGACAAGTTTATGTTGCCCTAAGCCGTTGTAAAACGATTGAAGGCATTTCTCTACAGAGACCGATTGAACCCAGGGATGTGAGCTGCGATCAGGAGATCAAGCGTTTCTATCTGAATTGCCTGCCTTCCAAATAAGGCTATTTTTTCTTATTTGACGTCTGCTGGCTTATGTAATAACATTGTTATTACTATGAAACAGAGCCATAAATCCAATGCTGAAACTACAGCACCACTGCAGGTAGCTATTCGAGCTATTGGCAACTCTAAAGGCGTGGTTATCCCAAAGATTATTCTTGAACAATCTGGAATAAAGGAGATTGTTGAAATGTCAGTCGACGGAGAAAAAATTGTTTTAAGTAAACCTAAAAATACTGTGAGAGAGCATTGGGCTCAAGATGCCCAAAGCCTTGCTAAGGTTGGCGAGGATAAGTTGGTGCTTGGAGATTTTGCAAACGAAGAAGATGGAGATTGGGTTTGGTAAAGAGCATTGTTTCTCGTGGAGAAATTTGGCTTATCAATTTAGATCCTACGATCGGAAGTGAAATTAAAAAAACACGTCCTTGTATTGTGGTATCACCTCAAGAGTTAAATGACCATTTGCGCACTGTTATTGTTGTGCCCATGACCAGCAAGGGTAGACCTGCAGGCTTTCGGGTACCTATTACGCACGATGGCAAGAAGGGGCTGATACTTTTAGATCAAATCAGAGCTGTTGATAAAGCGCGCTTGGTCAAGAAAGTGGGCAAGAGCAATCCAAAAACCCTATCTGCCAGTCTTGGCGTGCTACAAGAGGCTTTTGCTATTTAGTTCTTTATTAGAAGCCAGCTGCCAATCCATCTCTACGGTGATCACTGCCAGCAATAAAAGCAGAGTCGGCATCTTCTGAGAGCTTGGCAATTGCTTGTGCGCTACCAAAGTCCAAGCTGTTTGCTGGTTGTACAGCAACCTCATGTCCTAGCGCTTTCAATCCATCAACCACGCTCTGGGGCATTGCCGCTTCCACAGTGAGCTTGCCTACATCATCAATACGCCAGCGAGGCGCATCAGAACAGGCTTGTGGATTGAGGTATTCATCCACAAAGCGCATCACGAATTGAATATGACCCTGCGGCTGCATATTGCCACCCATTACGCCAAATGCCATAGTAGGTTTGCCATTCTTGGTGAGGAAGGCGGGAAGAATAGTGTGGAAAGGGCGCTTGCCTGGCGCAACTTGGTTAGGGTGTCCATCTTCTAATCTGAAGCTCATGCCACGATTATGAAAAGCAATACCGCCCGGGGCTACCACCCCAGAACCAAAACCTTTGAAGTTAGATTGAATATAAGAAATCATCATGCCGGATTCATCGGCGGCGCATAAGTAAACAGTGCCACCAGAATGCGGATCTCCGGGTCCATAGCTACCAGCCTTTTTGTGATCAATCATGACTGCGCGACTAGCTAAGTAATCCCGATCTAATAGGGAGCTCACTGGCATTTGCATGGAGCGCGCATCAGAGACATAAGCATAGACATCGGCAAAAGCCATCCGCATTGCTTCGATTTGCAAATGAATACGTTGCGCTGAATTAGCTGGGTACTGCTTCACATTGGCTGCCTGCAAAATACCTAAGGCAATTTGAGCGGCGATACCAGATCCGTTTGGCGGAATTTCATGGAGAGTGTAATCGCCATAATCGAAGGCTAAAGGCTCAACCCATTCTGGCTGGTTATCAGCGAAGTCTTGCATAGTGAAGCAACCGCCAGTAGCCCCTGCAAAGTCCACCATACTTTGTGCAAGTGGACCTTTATAAAAAGAATCGCCTTCGGTAGCAGCAATTTCTCTGAGAGTCTTAGCTTGCGCAGGATATTTCCAGATTTGTCCCGCTTGAGGTGCTTTGCCATCAATTAAAAAGGACTCTACAAAACCAGGTTGATTCTTCAGGATTGGAATGGCTTCACGCCATTGACGAGCGATAACAGGTGAAACCGGAAAACCATTTTCCGCATAGTCAATTGCACGTTTAAACAATTGCGCAAACGGAAGCTTGCCAAACTTTCTGGAGAGTTCGATCCAGCCAGCAACCATGCCGGGGACGGTGACTGTATTCCAGCCAATGAGATCCATCGCAGATTTACCAGCAAAATACTCTGGCTTCCAAGCAGCAGGGGCTCGGCCAGAGGCATTTAAGCCATGTATCTTCTTACCATCCCAGAGGATTGCAAAACCATCTCCGCCTATGCCATTCATCGTAGGCTCAACTACAGTCAGTGTGATTGCAGTTGCAAGTGCTGCATCCACTGCGTTGCCACCACTCTGCAGAGCCTCGATGCCTGCTTGAGTGGCAAGTGGTTGAGAGCTCGCAACAGTGTTTTTAGCTAGAACAGGGGCACGACTTCCAAAAGGAGGGGATATCAACATAAGAGCTTATCTATTTAACGACTTAATCTACTTTAACATTCGCTGACTTTACAGCCTTATCCCATTTGCTGGCTTCACTTGCGGTGATTTCAGACAATTTTTCGGAGTTTGCAAACTGAGGATGAATACCTTGGGCTGCCATACGCGCTTTGAAATCAGGATTCGTGAGAATTTTACGAATTTCTTTTTCTAATTTTGCAATGATTACTGGAGAAGTTCCTTTGGGAACATATACCGCATAGAAGTTTTCCACATCAAACTGCTTCATACCATCTTGTCCGAGAGTGGGAACATTGGGTAATAAAGGGGAGCGTTCTGCTGCGGCGATCGCAATCGGGCGTAGCTTACCACTCTGAATATGGGGCAATGAGGCAGTCACACTATCAAACATCATCAGGGTGTTGCCCGCAATCAAATCTGGCAAAGCAAAACTGCTGCCCTTATAAGGGATATGGGTTCCTGTTGCGCCGATACGTTGCATAAACAAAGTGGACTCTAAGTGGGAGAGACTGCCATTACCTTGAGATGCGTAATTAAAGTCACCCTTTTTAGATTTGATAAATGCAATAAGCTCCGGGAGATTTTTTGCTGGAACGCTTGGGTTCACCACAATTAAATGAGGAATTGTTCCAATTAATGCCACCGGAACAAAATCTTTCTGCAAATCAGCTGGCGGATTTTTAAATAGGGCTGAAGAAATCGATTGATTTGTCAGCGCACTAATGTTGATGGTGTAGCCATCCGGAGCGGCTTTAGCAGCGGCTTGTAAGCCAATCATTCCACCGGCGCCTGGTTTGTTTTCGACAACGATGGATTGACCCAATGCTTCCGCCAGTGGGGCCGTCACGCTGCGCGCAAAGATATCAGTAGATCCGCCTGCAGGAAAGGACACAATCGCAACAATCGGTTTTTTAGGCCAATCTGTATCGGAGGCGGCAAGCGCCAAGTTACTTAAAGTCAACAGTCCTAAGGAGCCAAGGATGAGGGATTTGAAATAGCGCATTTAATGATCCGAGAGTGAGATGAGTAATATAGTATTGGAAATTCAGAATCTAGTTTTAAAAAGATCAAATAGAGAAACGCATGACAACAATGAACAAAACAACCAGCGGAATTGATATGTCAGCTTATTGGCTGCCATTTACACCTAACCGCTACTTTCAGCACCATCCGAAGATCATGCAGTCAGCTAAGGGAGCTTACTACTTTGATGATCAGGGTCGTAAGCTATTTGATGGCTTATCTGGGCTGTGGTGCTCTCCATTGGGGCATGCTGATCCACGTATTGGTGCAGCGATTCAAAAGCAGTTTGAAACGATGGATTATTGCCCTGCATTTCAGATGGCTAGTGAAACAACTTTTAGCTTGGCTAGTCGAATTGCAAAGATGGCGCCGGAGGGATTGAATAAAGTATTTTTCACCAACTCTGGTTCTGAGGCGGTTGATACTGCATTGAAGATCGCCATTGGTTATCACCGAGTAATGGGCAATGCATCCCGTATTCGACTAATTGGACGAGATCGCGCTTATCACGGCGTTGGTATCGCTGGTATATCGGTGGGTGGTATGGTCGCCAATCGCAAAATGTTTGCCAGCATGATGATGCCCGGTGTGGATCATTTGCCGCATACACTCAATCTCTCACAGATGGCTTTCTCAAAAGGGCAGCCAAAGTGGGGAGCGCATTTGGCAGAAGAGTTAGAAAAGATTGTTGCTCTTCATGATGCCAATACGATTGCCGCTGTCATCATGGAGCCTGTGCAGGGATCGACTGGGGTAATAGTGCCGCCGGATGGCTATTTACAAAAGATTCGTGAGATCTGTACTAAGCACGGTATTTTGCTGATCTTTGATGAGGTGATTACTGGCTTTGGTCGCTTAGGGGCAAACTTCGGCGCTGATCGCTTTGGTGTAACGCCCGACATGATTACGTTTGCCAAAGGAATTACGAATGGTGTAATTCCAATGGGTGGCGTGATTGTGCGTGGAGATATTTACGACAACATTATTTCGAATGGTGGGCAAGAGCAAGCGATTGAATTTTTCCATGGCTATACCTACTCAGGTCATCCGATACCTGCGGCTGCAGGCCATGCAGTGCTTGATATTTTTGAGTCTGATGATTTGGTCAATCGGGCTCGAGCACTAGAACCTGTTTTAGAAAATGGACTTCATGCCCTAAAGGGTAAGTCTGGCATTTTGGATATTCGTAACTTTGGTTTATCTGGCGCTGTTGAGCTTGATCCTGTGCCAGGAAAGCCAGGTCTACGTTCCATGAAGGTGCTGGAGGCCTGCATCGAAAGAGGTGCTTTAGTAAGGGTGGCTGGTGACGCTATTGCCGTAGGCCCCCCATTTATATCCAAGCCTGAAGAAGTGGAATTTCTGTGTAGCGTTTTAGGTGATGCTATTGATGAGGCGATGAAGGTTAATTAACCGCGTAAATATTAGGCTTTTAATTGGCTTGAATTATTGTATAGCTACGCTATACAATATGGTATGATTAAATCGTTTAGGCATAAAGGATTGCAGTTATTTTTTGAAACTGGAAGCCGTGCTGGCATTCAAAGTTCTCATGCTCCTCGTCTTTCAAGACAATTATCCAGATTGAATGAGGCCCGTAATTGGGAGGATGTGAATATTCCTGGCTGGCGATTACATTCCTTAGGTGGAAAACTGGTTGGCCACTTTTCAATTTCAGTTAGTGGAAACTGGAGAATTACTTTTAGGTTTGAAGGCGAAGACGTAGTGTTGGTCAATTATCAGGACTACCATTGATGATAAAAATGAGAAAAATGCACAACCCCCCGCATCCAGGACTCACCTTGCGTGATGATATTCTCCCTGCTTTAGGGATTACTGTTACTGCCGCAGCTGATCAGCTTGGTGTGACTAGAGCCGCTTTATCTCGAGTATTAAATGCTAAAGCTGCAATTTCGCCTGAGATGGCATTGAGAATTGAGGCATGGTTAGGCGTTGAAAATGGTGGCAGTGCAAGTATTTGGTTGGCCCAACAGTCTGCTTATGATTTGTGGAAAGCTAGAAAGACTATTAAACCTAAAGTGAAGCACATACAAATAGCGGATTTACTGGCCGCCTAATTATTGGCGACTCAATTAGCGATTGAATAAGTGGTAAATCACAGGAATCGCTACTGCACTGACAACGCCATTAATGCCCATCGCTAGGCTGGCGTATGTTCCTGCTTCAGGATGAATGCTAAATGCACGTGAGGTCCCGATACCATGAGCGCCAATGCCAATCGCAAAACCTCTTTGCCACCAAGCTTTCATACCCAATGCGTTCAATACAAAGGGTGCCAAGATAGCACCTAGTATTCCGGTGCTCACGGCAAAGATGGCCGTTAGAGTGGGTGAGACGCCAATACGTTCTGCAATACCCATGGCAATTGGTGCTGTGACTGATTTGGGATACATTGCCCCAGTAATGCTGGAGTCCGCCCCGAGCATAGTAGCAATACCTACCGCACTAATGATTGAAACCAATCCGCCCGTGCATAGCGAAGCAATCAAAGGGATTGATCTCCCCTTAAGGCTACTTAATCCCCTATAGATGGGGATTGCTAAAGATACTGTCGCCGATCCCAATAGAAAGTGAATAAACTGAGCGCCCTCAAAATAGGTTGAGTAGGGCATTTCAATAAATTGAATCGTACTTGCCACAATCAGAATGGCAATTGCTACTGGATTTGCTAATGGATTCTGATGACTAGCCTTATAAATGCTGAGTCCAATTTGATAGGCCGCTAGCGTAATAAACAGGGCAAAAAGCGGGCTTCCTGATAGGTAAACCCAAATCTCAACGATGGAGTGCTTTTCACTCATGAGATTCTTTCCTACTCAATAAACGGGCGACTAACGCGCTAGAGGCAATAGTGAGGATGACGCTACCAATGAGGGCGCTAATAATGGCCCATGCATTTGCCTTGAGCTGGGGCAAGAAAAGCACCACGCCAACAGCAGCTGGAACAAAGAGAAGTCCGAGGTACTGGCTAAAGCCATCGCCCACCATGGCTAAGTCGGGATTAATCCCTTTGCGCAAAACCAGCCACAGCACCAAGAGAACCAATCCAATGACCGGTCCAGGGAGCGTCGGCAGAAGGAACTTAGAAACGAGTTCACCCAGGCTTTGAAATAGAAGGATTTGTACAAGGCCAAAAATCATGTAGCTATCTTACCGCCTGCGTGAATAGACTGCCCAGATAACCATCCCAGTGCCAGAGGCACCAAACAAGGGGCTTTTATAAAGCTTCACCGTGACTTTCTAAGTTAGATTTGAGTTATTCAGGGATGCCCTGAGGATTCCAGTCAATAACTTGTATACAAAACCTTGCTACACTGGTCTGAAAATAGCAGTTCATATTAATAAATAGGAGATTCAACATGAAGTCACTCGTATCTGGCTTGCTTCTTGCTTTGTGTTCCAGCCTTTCTTTTTCTGTATCGGCTAAAGATACGGTCAAGATTGCCTACATTGGGCCATTGACCGGAGGTGTTTCCGCAAATGGTATTGGTGGTCGTAACTCTGCTGATCTAGCGGTTCGCCTCAAAAACCAAGACCCGAATGCTAAATATAAGTATGAATTGGTTACTGCAGATGATGAGTGCAAGCCAAACGTAGGCGTTCAAGTCGCTACCAAAATTGCGTCAGATAGCTCCATCATCGCTGGTGTAACGCATTACTGCTCCGCAGTCGCAATGAGTACTGTTGACGTTTATCACAAGTTTGGTTTGCCAGTGATGGTGTGGGGTGCTGTTCTTCCCGAAATCACTTATGGCAATGACTATAAAGAGATTCATCGTGTAAACGGTACGATGATTAATCAAAATGAAGTAGCAGCTAAATTCTTAACTGGCTTAGGCTACAAGAAGTGGGTCATCATTCATGACACTACCGATTACGGCAAAGGTCACAATAAGTATTTTTCTCAGTTCCTGACTAAAAATGGCGGCCAGATCTTGGGCACCTTTGGTGTCACCGCTGACCAGCAAGACTTCACGGCTGAGTTAACTAAAATCAAGCAGTTGAATCCTGAAGTGGTTTACTTTGGCGGTCTCACACCAATTGGTATTCGTATCCGCACACAAATGGATCGTTTGGGTATCAAGGCGGTATTTGAAGGAACTTCTGGAATTAAGTCTGATGCTTACATCGAGGGCTTAGGTAAATTATCTGAAGGCTCTTTATCCTTCATCGAGGGCGCACCATGGGAAAAGCTTCCAGGTGGACTTGAGTTCATTGCCAAGTATTCACAACAAAAGTATCCAGATGCGCCTGAAGCCTACGGTCCTTTTGCCTATACCGCTACCAATCTGATCATGGCTGCAATTGAAAAGGCAGGACCTAATCGCAAGAAGGTCATGGATCTTTTAAATAACACCCAAAACGTAGAAACGATTATTGGCAAAGTCAGTTTTGATGATCATCGCCAAAACATTGTTCCTTTGATATCTAAGTATGTTGCGCAAGATGGCAAATGGGTTCTCTGGGAAGACAGTCTCTATGCTAAGAAGCAGCGTAAGTTAGGGCAGTAATTGAAATCGTAGTAGAAGAGGGTAATTTTGCATGTCATTTGATATTTTTTTGCAGTACCTGCTCAATGGTTTGATGTTGGGTGTAATTTATGCAATCGTGGCAGTTGGATTTACCCTCTACTTCGGTGTTTTGGATGTCATTAAGTTTTCTCACGGTGACATCCTCATGGTTGGGGCCTTTGCTGGCCTCACCGCCTATATTGGTATAGCCGAGACTTTTACTTCTCCTTGGCTACAGCTTCTTGTGTTAATAGTAGTGAGTCTGGCTGTTGCAGCCTTTCTTGGTGCAGTCATTGCGCGCTACCTGATCCTGCCTTTGCAGAAAGCGCCCCCAATCAACACCTTATTGGTAACCTTGATGTTGGGTCTTGCGCTGCGTGAATTAGTCCGTTTGTTTTATCCAAATGGATCCAATCCCAAACCTTTTCCAAAGTTGCTACCGGTTGATGGCATTGTTCTTGGCGAATTTACGTTGCGCTCTGACAGCCTCATCTTGCTCATTACCGGAGTCTTAATTATTGTTGCAGTTCAGCGCCTGATCACCAAGAGCAAGATTGGCTTAGCTATTCGTGCGGTTGCACAAGATAGCGAGACAGCACGCATTATGGGCATTAACTTCCATCGAATTGTCTTGATTACATTCATGTTAGGTTCAGCCTTGGCTGCACTAGCTGGCTTAATGAATGGTCTGTATTACAACGAAGTCAATTTCAGCATGGGTTTATTGCTAGGCGTGATTGGCTTCTCGGCTGCGGTAGTCGGCGGCTTGGGAAATTTCTATGGTGCGATTGTTGGAGGGTTCTTATTTGCAGGACTCCAAACGATTGGCGCTGTTTTGCTGCCAGCCATATTGCCCAGTGTTCCTAGTGCATACAAAGACGTCTTTGCCTTTGCGGTAATCATCATCATCATGGGATTGAAGCCTACAGGCTTGATTTCTGAAAAATCCAGCGAGCGAGTTTAAGTATGAAGTTATTAATATCTGCCTTCATTGCCTGCCTGGTCTATTGCATTCTATTGTTGGGCTCTGAAAACCAGTTAGAAGTTGGCGCTCTTGTAATCCTCGCGTTTGTAACCAGTTTGGTTGGTAAAAAATTAGGGTTGATGGATAAGCTAGCAAATGCCGTGAGAGAACATCCTCAGTTTCCCGCTTACGCCTCGATTGCAGGTGTGCTCATAACCATGCTGGTGTTCCATAATTCACACTTTGCACTCTTGATGCTCGCTACAGTGCTGATCTATTCCATTGTTTGCCTTGGTTTAAACATTCAATTTGGTTATGTCGGCATCGTGAACTTTGCAGGTGCCGCTTTCTTTGGTATCGGCAGTTATACCGCTGCAATATTGTCGACCCACACCGCGATCCCGCATTTGCTGGTTCTATTTATAGCCGCAGGTATCTCTGCCCTGATTGGTTCCATATTGATCTACCCAGTGTTGAGAACACGTGGGCACTATGCGGCTTTAGTCACCATCGCTTTCGGTATCTTGTTCCGCAACTTCTTGGAGGTGAATGACACCTTGGGTGGTCCGCAGGGGTTAAAGATTCCTCCTCTCACTATTTTTGGCTGGAATTTATCGGATGGTTTGGACATAGGTGGTTTTGAATTGTCTTTCTACATCCCATACCTCCTGATCGCATTAGTTCTGCTAATTGCTAGTTTTAGAATCACCCGCAATTTAGAGCGCTCATGGATTGGATTGAGTATGGATATGGTCCGTACCGATGAAATTGCAGCCTCTACTTTTGGTGTGAATATTGCGCACTGGAAGGTAGTGGCATTCACATTAGGCAACTTCATTGCTGGTATGGGAGGAGCACTCTACGGAATGATGACGGCCTATGTTGCCCCAAATAACTTTACCTTTGCTGACTCCTTGATATTGGTATCAATTGTGATTTTGGGTGGTATTGGCAACCCATGGGGAATCATTCCTGCAGCAGCCATTGTGGTGATTCTTCCTGAGAAGCTTCAATTCATTCAGGAATATCGTTTCTTGCTCTATGCCATTGTGGTGATCTTGATCTTGCTATTCCGTCCCGATGGTTTGTTGCCAAGGCGGATTCGAGAGTATTTCCCGGGCAACAAAGCGGGAGGTCAAAAATGAGTTCATTGACATCATCCAAGAACAAAATCCTAGTCGCAGAAAAACTCACCATGCGTTTTGGTGGTGTAACAGCATTAGATTCGTTGGACCTTCATGTGAATGAGGGTGAAGTATTGGGATTGCTAGGTCCAAATGGTTCAGGCAAGACCACTTTCTTTAACGTCATTACCGGTTTGTATCGGGCCAGCTCAGGCAGTGTTTTATTTCGTGGTGAGGATTTAACTGATGCTACTGCTCAGCAAGTGTATCTGCATGCAATTACTCGTACGTTTCAACGCTCGCGTTTGTCTTTGCCTCTAACGGTCTTCGATAACATCGCGATTGGAGATAACCGTCGATTAAATACTGGGCTTTTCTTTAATTTGTTTCAAAGAGAGAAATTTAAGCAAGAATACGAAGGCTTGGTTGAGCAGGTAAGGCAGCTGCTCCTTACATTTAATCCTAAGTTAGCTGACAAAATATTTGAGCCGGTGGCAAGCTTGCCAATGATTGATCGCCGCCGCATTGAAATCTGCAGAGCCTTGATTAGTCAACCTGATTTACTTCTTCTAGATGAGCCTTCAGCCGGCATGACTCACGATGAGACCGCTGAAGTAATGGATGACATTTTGCAGGTACGTAGCAAGATTAAGCTATTCACTATTATTTTGATTGAGCATGAAATGGGTTTGATTCAAAGAATGACTGAGCGTTGCATTGTTCTGAACTATGGAAAGAAAATTGCTGAGGGCACTTACGATGAGATCGTGAATAATCCCGAAGTACAAGTCGCTTATTTGGGGCAGGAATAATCATGGCCTTATTAGAGATTGAACACATCTATACCGCATACGATCGCATTGATGTTTTGGAAGACGTCTCCATCAAAGTCGAGAAGGGTGAAATTACCTGCATTCTTGGTGCCAATGGCGCCGGTAAATCTACCTTAATTCGATCCGTCCTAGGATTGACCCCGGCTAATCGTGGAAAAATCATTTTTAATGGCGTAGATATTGCCCATTTGCCAACACATCGCATTATTGAAGCAGGAATTGCATGTGTTCCAGAAGGACGTCGCGTGTTTCCGCGTATGACGGTGGATGAAAATCTATCTGCTGGAGCTTATCTGGTAACTGATAAAAAAGTGATTGAAGAGCGTCGTGAGCATGTAAAGCATTTATTTCCGCGCCTTGCCGAGCGCTCTAATCAGTTAGCGGGGACTATGTCCGGTGGTGAACAGGCGATGCTGGCGATTAGTCGCAGCCTCATGAGTTCGCCTGAGTTGCTGATATTTGATGAGCCTTCACTGGGCCTGTCACCTTTGTTTGTAAAAGAAAACTTTAAGATCATTAAAGAAATCAATCAAATGGGTACCACTGTCTTATTGGTTGAGCAGAATGTTCGTCAAACCTTGGCAATCGCCCATCGTGGATATGTCATTACCAAAGGCCAAGTGGTGGCTGAGGGAAGCGCCACAGCATTGGCTGAGAATGCGGAAGTACAAGCAGCTTATTTTGGATAAATACAGATGACAACCAACATTCCTGATCCAATTGCATTAACTCAAGAGCTGATTCGTTTTAATACGATTAATCCCCCGGGCAATGAAGATCAAGTCTGTGAATATCTAGCGAAACTCTTAGAGTCTGTAGGCTATGAATGTCGCAAGATTGAATTTGCCCCACATCGAATGAGTTTAGTTGCCAAAATTGGCGCCTGTTCCGATCAAAAGCCTAGTATCTGCTTTACTGGGCATGTAGACGTTGTTCCTTTGGGTGCTCGCACTTGGAAATATGAACCCTTTGCCGGCATTATTGAAGATGGCAAGCTATATGGGCGCGGCTCTAGTGATATGAAGAGTGGCGTCGCTGCTTTTGTTGTTGCAGCTATGAAAATGGCTGACTCCGCAAAGCAAGGCGCTGGCGTGAGCATGATCATTACCGCAGGAGAAGAGACGGGCTGCGAGGGCGCATTTCATTTGGCAGCCAACCAAGAGATTTTGGATTTTCTGGGCCCTGCTGGATGCTTTATTGTGGCTGAGCCAACGGCCAATGAACCTTTGCTGGGTCATAAAGGGGCTTACTGGTTAAAAGCCTCCATCGATGGTGTCACAGCACATGGCTCGATGCCTGAGCGTGGAGACAATGCGTTCTATAAGCTGGCTAAGGCGGCATTAACGCTAGAGAAATTTTCTTTTGATACTCCTGTTCATGAGTTGATGGGTCAGGGCACCCTGAATGTGGGCACTGCAAAATCCGGCATCAATATCAACTCCGTTCCTGATGCAGCAGAAATGACGCTGGATATTCGTACGGTTGCAGGGCAAAACCACCAACATATTTATGGCTGCCTTTGTAAAGCACTAGGCCCTTCAGTACGGCTGGACACCATCATTGATATCGAAGGTGTTTTCACTCCAGCCACAGATCCCTGGATGGCAAGCGTGTTTGATTTTTGCGAAAAGATTAATAGGGTTCGCCCAGTTGAAAAGACCGTGTCTTACTTTACTGATGCATCAGCATTAAAGCCCGCTATCGGCAATCCACCTACGGTGATTCTAGGGCCGGGCCAGCCAGAAATGGCCCATCAAACCGACGAATTTTGTTATGTCGACAAGATTACAGACGCGACCCAGTTATTTTCTGAATTAATCCTTGATTGGCAGGCTCACTAATCCTTTGCCTTCAATACATGTTGCATTGCAATATATTAATTCTTAGTTAAGATAAGCACACGATAAGAAGGGGTAATGAAGTTACCCCTGAAACCATAAAAAGAATTTACAGGAGAGCACTCATGGCTGAATTGAATGTCAATGGCAAAAAATACAAGGTGGACGTAGATCCAGAAACCCCATTGCTGTGGGTGATCCGCGAACAGGTTGGATTAACCGGTACTAAGTATGGATGCGGAGTGGGTCAATGCGGCGCATGCACAGTGTTATTTGAAGGCCAGGCCATTCGTAGCTGCTCTATTCCAGTAGGTGCTGCTGAAGGTAAAAAAATCGAGACTATTGAAAGTCTGGAGAAGAGTGGTCAGCTTTCTAAAGTTCAAAAAGCGTGGGTAGACAATCAAGTGCCTCAGTGTGGTTACTGTCAGTCTGGCATGGTGATGGCAACCACTGCTTTGTTAAGAAACAATCCAAAGCCTACCGATGCGCAGATCGATGAATCCATTACTAATATCTGCCGCTGTGGCACATTCCAGCAAGTACGCGCAGCGATTCATGCGGCTAGCAAGGCCTAAGGGGAAAGACATGACTACAAATACAAATATTTCTCGTCGCCACTTTGTTATTGGTTCTAGTGCAATTGCCACTGGCTTAGCTATTGGCTTTGATCTCACATTCATGTCTGCTGCAAATGCAGCAGTCGGTTCAGGCGCATCCGCCATGGCCCCATTAGCTAGCCCAGAAATTGGTATTTGGGTGGTGGTAAAGCCAAATGATGATGTTGTTGTGCGCATTGTTCGTTCCGAAATGGGGCAGGGCACGATCACAGGTTTGGCGCAGCTAGTTGCGGAAGAATTACAGTGCGACTGGAAAAAAGTATCTTATGACTATCCATCGCCTGGCGAGAATTTAAAGCGTAAGCTGGCATGGGGCAGCTACTCCACTGGTGGTAGTCGCGGCATCCGCACATCCGAGCAGTATGTTCGCAAAGGCGGAGCTGCTGCGCGCATGATGTTGATTCAGGCTGCAGCCAACCAATGGAATGTTCCTGCCTCTGAATGCGTTGCAAAAGATAGCGTGATTACCCATACGCCGTCTGGCAAAAAAACGACTTTCGGTAAAGTATCTGTAGCAGCATCACAGTTGGAAGTGCCAAAAGACGTCCCATTGAAGGATCCCAAAGAGTGGACCTTGATTGGTAAGCCCGTCAATCGTATCGACGGTGTTTCTGACAAGGTGACTGGTCGACAGGTCTATGCAATTGACTTGAAGATGCCAGGCATGCTGGTAGCTAATATTAAAGAGTCTCCAGTATTTGGCGGCAAAGTGAAGAGTTACGATGCGGCTAAAGCACAGAGTATGAAAGGCGTGAAGAAAGTAGTTCAGGTAGGTGACTCAGCAGTAGCCATTGTCGCCGAGACTTTCTGGCAAGCTAAAACCGCGTTAGATCAAGTGAATATCGTTTGGGATAGTGGTTCCAACGCCAACGTCTCCAGCGCTTCTATTAAGAAGATGTTGGAAGATGGTTTGAACGCTGATGATGCTTTTGTACACAACACCAATGGTGATGTCAAAGCAGCGATGTCTGGCGCATCTAAGAAATTAGAGGCTACTTATTTCTACCCATTCTTAAATCATGCTACCTTAGAGCCGCAAACAGCGACTGCAAAGTGGACTGCCGACTCTTGCGAGGCTTGGGTTCCAACTCAAGACGGTGAGGCTTCATTGGCAGCCGTTATTGCTGCATCTGGACTTCCCGCGGAAAAATGTAATGTCTATAAGGTAAACCTTGGTGGTGGCTTTGGTCGCCGTGGCGCTTTCCAGGATTACACAACACAAGCGGTTAATATTGCTAAGCAAATGCAGGGCACTCCTATTAAGTTGATTTGGACTCGTGAAGAGGATATGACCCAGGGTCGCTACCATCCCATCATGATGTGTAAGATGACTGCGGCAATCGATGACAAGAAAAACGTCACCGGTATTAATATGCGCCTATCAGGTCAATCTATCTTAGCTTCGGTGCGTCCGGCGGTAGTTGCCGCAAATAAAGGTAAAGATCCTTTGACCTTCCAGGGTCTTGAGGACAGCGGGGAGCATGGAATTACTTATAGCTTCCCCAATATCACGATTGACCATGCCATGCGCAATACCCACGTGCCACCAGGTTTCTGGCGTGGTGTGAACGTTAACCAAAACGCAATCTTTATTGAAACGTTTATGGATGAGTTAGCTGAAGCTACTGGCATGGATGCGGTAGAGTTCCGTCGCAAACATATGGAAAAGTACCCTCGTGCAGTTGCAGTATTGAATGCGGTAGCTGATGGTATCGGTTGGACTAAGCCTGCTGCCCCAGGCGTATATCGCGGGGTTGCACAAATGCGCTCATTCGGTAGTTACGTTGCTGCAGCCTGTGAGCTTTCAGTTAAGAACGGCAATGAAGTGAAGATTCATCGCATTGTTGCTGCCACCGATCCGGGCTACGCAGTAAACCCTGCGCAAATTGCCCGTCAAGTGTCCGGCTCCTTTGTCTTCGGCCTATCCGCTTTATTCGAAGAAGAGATCACGATTGAAAATGGTGCTGTTGTTCAGAAGAACTTTGATACCTTTAACTCAATCCGCCTCTATCAGATGCCGAAAGTCGAAACCATCATCATTCAAGGCGGTGGCAAAGACTGGGGTGGGGTAGGCGAACCAACGATTGCGGTGGCTGCACCAGCTGTTCTCAATGCCATTTATCGTGCGACAGGTAAACGCTTGCGCACCGTGCCTTTGAAAAACAGCGGCATCAAGTTGGTTTAAGAGCTAGCTCACAGTGAAGTTGTGTCGATGAGAAAGAGGATTGCACTAGCGTTTTTATGGCTAGTCATCCTCAATCTGAATGCTGTGCATGCTCAAGTAATTACGGGGGATTCGATTTTCGAATCCCTTTCTTCTGAGGTAGGCAACCCAATACGTGGCAGAGCAATCGTAGCAAGTCGTCAAACAGGTTTATGTTTGTTGTGTCATAGCGGCCCCTTTCCAGAAGAGCGCTTTCAAGGAAACTTAGCTCCTGAATTGAAGGCAAGCGTAGCGAGGTTAAATGCGCCTCAATTAAGGGCGCGTATTGTGAATGCAGCGCATTTCAATCCACAAACGATCATGCCAGCCTACTATCAAACAAGCCATCTCAATCGTGTAGCCCCTAAATTTGTTGGTCAAACCATATTGAGTGGCCAAGAGATCGAAGATGTGATCGCTTTCTTAATGACTTTGAATAATCAAAACTAACTGTAACTAAGATGAAAAATACTATTTACCAGCATCGCCGGAAATGGCTTAAGCAAGTTCAAGGTCTTGGACTGATAGCCCTTGGCTTGCTAGCAAATCCTTTAACAGCCTTTTCTAAAAAAGAGGATGCAAATGAAGCCATTAAAAAAATTGTTGGTGGCGCTACTATTCGGGAGGGTAAGGTTGCTCTAACTATTCCCCCGCTGGTGGAGAACGGCAATCTAGTGGTTTTGAAGGTCAGCGTAGATAGTCCGATGACTGCCAATGATTACGTCAAGACCATATATGTGATTGCCGAGGGTAATCCTTTGCCCAATATCTTTACCGTGTACCTTACCCCTCGCTCAGGAACTGCCAATATTACGACTCGCGTCCGTTTAGCTGATAGTCAGAAGGTATGGGCTATTGCACAGATGAGTAATGGTAGTTTTTGGCAGGGTTCCGCCGAAACCTTGGTAACCCTTTCCGCATGTACGGAGATGGTATGAGTAAAACTTCCCGTACATCCATTACGATGCCGTCGACGGCAAAAAAAGATTCCATTATTGAGATTCGCGCAATTGCGCAGCATGATATGGAGTCTGGTTTTCGATATACCGAGGGCGGTAAGCCCATTCCACGCGACATCATTCGCACCTTTACCTGTACCTACAACACTGTGGAAGTGTTTAAAGCGGATTTCTATTCAGGGATTGGGGCTAATCCCTTAATCATCTTTGCTACGATCGCTGTTGAGTCCGGAACCCTTGAATTTAGATGGGTTGGGGATAATGGGTACGAGGCGGTAAACCAGTCTCACATTACTGTTTCGTGAATCAGCAGACATCTTTATTCCTAAGCAGTATTTATTTAATGCTTGCTAACCTTATACCAATGGGGGTAGCCAAAGCAGTGCCGCCATCACAGCAATCGAGTTATGAATTAATGTCTGCTGAGAACAAGGCAATGCAGGATGATCCTTCATTCAATCCGGCAATGTTCTGGGTTGGTGATGGCGAAAGTTTATGGCAACAGAAGCTTGGCCCACAAAATAATTCTTGTAGTACCTGCCATGGCGATGCAAAAAAATCCATGCGGGGTGTAGCGACACAATATCCGAAAGTGATCAAAGGCAAACTCCAGACCCTAGAGGGGCAAATTAATCAGTGTCGAGTTGGCACTCAATCAGCCCCCGCTTTAGCTTATGAGAGTAAAGATCTGCTAGCTTTAACAGCCTTCATTGCGTTTCAATCCAAAGGCATGCCAATTGCAGTTAATGAAAACTCTGTTAACGCACCTTTTTTAAAAAAGGGTAGGCAGTCTTTTAACGAGCGTATGGGACAGCTCAATTTATCTTGTGCGCAATGCCATGAGGACAGGGCGGGTCTTAAGCTGGGTGGTAGCCCAATACCTCAAGGGCATCCCAATGCCTACCCAATATATCGCTTGGAGTGGCAAACCTTAGGTTCATTGCAAAGGCGCCTACGCAACTGCATGAGCGGTGTAAGAGCCCAACAATTTGAATATGGTTCGCCAGAGATGGCGCAGTTAGAGCTGTTTCTGATGTGGCGAGCTAGAGGTCTACCCCTAGAATCTCCAGGGGTGAGGCCTTAGCAAAAGTTTTTCCTCAGTTAATCAGAAAAGACTACTGAAGTTGCTCCATTTATGAGAACGCGGTCATGTAGGTAGTAACGTAATGCTCTTGAGAGAACGGCGCGCTCTAAATCTCGACCCTTACGTACTAAATCATCTGGTGCATCGCCATGGGTAACGCGGGTCACGTCTTGTTCAATGATCGGACCCTCATCCAGATCGCTGGTCACAAAATGGGCGGTAGCACCAATCAGTTTGATGCCGCGCGCATGTGCTTGGTGATAAGGCTTGGCACCCTTAAAGCTAGGTAGGAAGGAATGATGTACGTTAATGCAGCGGCCAGATAGTTGGGTAGATAGATCATCCGACAAGATTTGCATGTAGCGTGCCAAAATCACCATATCAACCTTCGACTCGGCAACGATTTCGAGAAGTCTGGCTTCTTGAGCTGGCTTGGTTTCAGGTGTGACTGGTAAGTGGTAGAAGGGGATATCCGCAAAATCGATGCTTGCATAAACTTCGCGAGGATGGTTGGAGACGATACCGCAGATAATCATTGGCAATTCACCAATGCGCCAGCGATAGAGAAGGTCAACTAGGCAATGATCTAGCTTGGAGGCCATGATTAATACTCGCTTGAGGTCTTTTACTGCACGCAATTCCCAGGTGAGTTCAAAACGCTTTGCAATTTCTAAAAAGCCGGCTCGGAGTGAATCTACATTCGCAGGACAACTAAAGCTGACGCGCATAAAAAAACGCTTTGACGCTTTGTCATCAAACTGTTGAGCCTCTTCAATGTCACCGCCCAGTTCAAATATATAAGTGGAGACCGCGGCAACAATGCCAGGCTTATTGGGGCAGGTGAGGGTGAGGTAATAGTTTTCAGTGATCATATGAAATTGTTAGTAGATTGCTTGTAATTGGCAATTTTAATCTGTTATCCCGCTGCTTGGGGATAAGTGATTCAGTTATTAATGGGGGGATTTTTGAAGCGAATCCGCGGGTCCCAATAAGGGCTCGCTATTGTCAGTAATCGTTGGCAGGACAACTTCAATACAGATAGGTTTTGAGCCAATCACATTAAAGAAGCTGCATTCCTTTTTGGTAGCAGCGGATGCAGCATGTTCCAAAGGGGACTTGCCTGTAGCTGCAGTTGATGCAAGGCTAACCGCTGTTCCAGGATTGGCTACAGCAGCAGTTCCAACAGCGCTGGCAGCTGCCGTACTGGAGCTACTTAAAGCGGCTAAAGGCGCAGCGCATCCGCTAATAAAAAAAACCGAGATACCTAAGACTGCTAAGACAATCGCCTTTAGCGTTAATAAGCCTGTTTTACTTTGTCCGGCAAGCAACGTTAAAGACTCCGGCTGGCCAAGATCCATTCTCAATGGTTTCAAAAGAGCTATCTGGAGTTTTTTGTTCTTCTACCACTTTGCCTTTGCCCATGTTCCCGGAAAAGACTTTAAATTCGATAGGGCGATATTTCATGGCGCTGCAATCAAATTCGTTAAGGCCAATAAGGGAGTTTGCAGTCTCTTTAGTTTTTGGATTTTGTCCAGGTTTTTTGAAATCCAATAAAGACATAATTTGTACTTTATCGCCTTGCTTTTGAATCGTAGCTGCGTCTACGTAAAGAGTGAAAGCATCAGGTTTGCCGATCTCTTGCCATTCTGCAAATGCGTTGGGAGAGCAAATTATGGTGGTGGCTAGAACAAGCAGAGAAGATAATTTTTTCATGAAAGGCCCTTTAAAATTTCTGGTCACAATAATCACATTTTACCTGCCATGAATAGCAGCCGTGAGATTTTTAGCGTTTATCTAAATGCTTATTTATTCATCAATTCGAGCTGTCGACCAGTCTTTTCTGGCTTCATCTGCAGCGGGAGATATTCATTATTGGCCCACAACGAGTTCATATTGCGATAGAGCTTACTTTGCACCCATCCAGATTGGCCTGTCTGATATACAAAGAGTGATTTCTCCAGATTCGATAAATCATAGACTGTCCGCAAGCTTGGGGCCTGCAGTGTTTCATAGGGGTTCTCGGACTGCAAAAGTTCAAGGCGCCCCACGTTGACTGAAAAGCTATCTCCAGGGAAGGGCGTTTTGATATTAAATAAATCTCCAAGTAGCGGCACCTTGCTAAATGGACGATGCTCAGAGACGGCGATATGCGCCTTGCCCCAGGCCCAAGATTTAGGATCGTTGCCAAACTCCTTGCTTAAGTAATCCAAGGCTTTATCAAGCGCCTGATTGGAGGACTCCTGACAGGATTCAATCTTCTCAGTTTTTGGATCATCACACCAGGGACTGTTGGGATTTGTAACTTGCTGTATTAGTGGGGCGCGGTAGTTACGTGCTCCATAATTTTCAGTAAATAGGTAACTCAATCTAGAGAAGAGATTGCGCGTTAATTGGTCCGCCCAGGCATTGAAAATAAGTGCGCCTGCGCTATCTACTTTCATATTGCCATCAAAACTTTTACCAATCTCCATTGCTTGCATGCTTAAGGGATGAGAGCTTTGGCTGGCCTTAAATAGTTCTAATAATGGTGTTGCCCCAAGCGATAGGGTATCGCCTTGCATGATTTTCATATCATCAGCCGAATGGGTGCTCTTAGATTTGATGAGGTCAACTATGCGGTCATAACGGGTTGGTAAGTCCCAGTCGCCAGTTAAAGGGTTGGGATCATTGGCTGCAATAATTTTTTGATTGGCGGTTGCTATCCAGCCTTGCTCTGGGTTGTTGCTGGCGGGGAGTTGTTCAAAGGGGACATAGCCATTCCAGTCATACTGACGTTCCCAGCCAGGAGCTGGCGCCACCCCATAAAGCCCCTGGTGCAGAATTCTTTTGGGGGCTACTCCCGCTGCCTGATAGGCAATATTACCTTCTGTATCTGCCATCACCACGTTTTGCATCGGGGCATAATTTTTTCGTAGAGCTTGTTTAAATTGGTCAAGATCAGCTGCACGATTCATATCCATCAAGCCAGCAACCGATTGGTTTTCAACATCGAGCGCCGTCCAGCGCAAGGCAAGAGCAAAACGATCTGTATCAATCGTACGCTTGGCTTTTGCATGGGAATCCGAGATGACAGGACCATGTCGAGTTTCCTTTACTAAGAAAGTTAGAGAAGGGGATCCTTTGATGTCAATAATCTCTTGATGCACTTTGAACGGAAGTGGTCCATCAGGACCTCGATACATGCCCGGATTCTTGGAGTCAATTTGCTCAATGTATAAATCTTGAACATCGGGTCCAGTATTAGTAAAGCTCCATGCAAACTTATCTGTTCTACCCAAAACAACTGCAGGTATGCCGGGGAGGGTCCCGCCGATCACATTTAAACCAGGTGCTTCTAGGTGGGCGAAGTACCAGACAGCAGGGGCGGATAGCCCCAGATGCGGATCATTAGCCAATAATGGCTTGCCAGAGGTGCTTAACTTGCCGCTCAAAGCCCAGTTATTGGAGCCGATACCGTCTCTTGCTCCCATTTGATCTAACTGACTCAACTCGGTTGCAGGCAAGTTCTGAGGCTTACTTTCTGCTGGACCGGGAGCGGGATGAAAGACTTTCAACTCCCTATACAGCTTAGAAAAATCTGCATTGCTGACGGGCTCGTCATTCTCATAGGGCTGAATCACTTCCCATACTTGTTTGGTGCTAAGGTATTGGGAGAGCTCTAGTCTTTGTAATTCTTTCTGCCAATTTCCGCCTAGGTCATACGCCATCATGAGCATCCAGGCGACGCTATCTGTTGGTGACCAATGGCCTGGTTTTGAACCTGTTAAGAAATACTCCACTGGGAGAGCCCAGCCTAATTGCGCATTGCCAGCATTGACGCCGTCGGCATAGGCTTGCAATAAACGTTTGGCGGAAACGGGGTAGCGATCAAATTGACGTTCAGCTGCACGCTTGATGCCGAGGGTGCGAACAAAGCGATCAATTTTTACAGTGTCATTACCCAAGATTTCTGAAAGTCGACCGCTCGCAATGCGTCGATTCATTTCCATTTGCCAGGAGCGTTCACTAGCGTGGAGGTAGCCTAAGGCAAAGTAGGCATCTGCCTGGCTTTTTGCTTTGATATGTGGAATATCAGACTCATCAAAGGTAATGGCAACAGAATCACCCAGACTTTTAATTGCGCGTTTGCCGGAGATATTGGATTGGGCCGAATATAAATAGGCAAGAGTGGCTACTAAGCTCGCTACGAGACATAGCCCTATTAGCCACAGTCCAGCCCGTAAAAGCTTGCCGAGACCCGATGATTTAGCCAGTAAATTCATGAGGATATTTTAGATGTTTTATTCGGTCTACCCTTGGTTAGCGGGGCAAAAGGGGCTCCAGGGGTTTATAAAGGGGTTGCGTGCTAAAATTTCGCTTGTCTTGATTTATTTAGCACGGCTTTATTGTTGATGCGAGCCCGAGTGGTGAAATCGGTAGACACAGCAGATTTAAAATCTGCCGACTCAAAAAAGTCGTGCCGGTTCGATTCCGGCCTCGGGCACCAAAGACACTTCTACCTCGTTTATGAATTTACCCAAACTTCTCATTTGCTCAAGCTTGATCTTTTCATCTCTCGCATGGGGTGTTGACGTTCTGGAATTTAATTGCAAGCGAACAGAAAAAGGCTACACCGAAGAGTATGAGATGAAATTGATGCTCGCCTCGGGCGCTCAAAAAGCCAAGCTATTTTTAGATGGTCGCGACCTAGATCAGTCAGATATGTATGGAACACAAGTCGTCAAGAGCATCACCTTGGCACGACCCAATATTTTGATATTGATAGAGGCAAATTTTCAGCCTGAAGAAATTATGGGGGTTTCTTATCCTGCAGGTAATGTCATCACCAACATTACCCTTGACCCAGTAACTGGCAAGTTCAAGAAGGTCGAGAAAATACAGGGTGGTATTTTGGGCGCAACTATTGGAAACGGCACGCACACTAGTGAAGAAACTTGTTTTCCCTCGAAAGCGCCATACAGGACTAAGTAAAGCTTAGTTTGGCTCTGTCACAAACCCAAGCTTAGTTAAGCCAGCGCGGCGCGATGCAGCCAACACCTGCGCAACATATTCATACTTCACGGATTTATCAGCTCGAAGATTAATTTCTGGTTGAGGGTCTTTCTGGGCAGCTTTTTCAGCATAGCCATCAAAGGTCTTTAAATCGATCGGAGTGCTATTCCAAAAGATTTGACCATTAGCATCGATTGAAAGCTGAACTGACTCAGGCTTTACTTCGTTGCGTACGCTATTGGCCTTAGGAAGTTCTACCTTCACTGCCTGCTGAATCACCGGTAGTGTGATGATGAAAATAATCAGCAATACCAACATGACGTCCACCATCGGCGTCATATTGATTTCCGACATGATGTTGTCGTCGTTTTGATCGTCTTGGATATGAAAAGACATGACTATTCTCCGGAGTTAACGCGGGCACCAGTAACGAAGTAGGCTAATAGATCATTGCCAAAGCGATTGAGGTCAGCAACAAATAATTTATTGGCGCGATTAATGGCGTTAAAACTCAAAACGGCAGGGATAGCAACCGCAAGACCAAGGGAAGTCATGATGAGCGCTTCGCCAATGGGGCCGGCTACTTGATCAAGTTGTGCGCTTCCTGAGCTGCTGATGGCAATCAGGGCATGATAGATACCCCACACGGTGCCAAACAAACCAATAAATGGAGCGATAGCGCCTGTAGATCCTAAGAAGGTTAAGCCCTTCTGCAATCCCGCTGCAATGCTGTCAACGCTATTTTTAAGGCTTCTTGCCATCCACTCAGAGTAGTTCAGTGTTTGCAGTAATTCACGGTGGTTGGTCGATTGACTTTGATGATGCGCAGATGCTTTGGTTGCTGACTTAGCAATTTGGTAATAAGGGTTGATAGCATGATTGCTAAATGCTTGTAAGCCTTGATCAAATGAAGTGGCACGCCAGAATTGCTCAAGTTCAGGTTTGAGTTTGCGTAGATTACGTAAATCCCAAAGTCGAGTGAGCAAAATGACCCAAGTCACAATAGAGCAGATGAGCAGGGCAATTGCTACAAATCGTGTAATCACATCGCCTTCAAGCCAGAGATTTGCAATGCCAAATGGTGTATTCATATTGATTAATTCTTGAGATTAAATTTGATTAAAAGATTGGTGGAAATTCTTTGGGGTGAACCATTTACTAAAAAAGGTTTAAAGCGATAACGTTTGCCGATATCGGTTGCAGCGCGATCTAGTCTGGGGAAGGTGCTCGATTGAAGTAATGCTACATCTTCTACGTTGCCACTTTCATCAATAATTAAGCGCACTACCACTGTACCTTGTTCCCCAGAACGCTTTGAGAATGATGGGTAATAGGCATCTGCATCAGGCTGATAAACCACAACCAGTTTACCAATGTCAGTCTGAATAGGTGTGCCGCTAGCACCCCCACTAGTAGCAGGGGCTACAGCAGCGTTTTGGGTCTGCGATTGAGTTGGCGACTGAGATTCAGACTTGCTCTGTGCTTGGTTTTGCTGTGGCGTCTGCTGTGCTTGAGTTGGACTGGGCTTATCTGAAGACTTCTCTTTCGGTTTTTCTTTAACTACTTTTTTCTGCTCTTTAGGCTTTGGCGGAGCAGCGGCTGGCGGCTGTTGGGCTGTGGATGCCTCCGGGCTCACCAAATTCGCCATGACACGCTCATCATCCATTTGCGGCGGGCGCTGACTAAAGTATAAAAACTCGAGCGCAGGAAGAGCATGCAAAAGTACTACGATGCCAATAATGATGCGTTCAGATTTATTGAACGGTAGAAAATCGTCTAACTTTTTCAGAAAGGCGCTCATTTTATTTCACCCAAGATGCGCGCTTCAACTGTATGCGAAGTTAAATCGGCAGACATTAAATCTTGCGCCATGAGCAATAGTGACTCTTCATTCTTGCTGCTCAGGAATAGTATTGCTCCATGTTCATTACTAGAGCTTGTATCTTCAAGATTCTCAAGTTGTCTTTTGAGCTGCCTAACCACAGCATCGCTGGTGTCAATCAGCGTAATAGATTCGCCTAGCAGTTTACGAATAGCTTTCCTCAAGAAAGGGTAATGCGTGCAGCCTAGCACCAAGGTATCGGCGCCAGCATCCTGAATGGGCACAAGATGTTTTGCTAGCAACTCTAAGGTTTCTTCGTTATCCGCTTTACCAGACTCTATCAACGGCACCAATCCTGCGCCAGCTTGTTTAATGAACTGACAATCATTTGGCAAGGTATTTAATAAGGCATTGAACTTATCGCTCTTGAGAGTCGCCTCTGTAGCCAGGACGCCCACAATATTGTTTTGCGATTGCATGGCTGCTGGCTTAATGCCTGGCTCAACCCCAATGATCGGGATAGAAATCGCTGCCCGAATTTTTTTAATCGCTTCAGCAGTTGCGGTGTTACAAGCAACTACGATAGCGTCACACCCTTTGTTGGTTAGATAGCTGCAAAGGGCGAGGCTGCGCTTGGTAATCCAGTCGCTCGATTTTTCGCCATAAGGCGCGTTGGCTGAGTCGGCAAGATAGATATAGTCATGCTGGGGAAGCTGACGCAGAGCCTCATCCAATACGGATAAGCCTCCAACGCCAGAATCAAATACCCCGATGAGTGCCAATGTTGACTATGCTTACTCTGTAATGAAGTTGTTAGGGCGTTAAGCAATCTTGACTGGAATACCAGCAATCTTCGCTTGCCATTCACGTGGACCTTCATTGTGCATTGAGATGCCTTCTGAGTTCACTGCAACAGTTACTGGCATGTCTTTGACATCAAACTCGTAAATGGCTTCCATGCCTAAATCGGCAAAGCCAACTACTTTAGAGGTTTGAATAGCTTTAGATACCAAGTACGCAGCGCCGCCAACAGCCATTAAGTAAGCTGACTTATGTTTCTTGATCGCTTCAATCGCCTCAGGCCCACGCTCAGCTTTACCAATCATGGAGATCAAGCCAGTTTTGGCAAGCATCATTTCGGTGAACTTATCCATACGAGTTGCAGTCGTAGGGCCTGCTGGGCCAACTGCCTCATCACGTACTGGATCAACTGGGCCAACGTAATAGATCACGCGGTTTTTAAAGCTCACTGGCAACTCTTCGCCTTTAGCGAGCATGTCTTGAATGCGCTTATGAGCGGCGTCACGACCAGTCAAAATCTTGCCGTTCAGTAATAGTGTTTCGCCTAGTTTCCAACCAGCCACTTCTTCAGCAGTGAGGGTGTCTAAATTCACGCGCTTGGATTTTTGAACATCTGGTGTCCAGGTGACATCTGGCCAATCTGAGAGTGAAGGTGCTTCGAGTTTTGCAGGGCCATCGCCATGTAAATGGAAATGAATATGACGAGTCGCTGCGCAATTAGGAATCATGGCTACAGGCAATGAAGCAGCATGTGTTGGGTAATCCAAGATCTTGATGTCGAGCACGGTGGCTAAACCACCTAGGCCTTGAGCGCCGATGCCGAGTTTGTTTACTTTTTCATAGAGCTCGAGACGTAGTTCATCAACGCGATTTTTAGGCCCACGCTCAATCAGCTCTTGAATATCAACTGGACCCATCAAAGCTTCTTTAGCCATGAGCATGGCTTTTTCTGGTGTGCCGCCAATACCAATGCCGAGGATGCCTGGAGGGCACCAACCTGCGCCCATCGTAGGAACAGTCTTGAGAACCCAATCGACGATTGAGTCTGAAGGGTTGAGCATGACCATCTTGGCTTTATTTTCTGAGCCACCACCTTTAGCTGCACAAATCACTTCAACATCATCGCCTGGAACAATTTCGTAATGGATCACGGCAGGGGTGTTGTCTCCAGTATTTTTACGTTTGCCTGCTGGATCCGTTAGAACGGATGCGCGCAACATATTGTCTGGATTGAGGTAGGCGCGACGCACGCCTTCGTTCACCATATCTGTGACGCTCATCGTTGCATCAGGCCATTGAACATTCATACCAATCTTGAGGAAGACTACGGCAATACCAGTGTCTTGGCACATGGGTCGATGACCTTCGGCGCACATACGGCTATTGGTCAAAATTTGGGCAATCGCATCTTTGGCACCATGACCCTGTTCCAATTCATAAGCCTTGCCCATGGCGGTAATAAAGTCCTTGGGATGGTAGTAGGAGATGAACTGAAATGCGTCCGCAACGCTTTGAATCAGGTCGTTTTGTTTGATATTGGTCATGTTTATCTGCTTATTTCCACATTATTAGTAAGGTTTGCCCTATTTTAAGGGTTTGCCATAGAGCAAATCCCAAGTGTTTTCACTTATCTTCTAAGGTCTTGAGACTCTAAATATGCCATTCTGCGACATTTTCTCGCATTTGTTGTTGATTTTAGATTATTGATTATTAGATAGAGGGCTGTGAAGCATGGAACCATTAAAGCAAGAAAACCGCGTTTTTAACCCACCTGCAGACTTTGTAAAGGGTGCGGCAATTCCAGGTATGGAGGCTTATAACAAGCTCTGTGCTGAAGCCAATTCAGATTACGACGGCTTTTGGGGTCGTCTTGCTAAAGAGAATCTCTATTGGAAAAAGCCCTTTACCAAGGTTTTAGATGAATCCAAGGCGCCTTTCTACAAATGGTTTGAAGATGGAACTACCAATGCTTCTTACAATTGTTTAGATCGTCAAGTTGAAGCCGGCCTAGGTGATAAGACTGCCATCATTTTTGAAGCAGATGACGGTAGTGTTACTAAAGTAACTTACAAAGAGATGCTTGAGCGCGTTTGCAAAATGGCAAATGCACTGCGCAAGATGGGCGTTAAGTCCGGTGACAGTGTCATCATTTATATGGCAATGACCATCGAAGGTATTGTTGCTATGCAGGCGTGTGCGCGTATCGGCGCAATTCATTCAGTCGTGTTTGGCGGTTTCTCTGCCCAAGCATTGCGTGACCGCATTATGGACGTGGGCGCCGTTGCTGTGATTACTGCTGATGGACAGTTCCGCGGCGGCAAAGCATTGCCACTCAAAGCAATCTGTGACGAAGCTCTTTCAACTGGCGAGTGCCCTAAGGTTAAGCATGTAATAGTTAGTAAACGCACTGGTACTGATGTCACCATGCAAGCAGGGCGTGACGTGTGGATGCAAGAAATCGTAGCAAACGAAGCTACTACTTGCGAGCCAGAGTGGGTAAGCGCTGAGCATCCATTATTTATTCTTTATACATCCGGTTCAACCGGTAAGCCAAAGGGTGTACAACACTCAACAGGCGGCTACCTCTTGTGGGCCATTCTCACAATGAAGTGGACTTTTGATATTAAGCCTAACGATGTGTTCTGGTGTACTGCTGACATCGGTTGGGTAACGGGTCACTCTTATATTACTTATGGCCCACTCGCAGTTGGCGCTACTGAGATCGTATTTGAAGGCGTTCCAACTTATCCAAATGCGGGCCGTTTCTGGGACATGATCCAAAAACATAAAGCCTCTATTTTCTACACCGCACCGACTGCAATTCGTTCATTGATTAAAGCATCAAGCAATGATGAAGCAGTGCATCCAAAGAGCTACGATTTATCATCACTGCGCCTCCTAGGTTCTGTTGGTGAGCCAATTAATCCAGAGGCATGGATGTGGTATTACGAGCATGTTGGTAATTCAAAGTGCCCAATTGCCGATACGTTCTGGCAAACAGAAACTGGCGGTCACATGATTTCACCATTGCCAGGCGCAACCCCAATGATTCCGGGTTCATGCACATTGCCATTGCCAGGTATTCAGGCGGCGATTGTGGATGAGGCTGGTGTAGACGTTCCTAACGGTCAAGGCGGTATCTTGGTTGTGAAACGTCCATGGCCTTCCATGATTCGTACGATTTGGAATGATGCAGATCGTTTCGTGAAATCTTATTTCCCAGAAGAGTTGGGCGGTACTTTGTATCTTGCTGGTGACGGTGCAATCCGTAACAAAGATACTGGCTACTTCACCATTACTGGTCGTATCGATGACGTATTGAACGTTTCTGGTCACCGCATGGGAACCATGGAGATTGAATCTTGCTTAGTGGCTAACCCATTGGTTGCTGAAGCAGCAGTTGTGGGTCGTCCTGACGAGCTGACTGGTGAAGCCATTTGCGTCTTCGTCGTTCTGAAGGGCGGTCGCCCAACTGGTGATGAAGCCAAGAAGCTTGCTACTGAGCTGCGTAACTGGGTAGGCAAGGAGATCGGTCCGATCGCTAAGCCTAAAGATGTTCGTTTCGGTGATAACTTGCCTAAGACCCGTTCCGGTAAGATCATGCGCCGTCTCTTGCGTGTGATTGCTAAAGGCGAGGAAGTAACTCAAGACACCTCCACCCTGGAAAATCCACACATCTTGGACCAGCTAAAAGAGTCTCTGTAATAAGCTAAATCGAGATTTAGACCAAATCCCTTAGGGAATCGTATAATCATCGGTTCCGGAAGGGTGGATGAGCGGTTTAAGTCACACGCCTGGAAAGCGTGCGTAGGTTAATAGCCTACCGCGGGTTCGAATCCCGCCTCTTCCGCCAAGTATCAAGAAAACCACCTTCTGAACTGACCCCCAGTAGTTGGACAGTTTAGTTAGGTTAGCACGAGGGATTGAGTTCGGTATTGCACCGGACTTAATCCCTTTAGCTTTTGCTTGATTCGATCATGGTTGTAGTAGTGGATGTAT